>PLEC01000027.1 GCA_003136935.1 Gammaproteobacteria bacterium
TGCAGATGCTCGAACACGCGGCTGACGTGCAGCTGCGCGAGCTGGTGGTGCAGCACCAGTCCTACGCCCGCGAACACCACCAGGGCCGCGAGCGGACCTGCCCAGCGCCACAGGGCGTATTCCCCGTCGTCTGGCGGGGGTGGCACTGTCACCGGAGGAGCCAAGGCCTGCTGCTCCCCTCAGCGCGTCAGCGGCTTGTACCTGATGCGATGCGGCTGGGCGGCATCCTCGCCCTTGCGCCGCCTGAAGTCCGCTACGTACTCCTGGTAGTTGCCCTCGAACCACACGACCTGCGAATCGCCTTCGAAGGCCATGATGTGGGTGGCAATGCGGTCGAGGAACCAGCGGTCGTGGGAGATCACGACCACGCAGCCGGGGAAGTTCAGTAGCGCCTCCTCGAGCGCGCGCAGCGTCTCCACGTCCAGGTCGTTGGTCGGCTCATCCAGCAGGAGGACGTTGCCCCCGGAGCGCAGCACCTTGGCCAGATGCACGCGGTTGCGCTCGCCCCCCGAGAGCTCACCGATCAGCTGCTGCTGTTGGGTGCCCTTGAAGTTGAAGCGCCCGACGTAACCGCGCGAGGGCGTCTCGTAGTTCCCCACCTTGATCATGTCGAGACCACCGGAGATCTCCGCCCAGACGCTCTTCTTGTCATCCAGCGTCTGCCGCGACTGGTCGACGTACGCGAGACGCACGCTGGGGCCTAAGCGGATCTCCCCCGCATCGGGCTTCTCCGCACCGGTGAGCATGCGGAAGAGGGTGGTCTTGCCGGCGCCGTTCGGGCCGATGATGCCGACGATGCCGCCGCGTGGCAGGCTGAAGGTGAGGTTGTCGATCAGCAGCCGCTCGCCGTAGCCCTTGCGCAGGCCTGCGGCGGCAATCACCAGGTCGCCGAGGCGTTCGCCGGGCGGAATATAGATCTCGTTGGTTTCGTTGCGCTCCTGGAACTCACGCGAGGCGAGTTCCTCGTAGCGCTGCAGCCGCGCCTTGCTCTTCGCCTGGCGCGCCTTGGGGTTCTGCCGCACCCATTCGAGCTCGTGCGCGAGCGTCTTGCGCAGCCCCTCGCGTTCGCGCTCCTCAAGTGCCAGCCGTTGTTCTTTCTGTTCGAGCCACGAGGAGTAGTTGCCGTGCCAGGGGATGCCGTAGCCGCGATCGAGCTCGAGGATCCACTGCGCGACGTTATCGAGAAAGTAACGATCGTGGGTCACCGCGATCACCGTGCTCGGATACTCCTCCAGGTAGTGCTCGAGCCAGGCGATGGACTCGGCGTCGAGGTGGTTAGTGGGTTCATCGAGCAGCAGCATGTCCGGCGCTGACAGCAGCAGGCGGCACAGGGCGACGCGACGCTGCTCCCCGCCCGATAGCGGACCGATGCTCGAATCCCAGGGCGGCAGGCGCAGCGCGTCGGCGGCGGTCTCCAGCTTGCGCTCCAGCTCCCAGCCGCCGGCGGCGTCGATGGCGTCCTGCAGCTGCGCCTGGCGCGCGAGCAGCGCGTTCAGCTGCTCCTCGTCCATGGGCTGCGCGAATTTCTCGCTGATCTGATTGAATTCCTCGAGCTGGCGGAAGGTCTCGCCGACGCCCTCCATCACGGTCGTGCGCACGTCCTTGGCCGCGTCCAGCTGCGGTTCCTGCGGCAGAAAGCCGATGCGGATGCCGCTCTGCGGGCGCGCTTCGCCATCGAAGCTCGTGTCGATGCCCCCCATGATTTTCAGGAGCGTCGATTTGCCCGAGCCGTTGAGCCCGAGCACGCCGATCTTGGCGCCCGGAAAGAATGACAGGCTGATGTCCCGCAGGATGACGCGCTTCGGCGGCACCACCTTCGAGACACGATTCATGGTGTAGATGTATTGGGCCATGCGCTGTCGAGTGTAAATAAATGCAAGCGCGATTATGGGCGAGGCCGGTGCGGATGGCGATGCCCGGGACGCGTGGCGCAGAACGCGCCCGATGCTGTGTTAGGCTTAGGCTCCATGAGCACCGTGGCAGCCATCGTCAGCGAGCGCCTGGCGCGCTACGGATTCGGCGACGGCCATCCGTTCGGGCCGGATCGACTCTCGGCCTTCGTGCGCGAGTTCGAGGCGCAGGGGTTGAATCGCCGCGTGCAGATCCTCGAGCCGCGGATGGCCACCGACGAGGAACTGCGTTCCTTTCACACGCCCGCCTACCTTGAGTTCGTGCGCGAGGCTTCCAGGAACGGCGCGGGACTTCTCGACGCGGGGGATACGCCGGCGTTCCGCGGCGTGTACGAAGCGGCCGCCACCGTCGTCGGCGCCACCCTGAGTGCCACCGAAGCGATCATGCGCGGGGAATGTCGCCGGGCGTTCGTGCCCATCGCCGGCTTGCACCATGCGGCGCGCGAGCGGGCCGCCGGGTTTTGCGTGTTCAACGACTGCGGCGTCGCAATCGAACAGCTCAAGCGTGCGGGCCTTACGCGCATCGCCTACGTTGACATCGACGCGCACCACGGCGACGGGGTGTTCTACGGCTTTGAAGAGGATCCGGCGGTGGTGTTCGCGGACCTGCACGAGGACGGCCGCTACCTGTATCCGGGGACCGGCTCGGCCGCCGAGACCGGCCGCGGGCCGGCCGTGGGCATGAAGCTCAATGTGCCGCTGCCACCGGGTGCGGACGACGAGGTGTTCGCGCAGGTGTGGCCGGCGGTGCTGGCGCACCTGGAGAAATTCACACCGCAGTTCTTCATCCTGCAGTGCGGTGCGGACAGCATTGAGGGCGATCCGATCACGCACCTGCGATTTTCGCGCAACACCCATGGCCGGGCGGCAAAGGACCTTGGAACCCTGGCCGATCGGCTTGGCCACGGGCGGGTGCTGGCCCTGGGTGGCGGGGGTTACAACCGCGCCAACATCGCGCAAGCCTGGACCGCGGTGGTAGAAAACCTGCTCTGACCGCGCCGCCTGCCGGCGGCTCGCGGGTCGTTCCGGTACAATTCGCGCCCCGTTTTCGCCATTACCGAAGCTGAGGCGCCGCGCATGTTCCGGATGACCGATTCCATCGCCGAGTTTGATCCGGAGCTCTCGCGCGCCATCGCCGGCGAGCAGCGCCGGCAGGAAGAGCACGTGGAGCTCATCGCCTCCGAGAATTACGTCAGTGCGCGCGTACTCGAGGCGCAAGGCTCGGTGCTGACCAACAAGTACGCGGAAGGCTACCCCGGCAAGCGCTACTACGGCGGCTGCGAGTTCGTCGACATCGCGGAAAGCCTGGCGATCGAGCGCGCGAAGCAGCTCTTCGGCGCCGACTATGCCAACGTGCAGCCGCACTCCGGCTCGCAGGCGAATGCCGCCGCCTACTTCGCACTGGTGCAACCGGGCGACCCCATTCTCGGCATGAGTCTCGACCACGGCGGGCACCTCACGCACGGCGCGCGGGTGAATTTTTCCGGTAAGTTCTTTCGCGCCGCGCAGTACGGCATCCGGCCCGACACCGGTGAGATCGACTACGAGCAGGTGCAGCGGCTGGCCGAAGAGCACCGGCCGAAGATGATCATCGCGGGGTTTTCGGCCTACTCACGCATCGTTGACTGGGCGCGTTTCGCGACCATCGCCAGGAGCGTGGGCGCGTACTTCGTGGTGGACATGGCGCACGTCGCGGGGCTGGTGGCCGCCGGCATCTATCCCAACCCGCTGCCGCATGCCGACGTAGTCACGACCACGACGCACAAGACGCTGCGTGGGCCGCGCGGCGGGCTGATCCTGGCGCGCGCCAACGACGAGATCACCAAGAAGCTCAATTCGATGGTTTTCCCGGGGATCCAGGGCGGGCCGCTGATGCACGTGATCGCGGCGAAGGCGGTGGCGCTGCTCGAGGCGCTGCAGCCGCAGTTCCGCGACTACCAGCGCCAGGTGCTCGCCAACTCGCGCGCCATGGCGGCGCGGCTCGCGAGCCGCGGCTACCAGATCGTCTCCGGTGGCACGGACAACCACCTGTTCCTCATGAGCCTCGTGGACCGCAATATCACCGGCAAGGATGCGGACGCGGCGCTCGGCCGGGCCTACATCACGGTCAACAAGAACGCCGTGCCGAATGATCCGCGCCCGCCGATGGTGACGAGCGGTCTGCGCATCGGCACGCCGGCCGCCACCACGCGCGGCTTCAGGGAGCCCGAGGTGGAGCTGGTTGCGGATCTCATTGCCAAAGTGCTGGACTGTGAAGGCGCGCCCGCGGTCACCGAGGCTGTACGCACCCAGGTGCTGGAACTTTGCGGCCGTTTCCCGGTGTACGGGAAGTAGCGCGGGGTACGCCGCGTGCACTGTCCTTTCTGCGGCCACCTCGAGACCAAGGTGAACGACTCGCGCCTCGCCGGCGAGGGGCGCCAGATCCGCCGCCGCCGCGAGTGCCTGGAGTGCGGCGAGCGCTTTACGACGTTTGAGACCGCGGAGCTGGTGATGCCGGTGGTGGTCAAGGGCGACCGTGCCCGCCAGGCGTTCGATGAGGGCAAGCTGCGCGCCGGCATGGAAAAGGCGCTGGAAAAGCGCCCGGTAGCGCGTGAGGAGATCGACGAGGCGGTGAGCCGCATTGCGCACAAGGTGCGCAGTCTCGGGGACCGCGAGATCACCGCCCGCGCCATTGGTGAACTGGTGATGGAGGAGCTGCGGCACCTGGACGAGGTCGCGTACGTGCGCTTCGCCTCCGTGTACCGTCACTTCGAGGACGTCGAGGCCTTTCACGATGAGATCAAGCGCCTGCGCGCGGCATCGCGCGTTGCGCACGCCGCCCACGCGCGCGGCCACAAGAGCTCAGAGGCCAGCCGCGATCAGCTGCCGCTGCTGCCGGCCGAGGCGCCGGCCAAGAAGTAGCCCATGTTCTCCGACTTCGATCGCTTCGCCATGCAACGCGCGCTCACGCTGGCGGCCCGCGGGCTGGAAACCACCGACCCGAATCCACGCGTCGGTTGCGTGCTCGCGCAGCGCGGGCGCATCGTCGCGGAAGGCTGGCATGAGCGCGCCGGCGAGGCGCATGCGGAAGCCGCCGCGCTGCGCGCGGCGGGAGGCCAGGCCAGCGGCGCGAGCGTGTATGTCACCCTGGAACCCTGCAGTCATCATGGCCGCACGCCACCGTGCGCCGAGGCGCTGATCGCCGCGCGCGTCGCGCGCGTTGTGTACGCGATCGCTGACCCGAACCCGCTCGTGAACGGCCGCGGTGCCGCGGCGCTGCGCGCCGCCGGCATCACCGTAGAGGCCGGGCTTCTCGGGGAGGAGGCGCGCGAGCTCAACGCCGGCTTCATCAGGCGCATGCAGCACGGGCGCCCGCTGGTACGCGTGAAGCTTGCCATGAGCCTCGACGGCCGCACCGCGCTCGCCAACGGCGCGAGCCACTGGATCACCGGGGACGCGGCGCGCCAGGATGTGCAGCATTGGCGCGCACGCAGCTCCATAATTCTTACCGGCATCGGCACGGTGCTCGCGGATGACCCGCGGCTCGACGTGCGACTGGCGGACGAAGCGGGCGGTCGTGGCCGGCGCCAGCCGCTGCGGGTGGTGCTGGATGCGCGCTTGCGCACCCCGTTCGGCGCACGCCTGCTCACTACCGGCGGCGAGGTGTTGATATTGACGGCGCTTTCGACTGCGGATGACGCGCGCGCGGCCAGCCTCACCGAGCGCGGCGCGCGCGTCGAGTCGCTGCCGGCGGTCGGGGACCGGCTGGTGCTGTCGGCGGTGATCGAACGGCTGGCGGAACTCGAGGCGAACGAAGTGCTGGTGGAGGCGGGGGCGACGCTCGCGGGCGAGCTGCTGCGCGAGGAACTGGCCGACGAACTGCTGCTGTACATCGCGCCCAAGCTCCTCGGGCCCGCGGCGCGTGCGCTGGTCGAGTTGCCGCAGCTGCGCGAGCTCGCGGATGCGCCGGCGTTCACGCTCATCGACATGCAGCAGCTGGGTGAGGATGTACGGCTGCGGTTGCGTCCGCGCGCAGCCGCGGCTGGTTGACGGGAGTCAGGCCAGGTGTTTACCGGAATCGTACTGGATGTCGGCCACGTGCTGACGCGCGAAATCCGCGGCGGCGACCTGCGGCTGGTCATCGAAACAGCGCGCCTGGATCTGGCGGGCGCTCGCGTCGGCGACAGTATCTGCGTGCAGGGATGCTGCCTCACCGCTACGCAGGTGCAGGGGCGGACATTCGCGGCGGACGTTTCACGTGAGACGCTGGCGCTCACGACCTTGGGCGGGCTCGCGGCTGGCGATCCGGTGAATCTCGAGCCGGCGCTGCGCGCCGGGGATGCGCTCGGCGGACATCTGGTCTCCGGGCACGTTGACGGCGTCGCGCAGGTGAGTGCGGTGAGCGATGATGCACGCTCGCGGCGTGTGAGCATCGGCGTACCGCCGGCGCTGGCGCGCTACCTTGCGCCCAAGGGCTCGGTCGCCGTGGACGGCGTAAGTCTCACCATCAACACGGTCGAGAGCGCGAGCTTCGGCGTCAACATCATTCCCCATACCCAGGAAGTTACGACACTCGGCAGGCTTATTGTTGGTGCACGCGTGAATCTGGAAGTCGACCAGCTCGCGCGCTATCTTGCGCGTCTGCTGGCGGTGCCGGCGCCCTGAATGCGCAGAATAACTAAAGGCATCCGGCACCGTGCAGATTCGCGGTGGGCGACGCTGCTCCTCCTCGGGATGCTTTTCCTGCGAGCGCTCGTTCCCGCGGGCTTCATGCTGGCGCCGGTCGATGGCAGTCTCGCGTTCGTGTTGTGCGAGCCGGGCGTGCTTGCTGGTGGGCATCACCACGGCGCCCACGCCGACTCTACCTGTCCCTACGCGCAAAGTGCCGGGCCGGCACCTTTGCCCACGCTGCCGGTGGTCGCAGGCGGCGGTGTGTCCGACCTGGTGGTATGGCCGACCGCTCTTGCTCAGACCTTTCTGCGCTGCGGGCCCCCACGTCAGGAATCCTGCCGCGGTCCGCCCCGTCTTGCCTGAACCTTGAACATTGACGTTGTGTGTAACGCAAGCCGCCGCACAGGTTTGCGACGCGCAGCGCTCCGAAATTTTCGGGCTTTGTTGAGACGAGGGCGTCATGAAATTCTCCACTTGGGTGTGTGGCTCGACCACGCCATTCGCTTATTTTTCATCCAGCGGTACGATGCGGCTGCTTTCATTCGCCCTGCTCAGCGCATTTGTGCCGAGCCCTGCGCTGGCGTGCGCTTGCGGGTGCGGTGTCTTTGACGTCGGCACCGCCGCCATGATTCAGACACAGCCGGGCGGAATGATCTATGTCGAAGACGACTACCAGGATCAGAACCAGAACTGGATCGGCTCGCACGCGGCTCCAGCCGCCAACAACACGGATAAGGAAATCGAGACCAATTTCGGGGGTGTAGGCCTCGACTACAACTTCAATCGCGAGTGGGGCATGTCCGTGAAGATCCCCTATTGGCTTCGCACGTTCCGCACGGACATCGGGACCCCTGGATCTCCAGACATCCAGACCTACCGCCACAATGCGCTCGGCGACGTGCGTCTCCTCGGCACCTACACGGGATTCTCGCCCGACATGTCGACAGGCCTCGCGCTCGGCGTGAAGCTAGCGACGGGTGATTGGACGTACCCCAATTTTGATCGCGACACCTCGATCGGCACCGGAACCACGGACCTGTTGCTAGGTGGCTACCACCTCGGCACGATCAGCGCGGAGCATCATACGAGATGGTTCGTTGAAGCTCTGTTCCAGCGGGCTTTCAACTCGCGTGAAGGGTATCGACCGGGCAACGAGACGGACGCCGCGGCCGGCCTCATCTACGATGGATTTCAGTTGGGACAAAGCGCCACGCTTGCCGCCCTCATGCAGGTAATCGGTTCCAATCGTCTGCACGACAGCGGCGTGAACGCGGATCCTCCCAATAGTGGCTACCAGCGGGTGCTGCTGTCGCCGGGCCTCGAAGCGGACCTGGGTAAGTGGAAGCTCTACGCAGACGCCGAGTTTCGTGTCTACCACTATGCGAATGCCGCCCCGTCAGTGGCGACGCAAGGCACTCAAGGTCAGCTCGTCGCAACAACGCTCTTCAAGTTTATCGTGAGCTACAGCCTTTGATTCGCGGCATTCCACGCCAGTGGGGGGCCAGGCACGGCCGCGGCGGGGGCTCAGTTATACTGATCTGCCGTACCACCGTCGCCGCCCGCCATGTCCAAAGTACTGACCCTGCCCCCCAAGGCTGCTCCGGCAGCCGCGGCCGCGCTTCCGCTGAACTGCGTAGCCGACCTGCTCGATGACCTGCGCGCCGGACGCATGGTCGTGGTCATGGATGATGAGGATCGTGAGAACGAGGGCGATCTGATCATGGCCGCCGAGCACGCCACCCCGGAAGCGGTCGCGTTCATGATCCGCCACACGAGCGGCATCATCTGCGTGCCCATGCAGGAGGAGCAGCTGGCGCGGCTGGAGCTGCCACAGATGGTGCCGGCGAACGACGAATCGCAGCGCACCGCCTTCACCGTCTCCGTGGATGCGCGCGCCGGCACCACCACCGGCGTGTCTTCCGGCGACCGCGCGGTGACTATCCGCGCGCTTGCGGACCCGGCATCAACGCCGGCGGATTTTGTCCGCCCCGGACACATCTTCCCGTTGCGCTCGCGCCGCGGCGGGGTGCTGGTGCGCGCCGGTCACACCGAGGCCGCGGTCGATCTGTGCAGGCTCGCGGGCTTGAAGCCCGTGGGCGTGTTGTGCGAGGTCATGAATGACGACGGCAGCATGGCGCGCCGTCCGCAACTGCAGGAATTCGCCCGCCGGCATCAACTCAAGGTCGGCACCATCGCGGATCTCATCCGCCACCGGCTGCGCATCGAGCGCTCCGTCGAGCGCATCGGCGAACAGAGCGTGCAGACCGAGCTGGGTGAGTTCCGGCTGTATGCGTACCAGGATTGCGCGAACCTCGAGGTACATCTGGCGCTGGCGCACGGCCGGCTCGACGGCCCCCAGGTCCCGCTGGTGCGCGTGCACCTGCCTGACACGCTGCGCGATCTCGTCGCCGTGCGTGGCACGACGCGCGTCTGGACGCTGCGCGCCGCCATGCAACGCATCGTCGAGGCGGGCAATGGTGTGGTCGTGGTGCTGCGCCAGCACGAGTCGGCGCGCGAGCTGGCGGACGCGGTGCGCTCATTTGCGGCCGCGGCGCCTGCGGCGGCCGCGCCGGAAAGTACTGCTGGCGGCGGGGAAGGCGCGGTGCTGCGCACATTCGGCGTCGGCGCGCAGATTCTCAAGGACCTCGGGGTGCGACGCATGCGGGTGCTGTCGGCGCCCAAGCAGATGCTGGGCATCTCGGCCTTCGGGCTGGAGATCGAGGGTTACGTCGGGGAAGAGGAGTGACCCAGCCGCAACTCATCGAAGGGGAGGTCGGCGCGCACGGACGCAGGGTCGCGATCGTCGCGGCGCGCTTTAACGATTTCATCGTCGCGAGCCTTATCAAGGGCGCGAGCGCTGCGTGGTCCACTCACGGCGGCGCGCCGCAGGACCTGCTGGTGGTGCGCGTGCCGGGGGCGTTCGAACTGCCGGTGGTCGCGAGGAAGCTTGCCGCTGGCGGCAAGTGCGACGCGGTCGTGGCGCTCGGGTGCGTCATCCGCGGTGACACGCCGCACTTCGACTACGTCGCCGGGGAATGCGCGCACGGCCTGCAGCTGGCGAGCCTCGAGACCGGCGTCCCCATCGCGTTCGGGGTGCTCACGGTTGAGAACCGCGAGCAGGCACTGGAGCGCGCCGCTACCAGCGGCGCGAACAAGGGGGGCGAGGCGATGGAGTGCGCGCTCGAGATGGCCGCACTCATGGCGCGTCTGTGAAGGGCGCGCCGCGATGAACGCACCGGTCGCCCGCGAATTCAGCGGCACGCGCACCGTGGCGCGCAAGCTCGCGCTGCAGGCGCTGTATAGCTGGCAGCTGAACGCCTGTCCGTGGCAGGACCTGGTGAATGAGTTCGGTGCAGCGCAGGACATGGGGCGAGCGGATGGGGAGTTTTTTCGCGCCCTGGTCGAGGGCGTGTGCAGCGCGCACGCAGAGCTGGACACGCGCCTGGCATCGTACACCGACCGCGCGCCGCGCCTGCTCGATCCGATCGAACACGGCATTCTTCTCATGGGCTTGTTCGAGCTGCAGTCGCGGCCGGACGTGCCGTATCGCGTCATCATCAACGAGGCAGTAGGCCTTGCGCGCCGCTTCGGCGCGACCGACGGACACAAGTTCGTGAACGCGGTGCTCGATCGTGCGGCGCACGAACTGCGGCCGGCCGAACACTGAAGGTAAGCGTGCGCGCATGGCGCTCGGGGAATTTGCGCTCATTGACCGCTACTTTCGCGCCTGCGGCGCGCGGCGCGCGGATGTGGTGGCCGGCGTCGGGGATGATGCCGCGCTCCTGAGGGTGCCCGACGGCGCGGACCTGGTAGCCGCCACCGATACTCTGGTCGCGGGCGTGCACTTCCCGCATGGCTCGCCGGCGGCATCCATCGGCCATCGTGCACTGGCGGTTAATCTGAGCGACCTGGCCGCGATGGGCGCGCGCCCTGCCTGGGCGCTGCTGGCGCTCACGCTGCCGGAGGCGCAGGAGTCGTGGCTCGCGGAATTTGCGGCCGGCTTTGGCGCGCTGGCGCGCGCGCATGAGGTGCAGCTCGTCGGTGGCGACACGACGCGCGGGCCGTTGTGCATCACGGTGCAGCTCCTGGGTTTTACGCCGCGCGGCACGGCGCTGCAGCGCTCCGGCGGGCGTCCCGGAGATTGCCTGTTTGTTTCCGGCACGCCGGGGGATGCCGCCGCGGGCCTGGCACTGGTGGAGGGGCGGCTGAGCGCACCGGCCGCCCTGCACCACTACCTGCGCGAGCGCTTTGAAATGCCCAGCCCGCGCGTGGCGCTCGGCGAACGGCTGCGGGAATTCGCCAGCGCCTGCATCGATGTCTCCGATGGCCTGCTTGCCGACGCTGCCAAGCTCGCACACGCGAGCGGCACGGGGGTCGAAATCCATTACGAAGCGCTGCCGGTGTCTGCAGCGCTTGAGCAGGCGGCGGGAACCGAGCGCGCGCGCGAGTTGGCGCTCACTGGCGGCGACGACTACGAGCTGTGCTTCAGCGTTGCGGAAAAAAATCTTGCGGCGTTCACGCAGGAGGTAGCGCCGCAGCGCTGGGCGTACCAGCGTATTGGCGTGCTGCGCGCGTCGCCGGGCGCGGTGGTGCTGCGCGATGGGTCTGTGATGCAGTTCTCGCATTCCGGTTACCAGCATTTCAGCTAAACGCGTGTGAGCGGTGCGCGCGCCGCAGCGCGCACACGCGCACGTCGCGCGGCGGGTCCGTGAGGCGTGCATCACAGTCGCGCGGCGGCGCGAACCCGTATCCTCACCGGGCTCGTTTGCCACGCGCCGCACCATGTCAGTATCGGCTACAAAATCAGCCCCGAATCCCAAGCCGAAGCCGGTCGTGCGGGTGCCCGACCGCATCGGCAAGTACGTGGTCGTCAAGGAAGTGGGCCGCGGCAGCACCGGCATCGTGTATCTCTCGCATGACGCCTACTACGGCCGTGACGTCGCCATCAAGGTGTACAACATGGACACCGGCGGCGACGAGGAGCACGCCCGCATCGCGCGCAAGATGTTCCTTTCCGAGGCGCACCTGGTCGGCATGCTGCAGCATCCGCACATCCTTCCCATCTACGATGCCGGCGAGGAAAACGGCAACTGCTACATCGTCACCGAGCACGTGCACGGCGCGCGCACGCTCGCGGCTTACACCCGCGCGGACAACCTGCTGCGCATCGATGACACCGTCGAAATTATGTTCAAGTGCGCCAAGGCGCTGCACTACGCGCACTCGCGCGGCGTCATTCATCGCGACGTCAAGCCCTCAAACATCATGCTCACGCAGGACAGCGACGTGCGCATTATTGATTTCGGCATCGCGCTGGTGTCGGACTCGGACATTTCGCGCATCGAAGGTATCGCCGGTAGCCCCTCCTACATGTCCCCGGAGCAGGTGCAGAGTCTGGAGCTCACCAACCGTTCCGACCTGTATTCCCTGGGCGCGGTGATGTACGAGCTGCTGACCGGCACGCGGCCGTTCCGCGCCGGGAACCTGCAGAAGCTGCTGCACCAGATCGTGTACGCGACGCCGGCGCCGATTCACACGCTGCGCAAGGACGTGCCGGAAGAACTCGAGAGCGTCGTGGCCCTGGCGCTGCAGAAGGACCCGCTGAAGCGCTGCAAGACGGGACTGGATTTCGCGGCCGACCTCACGCGTGTGCACCAGGGGCTGCGCGAGGCCAACGCCCGCATCGACCGCCAGGAGCAGTTCGGGGTATTGCGGCGGCTGAAGTTCTTTCACGAGTTCTCGCACGCGGAGATCTGGGAAGTGCTGCGCGCCAGCAGCTGGCAGGACTACGCGGCGGGCGAGGAAATCGTCAAGGAAGGCGAGATGGACGATCGCTTCTATATCCTGGTGAGCGGCGGCTGTGCGGTGGAGCGCCACGGTCAGCGCGTCGGCGCGCTGGGCACCGGCGACTGCTTTGGCGAGGCGAGCTACGTGCCGGGCGCCAAGCGCACCGCCACCATCCGTGCCGACGGCGCGATCACCGTCCTGAAAGTCAGCTCGACGCTCCTCGAACAGGTTTCGGCTTCCTGCCAGTTGCGCTTCAATCGCGTGTTCTTAAGCTCGCTCATCGCTCGCCTGCAAAGCGCCGAGCGCACCCGGCCCCCGTCGCCTTAGAAAAAGCTGCGCCGCGCACTCGCGCGCGGCCGGCCACTGCGTACCTAAAGGCGGCCGCGGCCCTTGCGCACGCACCATGACGCCTCCTACTCTTCCCGCCGGTGCACGTACTCCTCATCGAAGACGACCTGGAAGCCGCGCGCTTTGTGGTCAAGGGCCTGCGCGAGAGCGGCTACACGGTCGATCACGCCGCGGAAGGACGTGAGGGGCTGTTTCGCGCCACGGAAGGGCAGTTCGACCTGATCGTCACCGATCGCATGCTGCCGCACATCGACGGGCTGGCGATCATCGAGCTCATGCGTAACAAGGGCATCAGCACCCCGGTACTGGTGCTGTCGGCCCTGGGTAGCGTGGATGACCGCATCCGCGGGCTCAAGGCCGGCGGCGACGACTATCTCACCAAGCCGTTCGCGTTCGCGGAGCTGCTGGCGCGCATGGAGGCGCTGACGCGCCGCCGCTCGGGCGCGCCGCACGCCACGCGCCTGAAGGTCGAGGACCTGGAGTTCGATCTGCTGGCGCGACGCGTCACGCGCGGCGGGCGCGAGGTCGAGCTGACGGCGCGCGAGCTCAAGCTGCTCGAATTCCTCATGCGCCGCGCCGGCCAGGTGGTCACGCGCACCATGCTGCTGGAAGGCGTCTGGGATCTGCATTTCGATCCGCAGAGCAATCTCATCGACGTGCACATCAGCCGCCTGCGGCAGGCGATCGATCGCGGCGCGGATCACCCGCTGATCCACACCGTGCGTGGCAGCGGCTACGTTCTGCGCAGCGACAACTAGTCCCGTGCGACTGCAGCTGTTCAACACCACGGCCTTCCGCTTGTCGGTGGGCTACACCCTGCTGGTGACGCTCGCGGTCGGCGTGACGCTCGGCAGTGCTTACCTTCTGACCGAGAGCCTGATCACCGACGAAGTCGATCTCATCATCGACACCGAGCTGCAGAGTCTGCAGGACAAATACGCCCGCAGCGGCGTAGCGGGCGTCACCGATGAGATCAATCTGCGCATCGACAGCTGGGGGCGCATCGGCGCGGTCTACATGCTGGCCGACTCTACCTTTGAGCGCATCGCCGGTAACGTGACCAACTGGCCGTTCGACGGCATGCCCGCCGAGCACTGGCCGGAGTTCGAAATCGCCACCATTGAGCCGGGACGTCGCGCCGTGCATCCGGTACGCGCGGCGGTGCGCACCCTTCCCGGCGGCGACCTGCTGCTCGTCGGTACCGACATTTCGCAGGGACGCCGCTTCGCCGAGAAGTTCCGCTTCGCCACGCTATGGGGCATCGGCCTCTCGACGCTCGCGGCGGCGCTCGCCGGCTTCTGGTTCAGCTTCCGCCTGGCGCGGCGCGTCGGAGCTGTCACCGAGACCTGTCAACGCATCATGGCCGGAGACATCGGGCGGCGGCTGCCGGTGTCCGGCGTCAACGACGAGTTCGACGCGCTCGCGGTAGCGGTCAATCGCGTGCTCGACCGGCTCGAACACCAGGCCGGCACGCTGCGCGCGACCTTCGACAGCACCGCCCACGATCTGCGTGCACCGCTGCATCGCCTGCGCACCCGCATGGACGCGCTGCTGTTGCGGGCACCGCCACTGGAACCGGCGGTGCACGAATCGATCGAATCCGCACTGCGCGAAGTGGATCGCCTGCAGCGCACGCTCGCGACGCTGCTGCAGATTGCACTTGCCGAGTCGGGCGCGCCGCTCGCCGCGGCGTGCGCCGTGGACATGGGCGAGCTGGCCGCGGAGCTGGTCGAACTCTTCGAGCCGGTAGCGCACGCCCAGGGCCTCACCCTTAGCTTGCCGAGTGACGCCGCCGGTGTGGTCCAGGGTAACCGGCAGCTGCTCGCGCAGCTGCTGACCAATCTCATCGAGAATGGATTGAAGTACGTGCCGGCGGGCGGCCGCATCGAGGTCGACGTGCGGCGGGTGGCCGACAGCGTGCAGCTGCTGGTGAGCGACAATGGACCGGGAATTGCCGCCGCAGAGCGCGCCCGCGCCGTGCAGCCATTTGTACGCATCGGCGCCGGTATTGCCCACGAGGGCAGCGGCTTGGGCTTGAGTCTCGTGGCCGCGATCGCGCGCCTGCATCGCGGCCGGCTCGAGCTTAAGAGCAATGAGCCGGGGCTGAAAGTGCTGGTGGAGTTACCCGCTTAGTCTATCGGCCGAAATCGCTTAGAAGCGATTTCGGCGGACAGTAGTTCCTTTTCCGCCGCCGGTCAGGGTGTCTTGCCGGCCTTGCAGTCGAGCACGAAGTGCGAGCGCTCCTTGCCCGTGAGCTTCCTGGCATCGGCCTGCTGGTTGCAGGCCTTGAGTGAGGGATGCTTCACCGGTGTGGCCGACGGCGTGGCCGGCGGATCCGCGGCGACGCTGGCGCCGGCGGCGCCCCAGGCCACGATGGCCAGGGCTGCGAATGCGGTGATGACTTTCATGCACTCTCTCCTCGGATGCGATGTGGCGTTGCCAATATCGCGTTAGAAGTTAGAGCGTCGGCCCTCTCGTGGTGATGAAGAGGGTATTAAGAAAACTTCATGCGTCGCACGCGCTGGCCGCGGGTCGCTGACCTGCGCTCAGGCGTCCTTGTCGTGCTCGATGAGCGCGTAAGCGGAATGATTATGTATGGACTCGAAGTTCTCGGATTCCACCACATAGGCCGCCACGCGCTCATCGGCGTTGAGCCGGGTGGCGACGTCGCGCACCATGTCCTCGACGAACTTCGGGTTGTCGTAGGCACGCTCGGTGACAAACTTCTCGTCCGGGCGCTTGAGGATGCCGTACAGCTCGCAGGACGCTTCGCTCTCGGCAATCTCGATCAGTTCCTCGATCCACATGTGGGTGCGCAGCTTCGCCGTGATGGTCACATGTGAGCGCTGGTTATGCGCGCCGTAGTCAGAGATCCTCTTGGAGCACGGGCACAGGCTCGTCACCGGCACGGTCACGCGCAGCCACATACAGGTCTGTCCGTGCTGGTGCTCGCCGATGAGGCTGGCGCGGTAATCGAGCAGGCTTTCGACCCCGGAGACCGGCGCTTTTTTCATCACGAAGAACGGGAAGCTCATCTCTATATGCCCGGTGTCGGCTTCCAGGCGCGTCGTCATACCGGTGAGCATCGCGCGGAACGACTCGACGGAGATCTCGCGCTCGGCATGCAGGATTTCCACGAAGCGCGACATGTGGGTGCCCTTGAAGTTATGCGGCAGGCCCACGTACATGTTGAAAGTGGCGATGGTGTGCTGTTCGCCGGCGGAGCGGTCCCTGACCCGCACCGGGTGATTGATGTCCTTGATGCCAACGCGGTTGATGGGCAGCCGGCGCGTGTCGGCGCGCGCCTGCACGTCCTCGACCTCGGTGACGGAGGCACGCCCGATCTTGGCGGTGGCGACGGGGGGAGTCATGGGTGAAAGCCTACAGGAAAGGTGGGCAAATCCGCAGCGGGATTGTCGGCGCCTTACGGGGCGCCGCGGTATCCCTCTTATTAAGTAGTGTCAGGCACCGCCGGCGGAACGCAGGCGTCCGGGCGCCTGCAGCGCCCACCAGCGCTCGATGCTGGCGGCAAGTCCTGCCGCATCCAGGCCCGCGGCGGCGAGGCAGCCTTCACGCGAGCCGTGTTCGATGAAGCGGTCCGGGATGCCGAGTTGCAACAGCGGCACCTGCAGCCCTTCGGCGGCGAGCAGCTCGCCGACGGCGGAGCCCGCGCCTCCCTGGGTGGAATTCTCTTCGATGGTCACCAGCGCGCGGTGGTGGCCGGCGATGCTCAGCAGCAGCTCCTCGTCGAGCGGTTTGATGAAGCGCATGTTGAGCAGTGTTGCATCGAGCGCTTCGGCGATCTGCTGCGCGCTCGCCACCAGGGCGCCGAACGCCAGCAGGGCGAGTCCGCTCTTGCCCTCGCGTCGCAGCTGCGCCTTGCCGACGGGCAGCGCGCTCATCTGCGCAACCACCGGCACTCCCGGCCCCGTGCCGCGTGGATAGCGCACGATGGCGGGCGAGGGCAGCGTCGTGGCCGTGTACAACATCTGCCGGCACTCATTCTCATCCGCTGGCGCCATGATCACGGTGTTGGGGATGCATCTTAAGTACGACAGGTCGTAGCTGCCCTGGTGGGTCGCACCATCGCTGCCCACCAGTCCCGCGCGGTCCACGGCGAACACTACCGGCAGGTTCTGCAGCGCCACATCGTGGATGAGCTGATCGTAGGCGCGCTGCAGAAAAGTTGAATAGATCGCCACCACCGGCCGCAGTCCTTCCGCGGCGAGACCTGCCGCGAATGTCACGGCGTGCTGCTCGGCGATCGCCACATCGAAGTAACGGTCCGCGAAACGTTTGGAGAATTCCACCAGCCCCGAACCTTCGCGCATCGCCGGCGTTATGCCGATGATGCGCGGTTCGCGCTCGGCCATGTCGCACAGCCACTGGCCGAAGACCTGCGAATAACTCGGGCCGCTGCTCTTTTCCTTGAAAATTGTGCCGCTCGCCGGATCGAACGGACCGGGGCCGTGCCACTTGATGGGGTCGGCTTCCGCGGGCGCGTAACCCTTGCCTTTGCGCGTGACGACGTGCAGGAACTGCGGCCCGCGCAGCTTACGCACATTGCGCAGCGTGCTGACCAGTGCCTTGACGTCGTGGCCATCCATGGGACCGATGTAGTTGAAGCCCATTTCCTCGAACAAGGTGCCGGGCAGCACCATGCCCTTGAGGTGTTCCTCCGAGCGGCGTGCCAGCTCCCAGGCCGTCGGCATCTGCCTGAGGACCTTCTTGCCGCCCTCGCGTAAGTGCGCGTACACGCGGCCCGAGAGCGCGCGCGCGAAGTGATTGGACAGCGCGCCGACATTTTCCGAAATCGACATGTCGTTGTCGTTCAGGATCACCAGCAGATCCGCCGGCAGCGAGCCGGCATGGTTCAGTGCCTCGAAAGCCATGCCCGCCGTCATCGCGCCGTCGCCGATGATGGCGACCACGCGGCGGTCCTCGCCGGCGCGTGCCGCCGCGACTGCCATTCCCAATGCCGCGCTGATGGAAGTGCTCGAATGGCCGACGCCGAAGGTGTCGTACTCGCTCTCCGCGCGCGCTGGGAACGGCGCCAGGCCGCCGTCCTGTTTGATGGTGTGCAGGCGGTCGCGGCGGCCGGTCAGCACCTTGTGCGGATAAGCCTGGTGGCCGACATCCCACACCAGCCGGTCACGCGGAGTGTCGAACACGTAGTGCAGGGCGATGGTCAGCTCGACCGTGCCGAGCCCGGCGGCGAAATGTCCGCCGCGGGTGCTGACGCTGTGGATCAGGAACTCGCGCAGTTCGCGCGCCAGCGCCGGCAGCTTGGCCGGCGCGAGCGTGCGCAGATCCGCCGGGGACTGGATCGCGCGCAGGAGCGGGTAGTTGTCCAGCGGAACGCTCATCGGACATGAGTGTACACGGGCCGCGGGTGCGGGCCCTCAGCTGCTGCGGCTCACCACGAAGTGCGCCAGCTCGGCGAGCGGACCCGCCTGCTTTCCCAGGGGCGCGAGCGCGGCGATCGCCATATCGCGCAGTTCGAGCGCACGCGCGCGCGCGGCGGGGAGCCCGGCGGTGCTCGGATACGTCGGTTTCAGATGCGCCGCATCCGCGCCGGTTGACTTGCCGAGCAGCTTAGGATCGCCTTCCACATCGAGGATGTCGTCCTGAATCTGGAACGCCAGCCCGATCTGCGCGCCGAAGTGTTGCAGCGCCAAGAGCTCAGCGCCGCCCGTCACGCCCGCGGCCAGGGCGCCGAGCACGACGCTGCACTGAATGAGCGCACCGGTCTTGCGCCGGTGCATGTCCTCGATCGCAGCGACGCTGAGCCTCTTGCCCACCGCCGCGAGATCCTGCGCCTGCCCACCGGCCATGCCTCCGGTTCCGGTTGCCCGCGCCAGTACCCGGATCATCTCCAGCCGCACGGCGGCCGGTGTGTCCTCCATCGGCTCATTTGCCAGCACGGCGAATGCCAGCGCCTGCAGCGCATCACCCACCAGGATCGCGGTGCC
Organism: Gammaproteobacteria bacterium; assembly: GCA_003136935.1. GTDB lineage: Bacteria > Pseudomonadota > Gammaproteobacteria > Steroidobacterales > Steroidobacteraceae > 13-2-20CM-66-19. The sequence goes on from PLEC01000027.1 coordinate 18,668, forward strand.
CTCGTCGTAGGCGCGATGGCAGGTCGGGCGCCCGCGGCGCAGGTCGTCATCGTCCATCGCCGGCAGGTCATCGTGCACCAGGCTGTAGACGTGGATGAGTTCGACGGCTGCGGCCGGCGTATCCAGCCCTGACAGGTGCGCGCCCAGGGACTCACCGGTCAGATAGACGAGTGTCGGCCGCAGTCGCTTGCCGGCGCCCAGCGCGCTGTAACGCATCGCCTCGCGCAGGCGCTGCGTCCCCGGGTCGCGCAGCAGCAGGGCGCGGTCAAGCACACCCTCGATGCGCTCCTGGCATGCGGCGACGCGCTGCGCGAAGGCTGCGCCGGGGCCGTGGGCGAGGTCGGCGGCGATCCGCATCATTCGCCAGCCGGTGCGGCGCCCGGATCGGCGTCAGATTCTTCCTCAGCCTCATGGAAAGGCTCGACCGTGGATTCGCCGCCGCGCTTCATCAGGATCTCGACTTTGGCTTGTGCAGCCTGCAGAGATGCCTGGCAGTGGCGTGTGAGCGCGATGCCACGCTCGAAGCTCTTCAGAGCCTCATCGAGCGGCAGATCGCCGCGTTCCAGGTGCGCGACGAGGGTTTCCAGCTCCGCCAGCGCCTGCTCGAACTCGGGAGGCTTGATGTTGCGCGCCAATTTCGCTTAGCTCCGCGTGAAAGGGCGGGCAACGTTACACAGCCACGTGCTCGAGGGTCAACGCGAGTCGTACGAACTCCCAGGTGCTCACGGTTGACGTCGCTTGCACGGCGGCGATACAGTCCCGCTTCGTTAGACCGAGTCTAAGTGAGGAAATGCCATGAATCTCAAAGGAAGCAAGACCGAGAAGAACCTCAAGGATGCCTTCGCCGGGGAATCGCAAGCCAATCGCCGCTACCTGTATTTCGCCCAGAAGGCTGACGTCGAGGGCTTCAACGATGTGTCCGCGGTGTTCCGTTCCACAGCGGAAGGCGAGACCGGACACGCCCACGGACACCTCGAGTACCTCGAGGCAGTTGGCGATCCGGCGACGGGACTTCCCATCGGCGAAACGCACCTGAACCTGAAAGCCGCGATTGCCGGCGAAACGCACGAGTACACGGACATGTACCCGGGCATGGCGAAGAACGCGCGCGAGGAGGGCTTCGGCGAAATAGCCGATTGGTTCGAAACGCTCGCCAAGGCGGAGCGCTCGCACGCGAATCGCTTCCAGAAGGCCCTGGACGGCATCTGAGCACGCCACCAGGACCGGGTCCGGCCACGGGCGGTCGCGAGGGGAGCCTGGAGGCTCCCACGCGCCACCCACTGGCGTGGCGCACGCCTGCGTTCTACGACGCAAGCGCGCTCGAGAAGGAACTCGAGCGCGTATTCGACATCTGTCACGGCTGTCGCCGCTGCTTCAACCTGTGCAACGCGTTTCCGACGCTGTTCGATGCCGTCGACGCGACGGCGCAGGGCGAGGTTGCGAGCGTCGGGCGGCAGGTCTTCTGGGAGGTCGTGGATCACTGCTACCTGTGCGACATGTGCTTCATGACGAAGTGTCCGTACGTGCCGCCGCATCC
>PLEC01000118.1 GCA_003136935.1 Gammaproteobacteria bacterium
CCACGGTACCGGCAAGCGAAGGCGCGCCCGCGGCGCCGGCACCCCCGCCGCAGGGCAACGGCTCGGGTTAGGCCCTATCCGCCTTCGAGCAGCGGCTCGATCAGACTCAGAAGGTTCGCCAGCGCGCCGCGGTTGGCCTCCACCGCGGAGCGACCGGCCGCCCCCATACGTTCGCGTGCGCCGGCATCCGCAAGCAGCGCACTCACCCGCACCGCGAGTTGCGCGGCGTCCTGCACGATCTCGGCCGCGCCGCGTGCGATCAGCAGCCGCGCGATCTCCTCGCTGTTGAAATTGTTGGGGCCGGTGAGGATCGGGACACCCAGGGCGGCAGGTTCGAGCAGGTTGTGGCCTCCGATTGGCGCGAGGCTGCCGCCAACGAAGGCGACATCGGCGGCCGCGTAGAAAGCGAGCAGCTCGCCGAGCGAGTCGAGCAGCACGACCTCGCACTCCTGCGCAGCCTGACTGTGCGCATCCGGGCCATCGCCGCCCTGCGAGCGGCGTACCAAGCGCAGGCCCGCCTGGGTGAGCGACTGCGCCACTTCATCAAATCGCGGCGGGTGGCGTGGTGCGAGCACCAGCAGTGCGCCAGGATGCGCGGCCCGCACACGCCGGTGTGCCTCGAGTACCGCCTGCTCCTCGCCTCCCCCGTGGGTGCTGCCGGCGACCCATAACGCCCGGTCGCGCGCGTATTGCGCCCGCAGCCGCGCACCGCGCGCGCCGATATCCGGCGGCAACTCAAAATCGAACTTGAGGTTGCCGGTGACGTGCGTACTGGCGGGCGCGGCTCCAAGCTCGCGAAAGCGCTCGGCGTCACCTGCACCTTGCGCGGCGACCACGGCGGCTTGCGACAGGGTGTCGCGGAACAACGCCCCCAGGCGCCGATAACGGCCGACGGAGCGCGCCGAGATGCGTGCGCTCGCCAGCACCAGCGGCACGCGCCGCCTGCCGCACTCGCGGTACAGGTTGGGCCACAGTTCGGTCTCGAAAATCACCGCGAGTCGCGGCTGCACGCGCGTGAAGAAGCGCCGCACGGCGCCCGGCAGGTCGAAGGGCAGGTAGCGAACCTGCGCAATATTGCCGAACAGCGCCCGCGCGCGCGCCGCTCCCGTCGGCGTGACTGTGGTGACGGTGAGCGGCAGGTCCGGGTGGCGCTGACGCAGCGCGCTCACCAGCGGGGCGCAGGCCTGCACCTCACCGACCGACACCGCGTGCAGCCATACGCCATGGGGTACCGGATGCGCACCGAATCCGAAGCGCTCGGAGAAATTGTGCCAGTAGCTGCGGTCACGCAGGCCGCGCCACAGCAGCAGGGCGGAAATCAGCGGTGCGGTGGCGTAGACGGCGAGGAGATAGAGGAATCGCAAGCTTACGCGCCGCGCCTTAGGCGCTCTGCAAGGCGCTGCCGCCGGAGGACTGGCGGTAGCCATCGAGCAAGCCGTGCCAGTCGGACTCTGCGAAGCGCTCGGCAGGCAGGGCCCAGGTTACCTTGTCGAGCGAGCGCCGCAGCCGCACGAGATTCGCGTCGCGCCACAGGCCGGGACCGCGCAGCTGCCCGCGGTCGAAATCGATGAGGTACACGCCCTCCTCGCTCAGGAGCACATTGTGCGCATTGAGATCGGCGTGGCATACGCCCAGGTCGTGGAACCTGCGGATGCAGCGCCCGATCGAAATCCACGTGACGACCGACAGTGCACCGGTGCCCAGACACTCGGCGAGCGAGCCCACCGTTGGCAGCCGCTCGGTGATGAGGTCGCCGGTGTAAGTGGAGCCGGAGCGCACATAGCGCGCGCCGATTGGCGCCGGCACCGGCAGCCCGGCGCGATGCATGCGATAGGTCAGCAGCCACTCCGCGAACGGCCGCGAGCTCTCTTCGCTGCGCCAGCTGTAACGATCGCGGGAAATATGCGCCATCAGGCCGCCACGGTGATAGTGGCGCAGCACATAGCGCTTGTCCGCGGAGTTGATGAAGTGCGCCGTGGCACGGCCCTGCGCGCCGCCATCCAGCTCCCCGCGCGCGCGCCAGTGCGCCGGGTCGAACCACGCGGGCGCCAAATTGCCCGCGCGCGAGGTGTCATATAGCATGGCGCCGCCCGCGACGGCGGCGCGTTTTACCTCGGGGCCAAGCGCCCAGCGCCCACTCAAAGATCTGACTCCATAATGCTGTCTCTCGCCGAACCGCCGCGCAGTGTCTGCATCCTCAGGCTGTCGGCGATCGGTGATGCCTGCCACGTGGTGCCGATCGTGCGCACCTTACAACAGGCATGGCCAGCGACGCAGCTGACCTGGATCATCGGCAAGACCGAAGCGCGGCTGATGAATCTCATCGACGGCGTCGAGTTTATCACCGTGGAGAAGCGCTCGGTCCTCGACAGCCGCCGCGCATTGCAGGCGCAGCTCGCCGGCCGCCGCTTCGATGTGCTGCTGCACATGCAGCTGGCTTTGCGGGCGAGCCTGCTGGCGCAGTGCGTGGCGGCGGACGTGAAGCTCGGCTTCGATCGCCCGCGCGCGCGTGAGTTGCAGTGGCTGTTCACCAATGCGCGTATCGCGGCGCGCACCCGTGAGCACGTGCTCGACAGTTTTTTTGGCTTTCTCGCGGCGCTCGGCATTGAAGAACGCCTGCTGCGCTGGGATCTGCCGCTGCCGGCCGGCGCGCAGGCGTACGCGCAGCGGTTGATTCCCGACGCCCAGCCCACCCTCATCGTGAGTCCCTGTTCGAGCCACCCGCTGCGCAACTGGCGCCCCGAACGCTACGCCGCACTCGCCGCTCATGCGGCACGGCGCCACGGCATGCGCGTGATCCTTGCCGGTGGGCCGAGTGAGCTGGAGCGGCAGGCGGGAGGAGAGATCGAGGCTGCGAGCAGCGCGCCGCTCATCAACCAGATCGGCAAGGACACGCTGCCGGAACTGCTGGCGCTCCTGGCACGCGCGACCGTGCTCGTCAGCCCCGACTCGGGGCCAGCGCACCTGGCAACCATGGTGGGCACGCCGGTCGTCGGGCTGTACGCCGCCACCAATCCGGCGCGCAGCGGCCCCTACCTGTCGGGCCGCTGGTGCGTGAATGCCTATCCGCAGGCGGCGCGTGTTTTTCGCGGCGTCGGCCCCGAGGCGCTGCCGTGGACCCACAAGATCGAGGAGCCGGGGGTCATGGACCTGATCGGTGTTGACGAGGTGACCGCGAAGCTCGATGAGTTGCTAGGATCGCGCCCATGAAAGACATTCTCGTGCCCGTCTCCCCCGGTGAACTCCTCGACAAGATCACCATCCTGCGCATCAAAGTGGCGCGCATCCAGGATGCGGGCAAGCTCGCCAACGTAAAACTCGAACTGTCGCTGCTGGAGCAGACCTGGCGGGACGCGGGCTGCGCCACGCCGGGGATTGCGCAGGATGAGCACGCGCTGCAGGACGTTAACGAGCGCCTGTGGGACATCGAGGACCGCATCCGCGACAAGGAAGCGAAACAGACTTTTGATCGCGACTTCATCGAGCTCGCGCGCGCCGTGTACGTATGCAACGACGAGCGCGCGGCGGCCAAGAAGCGCATCAACGTGCAGCTCGGATCGCGGCTCGTCGAAGAAAAATCCTACAAGCAGTATCGCTAGCACCCCGGCAGCGGCGCGTGTTGGTGCTATCGTGTGCGCCCTCACCGTGATGCGGAGCAACCTGCAATGCGCGCGTTAAGGCATTGGCTCGTCCTGTCGCTGAGCCTGCTGTGCCTGGGGCTTACGGCCCGCAGCGCCGCCGCCCAGCACTTGCCCGCGGGCGCGTACCAGGACCTGGCGTGGCGCATGATCGGGCCGTTTCGCGGCGGGCGGACGCGGGCGGTTGCCGGTGTGCCCTCGCGGCCGGGCGTCTTTTATGTGGGCGCGGTGAATGGCGGGGTGTGGAAGACGGATGACGCCGGGCGCACGTGGCGGCCGATATTCGATACCCAGCCGACCCAGTCGATCGGTGCCATCGCGGTGGCGCCTGCGGATCCCAACATCATCTACGTTGGCAGCGGTGAGGGGCTCCTGCGGCCGGATCTCTCGGTCGGCAACGGTATCTATCGTTCCAGCGACGCCGGCGAGACCTGGTCGCATCTGGGACTCACCGACGGCCAGCAGATCGCAGCCCTGGCGGTTGATCCTAAGGATTCCCGCCGCGTGTTCGCCGCGGTTCTGGGTCACCCCTACGGCCCGAACCCCGAGCGTGGTATCTACCGCTCGCTTGACTCGGGGGTCACCTGGCAGCGGGTCCTCTACAAGGACGACGACACCGGCGGCTCCGCCGTCGAGATCGATCCCGCCAACCCGCAGCTCGTGTATGCGGCGCTGTGGCAGGCACGCCTTGGCCCGTGGGAGGACAAAAACGAGTTCAACGGCACCGGCGGTGGGCTCTTCAAGTCGAGCGACGGCGGCAGCACCTGGAGCCGGCTCACCAGCGGCCTGCCGGCGACCCTCACCCAGATCAACGTGGCGCTCGCGCCGAGCGTCCCGAGTCGCATTTACGCCGTCGCGGGCACCACCGAGCCGGGGGACTACTCATCGGCTGCGGGGCTGGGTGTCTTTCGCTCGGATGATGCCGGTGCGACGTGGACGCGGATCACCTCCGACGCGCGCCCCGCGCTGCGTATCGGCGGTGGCGATCTGCCAATCGTGCGGGTGGATCCCACCAATCCCGAGGTGCTGTACAGCACCGGCATCGTGACCATGAAGTCGAGCGATGGCGGCAAGACCTGGCTGTCCCTGCGCGGCGCACCCGGAGGCGATGACTATCAGAACCTGTGGATCAACCCGCTGGATGCGCACATCATCGCGCTCGTCGGTGATCAGGGCGCGCTCATCACGCAGAACGGCGGTGAGACCTGGAGCACCTGGTACAACCAGCCAACCGCGCAGCTCTATCACGTCGGCGTCGCGCCGACCTTTCCGTACCGCGTGTGTGCCGGACAACAGGAGAGTGGCTCGGTATGTATCGCCAGTCGCGGCAATGACGGGGAGATCACCGACCGCGAGTGGCATCCGGTCGGCGCCATCGAGTACGGCTACGTGGCGCCGGACCCGCTCGACCCCGACGTGATCTACGGCGCCGGGCGCAACGAGGTCTCCAGGTACCACTGGTCGACCGGCCAGGTGCAGAACGTTACCCCGATCCCGGTGCGTGGCCCGGATGTACGTGTCGATCGCACCCAGCCACTGTTGTTCTCGCCGCTCGACCCCCACACCCTCTACTACGCCGCCAACCGCCTGTACCGCAGCAGCGACGGCGGCGCGAACTGGCAGACCATCAGCCCGGATCTTGCGCGTGAGGCGGGCGCGGTCCCGGCGAGCGTCGGCGCCCTGCACCCCAAGGGAGCCGAACAGCAGCGCGGCGTGATTTACGCGCTCGGACTCTCACCGCTGGATCGCGGCACCCTGTGGGCCGGCACCGACGACGGCTTTGTCTGGGCGACCGCGGACGGCGGCGGACAATGGGCGAACGTCACGCCGCCGGCGCTCACTGCCTGGAGCAAGGTCAGTCAGATCGAAGCGTCGCATTTCGATGCCAACACGGCGTATGTGTCGGTGAGCCGCATGCGCATCGACGACCTGCGCCCTTACATCTACCGGACCCGCGACCGCGGCAAGACCTGGCAGTCGATCAGTGCGGGCCTGCCGCCGGAGGCCCCCGTGAATGCGGTGCGCGAGGATCCGCAGCGCCGGGGATTGCTGTTCGCCGCGACCGAAAGCGCTGTGTGGATCTCGTTCGACGACGGCGAGCACTGGGACTCGCTGCAATTGAATCTCCCCCATACCTCGATGCGGGATCTGGCGATCCACGATGACGACCTCATCCTGGCGACCCACGGCCGCTCGTTCTGGATCCTCGATGACATCTCACGGTTGCGGCAGCTCACGAGCGCGCCCATGCGCGAGGCGGTGCTGTTCCATCCGGCCAGCGCCTGGCGCGTGTACCGCAGCACCTGGACCGACACGCCACTGCCTCCGGATGAGCCGCTGGCTTCCAATCCCCCCGCGGGCGCTGTGATCGAGTTCTTTCTTCCCCGCGACGCCCGGCACGCGGTGAGCCTGGAGATACGCGACACCCAGGGAGCCCTCGTGCGGCGCTTCAGCAGTGAGGATGCGCCCGAGCCGGGTGCGGAGGAACTGGCGCGCGAACTCATCCCGCGGTACTGGATCAAACCGCCGGGCGTGCTGCCCGCAAAGGCCGGCACGCACCGCTGGGTATGGGACCTGCGCTACGCGGCTCCCGTGAGCACAGTCCGTGGCTACCCGATCTCGGCAGTGCCGATGGCAACACCGCAGGGCCCGGAAGGGCCGCTCGCGCTACCCGGCAACTATGTCGTGCGCCTGGAGGTTGACGGACGGCATCTTGAAGCGCCGCTGACCCTCCGGCAGGACCCGCGCGTGCAGCTGCCGGCGGAGGCGCTGGCGGAGCAGCTGCGCGTGGCCCGCGAACTCGCCGGGCTCCTTACCGATAGTTCGCGCGCCGTTCTCCANNGAGTTGCTGGGCACGACTGATAAGAAAGACGACGACACCGCAAAACCCAAGGCCGAGCCGAAGGCTTCATTGCCCGACCTGCAGGAGCGCTTCGCCGGTCTCTACACCGAAGTCATCCGCGCTGATGCCGCGCCTACCACGGCGCAGAAAAGCGCCACGCAAGCGGCGCAGGGCGCGTTCTCAGGGGTCGCGAGTGACTGGCACAAGCTTCAGAGCGATCTTCCCGATCTCAACAAGCGGCTGCGGGCCGCGGGCCTGGCGCCGATTCGTGCCGATCTCGCGCCGCCAAGGGATCTGAATGTGGCGGACGAGGACTAACTGTTGCCCGTTAGTCAATTGCTGAAAGTGGCCTGCGGCCCTTTCAGCCCGCGGGCAAAAGGCGTGGCTTTTGCCCGCTAGCGCTGCAGGGTGTACTCCGCACTGCAGTACGGGCACTTCGCCCAGCCGGTATCTTCGATGGGCAGGTACACCCGCGGATGCGAGTTCCACAGGTACATCTGCGGCATCGGGCAGCACAGCGGCAGATCCTCGGCGCTGACCTCGTACTGATTCTGCGCGTTGGGTGTCAGCAGCGGCCGGACCGTCGCAACCATGTGGTAACACTCGCGTGCCGTAGTCGGGACGCGGATTATAGCGGACTCGCTCAGCGTTCATCCGCCATGGTGGCGTCCCAGATACCCGTCACCGCCGCGCGCGTGTCGCGGAAGTCGCTGGCGGGGGCGAGCGCCGCCGCGTCATCGAGCGACAGGCGGTGGGCGGCCGCCCGGTAAGCCCGATAAGCGTGCGTGAGAATATCCACGGTCGCCTGCGGCACCAGGTCCGCGGAGGCGACCGACTCCAGCTGCCGGATGGTGTCGGAAAACATCGCCACCGGCGGGTATTCGTGAGCCCAGTTCAGCGCCCAGTACTGCGCCAGAAACTCGATGTCGGCGACGCCGCCCGGATCCTGCTTGATGTCGAAGCGCGTGGCATCGCCGCGTGAGAGTTCCCGGCGCATGCGCTCGCGCATGCTGCGCACTTCCTCGCGCAGGGTGTCGCGGCGCACGTGGTTGCACAGCGCCTCGAGCCGCAGCGCTTCGAAGCGCGCACGCAGCGCCGGCGAGCCCGCCACCGCGCGGGCGTGCAGCAGCGCCTGATGCTCCCAGGTCCAGGCATCCTGGCGCTGGTAGTCGGCAAACGCCTGGATGTTGGTGACCAGCAGTCCGCCCTTGCCGCTCGGCCGCAGACGTACATCGACCTCGTAGAGGCGACCGGCCGCGGACGTCATGGTCAAGAGGTGCACGATGCGCTGCGCGAGTCGCACGAAAAACACCTGGTTGTCGATGGGGCGCGCGCCTGTGGTTTCCTGGCGCTCGCCATGCGAGTCGTGGAGGAACACCAGGTCCAGGTCCGAGGAGTATCCGAGTTCCATGCCGCCGAGCTTGCCGTAGCCGGCGGCGCAGATATTCACCGCGCGTGCGTTCACGCCGTCACCGCAGCTGGGGACGCCGAACTGCGCCGTGATCTGCCGCCAGCCCAGCTGCATCGCGCGCTCCACGATGAGCTCGGCGATGTCCGTGAGGCGGTCACTCACCTGCATGAGCGGCAGCGCGCCGGTGATATCCGCCACCGCCACCCGAAACAGCGCGGCGCGCTGGAACTGGCGCAACGCCTCCACCTGCTGCTCGGGATCATCCTCCTGCAACTGCTCAAGCCGTGACTCGAGCTCGCGTGAAAAATCCGCGCGCGTCGGCAGGAGCGACAGCAGCCGCTCGTCGATGAGTTCATCGAGCAGCAGCGGATGCGCCGCGATCTGCGCGGCGAGGAAGTCGCCGTGGCGGCACAACTCGATCAGGCGCTCGCGCGCGGTGCCGTTCTCAGTGAGCAGCGCGAAGTACGCCGAGCGCTTGCCCGTCGCCTCGATGATATTCAGTACCCGGCGCAGCACCGGCAGTTGTGCGCTGCTGCGTGCCACAGCGGCGAGCAGCGCCGGCAGCAGCGCCTGCAGGCGCCGGCGTCCGGGCTCATCGAGCTTGCGCACCAGCGCCGATGCCCGCAGCTCCAGCAGCAGCCGCGCCGCCTCGCTACTGTCGGTGAAGCCCGCACGCGCGAGCGCCGCGTCGAGCACCGCGATTTCGGCCTCGCTGTCCCAGAAGCGCCCGAGGTCCACACGCACCGCGGCGTTGTCGGCCTCACCGGCGCCGAAAGTCAGGCGAAAATGCCGGCTGACCCGGGCGCGCTGCCGCTTGAGCTCCACGCTGAGCGCCGGCCAGTCCGGCGCGCCCATGGCAAGCGCGATGCGCTCACGCGAGAGCGCATCCGCGGGCAGCCGATGGACCTGCGAATCGTTAAGCATCTGCAGGCGATTTTCCAGTCGGCGCAGAAACACGTACGCCTCGCGCAACTCCGCGGCCGCCGCCGCGGGCAAGATCCCGGTCGCCGCCAGGCGCTCGAGGGCAGTGAACAGTGATGGCGTCTGCAGATGCCGGTCGCGGCCCCCGCGCGTAAGCTGCAGCGCCTGGACGATGAACTCGATCTCGCGGATGCCGCCGGGACCTGACTTCACGTGATCGGCGAGCTCGCGCCGCTCGACCTCGCGCTGGATGAGCGCTTTCATCTCCCGCAGGCTCTCAAACACCCCGTAATCAAGGTAACGCCGGTACACAAACGGCCGCAGCGCCGTGCTCTGAATTTCGGCGTAGCGCTCCACGCCTGTGACCGGGCGGGCTTTCACATACGCATAGCGCTCCCAGTCTCTGCCGTGTCGCGGCAGGTAATCCTCAAAGGCCGCGAAGCTCCAGACCAGGGGACCCGAATCGCCGAACGGCCGCAGCCGCAGATCGACCCGCAGCACGAATCCTTCTGCGGTCGGCGCCTCGAGCAGCTGCACCAGCCCCTGCCCCAGGCGCGTGAAAAACTCCTCGTTGGCAATGCCGCGTGCACCAGCGGTTTCCCCGTGTTCCGGAAACAGCAGCACCAGATCCACATCGGAAGAGAAGTTCAGCTCGCCGCCACCGAGCTTACCCATGGCGATAATGAGCAGCGGCTGCACCTCGCCGCCCGGGGAGCGCGGCTCACCATAGCGGGCGACGAGCGTACGGCGCGCGTGGCTGAGTGCTGCGGCGATCGCCGCGTCCGCAAACTCCGTGAGTTCGGTCAGGGTCTTTGTGAGGTCGGCCCAGCCGGCAAGATCCCGCCAGGCAATGCGCACCAGCTCACGGCGGCGCCAGCGGCGCAGTGCCATCTGCACCTGCGCGTCTGTGGGCAGGTCCGCCGGCTGCGGCGGCGCGCGCAACGCGAACTGCTCGCGGCCCAGGGGACGTTCAAGATCGCCACTGGTGATCAGTTGCTCCAGCAGCTGCGCATCGCGGGCGCAGGCCTGAGCCACAAAGTCGCTGGCGGCAAAAACGCTGCGCACCGAATCGCGTACCGTCTGGGGCGCGCGTTCCAGCGCCGCGCGCGCGCTGGGGTTGGCGTTGAGCGCCTCGAGCGAGCGCTCGATGAGACCGGCAAGCTCCGTGCTAAGCGGTGCACCGCCGCAGCCGGCCAAAGTCACTGCGCCGGCCTCACTTCGACGTGCTCGGCTGGCGAGGTCATCGGAACAGATGCGTGTCGAGCCACGCCTTTGGCCGGCGGAAACGGAACTGCTGTCCGCCGAAATCGCTTCCTGAGATTTCGGCCAATGGACTAGTTCAGTTCCAGACGTTGCCCCCGAGGTCATGGAACCCCGCGGTGTCCAGGCGGCGGCTCATGCCGTGGAACCGGGATGACTCGGCATAAACCTGCGCGCCCTGCGAGGCATCGATGGAAGCGGCGCCGCCTTCGATCTGGCTGTTGTCGATGTGCACGTTGGCCGCGCGCGCAGACACGCCGACGCCACTGGCGCTGATGCGGCTGTTGGTGATGTGCATCTCGCAGCCGTCCTCGGCGCTGAGCGCGTCGCCGTCGAACACGAGGTTGCGATTATCGATCTGCAGCATGCGTGCGCCCTGGCAGATGATCGGCTCATGGCGCCGCTCTACCGCCGCGCTGGTGGGGCTCGCGTCACGCGCACGCGCGCCACCCGCGGCAGCCATGGTGGACTCAGTCGAGGCGGCCTTGATGGAGTAACCTGGTCCGGCTTCCAACACCCGGCCAGCTCCTTGCGCGCCCGCAGTGTCGTTGTGGACGGACTCGGCCGGCGCCGATGGCGCCGGTTCTGAGACCCACGCGGCGGAGCCCGCAGCGCTTGACGCGGGTCCCTCCTCCTTGGCAGTCGTCGCAGCAGGGGTCGTCGGGACGCCTGGCACGGGCGGGTTGCCGGCAGAGGTTGCGGCGCTCGTGGCCGCGGGGACTGCTGCGCCAGCGCCCCCGATCAACTCATCGGCGCGCACCATCCGCAGCTCCCCGGTGTCCTTCTGACGAACCGTGAACGTGCGGCTCTGGGGGTCGGTCGCGACGATTTCTATTTTGCCGTTGCGCTCCAGGGCCGAACGAGCCCAGCTCATCTGGTCCTGGCCCGATCGGGCGCAGGCAGCGAGCGCCAGGAGCGCAAGGCACATCGTCCCGGCAGCGCGGCCGTGATAGCGGCTAAAGCCCATGGTGAGCCTCCTTAAGACCACCGACGATAGCGCTTCACCGGGGACGCAGGAAGTAGCTGCGATGCAACATCGCCAGGGAGGGGCAAAAAAAAACAGGCCCCTGTTAGGGGGCCTGCAAGTAATGCGCGGAATAGGGGGTCTTGTCCCGCGGCTTTGGGGGTTGCGCCCGACCTGGGGCCCGGCGCTAACCCTTAACTGTTATGTAAAGCCTATCGGCTGTTGTTTTCAGAATCGATACCTCTTTAGAGGGGGCTAAAAGTCACGCCTTTTAGCCCCCGTGTCAGAGGACGTTCTTACATGTCCATTCCGCCCATACCGCCCATGCCGCCCGGCGCGCCGTGGCTGTGCTCCTCGTCCTTCGGGGCCTCGGCCACCATGACCTCGGTCGTGAGCAGCAGGCCGGCCACCGAGGCGGCGTTCTGCAGCGCAAGACGGGTCACCTTGGTCGGGTCCAGGATGCCGGCTTCCAGCATGTCGCCGAACTCACCCGTGGCGGCGTCGTAGCCGAAGGGGCCCTTGCCCTCCTTCACACGGTTGAGAATCACGGCGGCGTCCTCACCGGCGTTCTCGACGATCTGGCGCAGCGGCTCCTCGATCGAGCGGGACAGAATGCGGATGCCGACCGCCTGGTCCTCATTCTTCGCCTCGAGCTTCTCGAGCGCCCGCTGCGCGCGGATCAGCGCCACGCCGCCACCGGGGACCACGCCTTCTTCAACGGCCGCGCGGGTCGCGTGCAGTGCGTCCTCGACACGGGCCTTCTTTTCCTTCATTTCGATTTCGGTGGCCGCACCGACCTTGATCAGGGCAACCCCGCCGGAGAGCTTGGCGACCCGCTCCTGCAGCTTCTCCTTGTCGTAGTCGGAGGTGGCCTCTTCGGCCTGCTGACGGATCGATTCGATGCGTGCCTTGATGTCGGCGGGCTTACCGTGACCGTCGATGATCGTGGTGTTTTCCTTNNTTGCGGCGATCGCCGAAGCCCGGGGCCTTGACGGAGGCCACCTTGAGGATGCCGCGGATGTTGTTGACGACCAGCGTCGCCAGTGCCTCACCCTCGAGGTCCTCGGCGATGACGAGCAGTGGACGCCCGGCCTTGGCCACGCTCTCGAGCAGCGGCAGCAGCTCGCGGATGTTGGAAATCTTCTTGTCGGCCAGCAGGATCACCGGCTTATCCAGCTCGGCGGTCTGGTTCTGCTGATTGTTGATGAAGTACGGGGAGAGGTAGCCGCGGTCGAACTGCATGCCCTCGACCACTTCCAGCTCGTTCGCAAGGCTCTGGCCTTCCTCGACCGTAATCACGCCTTCCTTGCCCACCTTCTCCATCGCCTCGGCAATGGTCTTGCCGATCGACTCATCGGAGTTCGCCGAGATCGTGCCGACCTGGGCGATCGCCTTGGAGTCCTTGCAGGGCTTGGAGAGCTTCTTCAGCTCCTCGACGACGGCGATGACCGCCTTGTCGATACCGCGCTTGATGTCCATCGGGTTGCGGCCCGAGGCCACGGCCTTGAGGCCCTCGCGGATGATCGCCTGGGCGAGCAGCGTGGCGGTAGTGGTGCCATCACCGGCCTCATCAGAGGTGTTGGAAGCGACTTCCTTCACCATCTGCGCGCCCATGTTTTCAAACTTGTCTTTGAGCTCGATTTCCTTCGCGACCGACACGCCATCCTTGGTGATGGTGGGGGCGCCGAAGCTCTTCTCGAGCACAGCATTACGGCCCTTGGGGCCTAAGGTCGCCTTGACGGCGTTGGCGAGGACATTGACGCCCCTGAACATGCGGGCGCGCGCGTCGTCGCTGAAACGGACTTCTTTAGCAGCCATTGTCGTGATCCTCGCTTACTTGCCTTCAATCACGGCCATGACGTCTTCTTCGCGCATGACCACAAGATCTTCACCGTCGACTTTGACCTCAGTTCCGCTGTACTTGCCGAACAGGATCTTGTCGCCGACCTTTACATCGACCGGACGGACTTTGCCGTCCTCGAGAATCTTTCCTTTGCCGACTGCGACGATCTTTCCCTGCACCGGCTTTTCGGCCGCGGTATCGGGAATCACGATGCCACCCGGGGAGGTACGCTCCTCCTCCAGGCGCTTCACGATGACGCGGTCATGAAGAGGACGGATCTTCATGGTGAAACGCTCCTTAATTGAAAACTTCTGATGATTGGGATTGCGCGCGCCGGGGAGGGTGTTAGCACTCCCCCGCTGCGGCTGCTAATCATAGGGGCGTGGCCGCGGAATTCAAGCCAAGTAAGGGCCTTTCTTGCCATGATTGGCGCAGGATCGCCCGCTGGCGGTCCGCGAAGGCCCCCTGGGGCCTTTATCGGGGCGCTGGAGGCTTAGAGAGGAACGGGCGGGCCACTTTGGCTCTGAACCGCAGTTCCTGCCATCCATCAAAGCCCTGAGCTATAAAGTCACCCGAACGGTATGCGCCTCTCCATTAAACATATTCCTCTGATTGTCCTGTTCGGGCTGGGCGGCCCCGCGGCCTTTGCGCAGCCTGCTCCCCAGACGCAGCCGACCTCCGGCGGCATCGACGCGGTGCTGCACGCCGCGAAGAGCGGCGACGACCAGTTCCTGCAGCCCGACCAGGCGTTTCGATTTGGCGCCACCGCCGACGGCACTGATCGCGTGCGGCTCAACTGGGAGATTGCGGACGGGTACTACCTCTACCGGGCGCGGATCAAGGTGGCGACTTCCTCGACGGCCGCGCAGCTCGGCACGACCCAGATGCCCACCGGGCAGATCAAGAACGACGAGTACTTCGGCAGGCAGGAAATCTACCACCACGAGCTGAGCGCCCTGGTCCCGGTCGCGCGCGCAGGCGCCGCCCCCCTCGACCTGCCGCTTGAGGTCACCTACCAGGGATGTGCGGAAGCCGGGCTGTGCTACCCGCCGATCATCAAGAACGTGACGGTGCATCTGTCGGCGCAGGCGGCCGGTGCCGCTGGCGCTGGGAGCGGCACAAGCCTCGCCGGCACTGGCAACTCAGGCAGCGGACCCGCCGAGCAGGACTGGTTTGCCGCGCTCATCCGCGGCGGCAACCCATTCGTCATGCTAGGCTGGTTTTACCTCGCGGGCCTGCTGCTCGCGTTTACCCCTTGTGTGCTGCCCATGGTGCCTATCCTCGCCGGCATCATCGCCGGCAATGGCGCGCACATCACCACCGGGCGCGCGTTCGCCCTGTCGCTCACCTACGTGCTCGGCATGGCGCTCACTTACACGCTGGCGGGAATTGCCGGCGCGGCCGCTGGCAGCCAGATCCAGACGCTGTTCCAGCAATGGTGGGTACTGACGCTGTTCGCGGCGCTGTTCGTGGTACTCGCGCTGTCGATGTTCGGCGCCTTCACGCTGCAGATGCCGACGGCGATCCAGTCGCGCATCGCGCAGCTGAGCAACCGGCAGTCCGCCGGCACCTTTGGCGGCGTGGCAATCATGGGCGCCCTGTCGGCGCTGATCGTCACCACCTGCGTGGGGCCTGCGTTGGTCGGAGCGCTGCTGGTCATCAGCCAGACCGGACAAATCGCGCGCGGCGGGGGCGCCCTCTTCGCGATGAGCATCGGCATGGGCACGCCGCTTCTGATCGTGGGCGCATCGGCCGGAAGACTGCTGCCGAAGGCCGGGCCATGGATGGAGACGGTGAAGAAGCTCTTCGGAGTCATGATGCTGGCGGTCGCCGCGTGGATGCTCGCGCGCGTGGTACCGGAACGTGCGGCGCTGCTGTTGTGGGCCGTGCCGGCGCTGGTACTCGGCTGGCTGCTGTGGCACGAGGCGCGCGGCCGCACGGCCTCGGTGTGGGCGGTGCGCGGCGCGGGTGTTGTTGCGGGCCTTTACGCCATGGTGCTCGCCACGGGTGCGGCGCTCGGGGGCACCGATCCCCTGGCGCCGATTCCGGCCCTCGCGGCCCGCTCCCACCAGCTGCCGTTCCGGCCCATCAAGTCAGTCGCAGAGCTGCAGCGTGCAGTGAGTGAGGCCAGGGCGGGAGGCCGCGGCGTATTGGTGGATTTTTCCGCCGACTGGTGCACCTCGTGCAAGGAAATGGAGCGCTATACATTCACCGACCCGCGCGTGCAGGCCGCATTGAGCGCGGCGGTCCTGCTGCGTGCCGACGTGACCGCCAATGACGCCGACGACAAGGCGCTGCTGAAGCATTTCGGCATCATCGGGCCGCCCACGATTGCGTTCTACAACAAGGACGGCGAAGAGCGCGCGCAGTATCGCGTCGTCGGCTACATGAAGGCGGAAGCGTTCGCCGAACGCTCCCGCGCCGCGCTGCAAGCGCCGTGATCGTGCCGCCGCCGGGGCCGGCGCGGCCGCTCAGCGCCACCGGCGTGGTGCTCGGCATCGCTGTGGTGATCGCCTCGGCGCTCGGTGGCTACGCCTACTACCGACTCTCCAAGCCCAGCCATCCCACCATTTACGCGGTGACGCCCACGGCGCCGCCGCCTGCCACCGCAGAGGCCGCCGTGGCGGATACTCCCGCCGCGCAGCCGGATGCCACTGCGACCGAGAGAAAGATTCCCGAGCGCGTTCCGGATCTGGCGCTTCCAGGTCTGGGCGGAGGCCTCCACAAGCTCTCCGAATGGGCTGGACGCCCGCTCCTGATCAATTTCTGGGCCACCTGGTGTGAGCCGTGCCGGCGGGAGATCCCCCTGCTCAAGAGTCTGCGCAAGGAACATGCGGCTAAAAGACTTGAAATTGTAGGTATCGCCATCGATTTTCTCGATCCCGTGCGAATGTATGTTGCTGAGCGGGGGATGGACTACCCAATTCTCCTCGGCGAGCGCGGGGGCTTTGAAGCTGCCGCCGCATTCGGAATGGACACGGTGCTGCCCTTCAGCGTATTCGCGGACGCGCAGGGGCGCGTCGTCGCGCTCAAGGTCGGAGAACTGCACCGGGACGAGGCCGAACTCATCCTGGATCGGATCGCAGCCCTCGACTCGGGGCACCTGTCCCTCAAGGCCGCCCGGGATGAGATCAACGCCGGCATCGCGCGTCTTGCCGCCTCCCGGCCCCTCCCCGGAGCTGGCGCAGCGCAATAGACCCAGTCTCGCCAGATCTTCGGAAATCCCCTCCGGAAGTACCCAGATCGGGGTGAATTGGGTTACATTCGCGACGCTTCGCTTGTCCGATGGCTCATAAGAAGTCACGCATCCCATGGCCCGAGTGCTGTTGTTAAACGGCCCGAACCTCAATCTGCTTGGCACCCGGGAACCGGCTGTCTACGGCACGGACACGCTCGCTTCGATTGAGAAGCGCGCGGCGGACTGCGCCCGGGCGGCCGGTCACGAGCTGACCGCGTTCCAGAGTAACGCGGAGCATGAGCTGATCGGGCGGGTGCAGAGCGCCGCCCAGGAAGGCGTTAAGTTCATGGTGCTCAATCCCGGCGGGTTGACCCATACGAGCGTCGCACTACGGGACGCCATCCTCGGGGTGGGGCTGCCGTTCATCGAGGTTCACCTCTCCAACATTCACGCCCGCGAAGACTTTCGCCGGCATTCGTACTTCTCGGACATTGCTTTGGGTGTCATCACCGGTCTGGGGGCGCTCGGCTACGAATTGGCCGTGCGTGCCGCGGTGGAACGCCTCGCCCGCCTCGCCTGAGACGTCCGAGTAAGCACTTCCAACCCTTGGGGGCATTCCCGGCATGGATATTCGAAAAATCAAAAAACTCATCGAGCTGCTGGAGGAATCCGGCATTGCCGAGATCGAGATCAAAGAAGGAGAAGAGGCGGTGCGCATCAGCCGGATGCCGGTGCCCGGTGCGTACGCGCATGCCATGCCCCAGTACGTGCACATGCCCGCCGCCCCGGCTGCGGTGGCAGCGCCGCTGGCGCAGACGGCACCCGTGCCGGCGGCCGAGAGCGCGCCTCCCAAGCCCAAGCCCAACGAGCACGTGATTACCGCGCCGATGGTGGGCACTTTTTACGCATCCCCCTCCCCCGGAGCGAAGGCGTTCGTGGAGATCGGCGATGAGATCAAGGTCGGCCAGATCCTGTGCATCATCGAGGCCATGAAGATGATGAATCAGATCGAGGCCGACAAGGCCGGCAAGATCGCCTCGATCATGGCGAGAAACGGCGACCCGGTTGAGTTTGGTCAACCGCTGTTCGTGGTCGAATAGACCCGCCCATGCTCGAGAAGGTTGTCATCGCCAACCGCGGCGAGATCGCGTTGCGGATCCTGCGTGCCTGCCGGGAACTGGGCATCAAAACGGTGGCGGTGCATTCAACGGCTGACTACAGCCTCAAGCACGTGTTGCTCGCGGATGAGTCGGTGTGCATCGGCCCGCCGCCCTCCGCGGCGAGCTACCTCAACATGCCGGCCATCATCAGCGCCGCGGAGGTCACCGACTCCGTGGCGATTCACCCGGGCTACGGCTTTCTGTCCGAGAACGCGGATTTCGCCGAGCGGGTCGAGAAGAGCGGCTTCGTATTTGTAGGACCCAAAGCGGAGACCATCCGCACCATGGGCGACAAGGTCTCCGCGATCCGCGTGATGAAGTCCCAGGGCGTGCCGTGCGTGCCCGGTTCCGACGGCCCGCTGGGTGATGACGCCGACGAGAACCTGCGCATCGCGCGCGACATCACCTATCCGGTGATTATCAAGGCCTCCGGCGGCGGCGGCGGGCGCGGCATGCGGGTGGTGCACACCGACGCCTCGCTCCTGAACGCGATCAGCATCACGCGTACCGAGGCGCGCGCCGCCTTTGGCAACGACCAGGTGTACATGGAGAAATTCCTGGAGCGGCCGCGGCACATCGAATTCCAGGTGCTGGCGGACGCTCACGGCAACGTGATCCATCTCGGGGAGCGCGATTGCTCGATGCAGCGGCGACATCAGAAAGTCATCGAAGAAGCGCCCGCCCCGGGCATCACTGCGCGGCAGCGCAAGTTCATGGGCGACCGCTGTGTCGAGGCGTGTCGCGCGGTCGGCTACCGCAGCGCCGGCACGCTCGAGTTCCTGTTCCAGGACGGGGAGTTCTATTTCATCGAGATGAACACCCGCATCCAGGTGGAGCATCCGGTGACCGAACTCATCACCGGGATCGATCTGGTCAAGGCGCAGCTGCTGATCGCCGCCGGCGAACGGCTGCCGTACACCCAAAGTGACGTGCAGATCCGCGGTCACGCCATGGAATGCCGCATCAACGCGGAAGACCCCAGGACGTTCATGCCCTCGCCCGGCCCGATCCGCCTGTGGCATGCACCCGGGGGTCCTGGGGTGCGGGTCGACAGCCATATCTACTCCGGCTACAACGTGCCGCCCTACTACGATTCGCTCATCGCCAAAATCGTCACCCAGGGTGACACGCGCGAAACGGCGATTGCGCGCATGAAGAACGCGCTCGCCGAGATGGTCATCGAGGGCATCAAGACCAACATCGCGCTGCACCAGGAGATCTGCAACCACGCCGCGTTCCAGAAGGGCGGCACGGACATCCACTACCTGGAGCGGCGGCTCGGACTTCGTTAGATTGGCCGAAAAGGCCTGCGGCCCTTTCGGCGGGCGAAAGGCGTGGCTTTCGCCCGCGGAAGCTGGCGTGTCGCAACGGCGCTGGCTTTTGCCGGCGCATAATTCGCCCATGTCGTATCTGGAGTTGTCGTTCGGCCTGGGCTCGCTGGATCCTGAGGTCGCGGAGCAGGTCTGTTTCGAGCGCGGTGCGCTGGCGGTGACCTACACCGACTCGCGGGATGATCCGGTGCTCGAGCCTAAGCCCGGGGAATTTCGCCTCTGGCCGGCGACGCGGCTGGTCGTGCTGTTCGCCGCGGGAGCTGACGCCCACGCCCTGACACACTCGCTCGCGTTAAGCCTCGGGCTTGCGCCCGCAGCGATTCACGCACAGTCCGTTGCCGATCGCCTCTGGGAGCGCGAATGGCTGAAAGACTTTCACGCCATGCGTTTCGGCGAGCGCCTGTGGATCTGTCC
Source organism: Gammaproteobacteria bacterium (assembly GCA_003136935.1). Classification (GTDB taxonomy): domain Bacteria; phylum Pseudomonadota; class Gammaproteobacteria; order Steroidobacterales; family Steroidobacteraceae; genus 13-2-20CM-66-19. The sequence goes on from PLEC01000118.1 coordinate 18,963, forward strand.
CCACCACGAACGTGTCCAGGATCCGGACGCGGTCGTCGTGAGTCTTGACCCTGGACTCGCCTTCGGCACCGGCACCCACGCCAGCACCGCCCTGTGCCTCGAGTGGCTCGACGCGCACGCGCACCTGTTGCGCGCGCCAGCCGAGCACTGCGTAGAAAGGCCAGTGCACGGGCTCGACGCGCACCTCGCGCCCGGCATGCAGGTCATCGACTACGGCTGCGGATCGGGTGTGCTGGCGCTCGCTGCCGCGAAACTCGGGGCGGCTGCGGTGCACTGCTTCGATATCGACCCCCAGGCGCTCATCGCGACGCAGGGTAACGCGCTCGCCAACGCGGTGGCCGGTCGTGTGCACGTTCACGAGCACCCGGATGGCCTGCCACGCGGCGCCGACGTGCTGCTCGCGAACATCCTCGCGGGACTACTTTGCGAACTCGCCACCACCTTCGCGTCCCTCGTGCGCGCTGGCGGTCAGATCGTGCTCGCGGGTCTCATGGACCATGAGGCCGCGGACGTGACAGCCGCTTATGCCGCATGCTTTCATGTCGAGCGATTCGGCGACCGCGACGGTTGGACGTGCCTCGCGGGTCGGCGTAACTGACCGGGCGCGGGCGTAGGTTTCCATGTTCACGATCTGTCCCAAGTGCGCTCTCACGCTGGCCGTGACCGCTGCCGATCTGCGCGTGGCCCAGGGCTATGTGCGCTGCGGTCGCTGCTCGAGCGTATTCAACGCTCTCGCGCGGCTCACCGAGGAGCGCCAGAGCGCCAGTCCCGAACCCTCCGCGCCACCGGTGACATCGCCGGCCGTGCCGGTGTCGGCGGCAGCGTCGCCACCGCCATCGCCCTCCCCGGACGCGCAGCCCGTCGCGTCCCCATCGCCCTCGCATACCGCCGCCTCCCCGGCCGTGACGGCCATCGCTGCGCCGGGCGAGGAACCCGCCGCAGCGGCAGACATGGATGTCATTCCTGAAGAGGCGCTCGAGTTCGACCCCGCCAAGACCGATGCCGAATCCGTGTTCGTGCAGCCGCGACCGGATCCACAGTGGGAGGCGGCAACCGGTTCGTTCAAGGCAATGGTCGCTGCAAACCAGGAACCCGTGCTGGAGCTGGAACCGGATGGGCTGGTGGAGGTGGAGATCGATTCGGGCTTTCTGTCGGCCATCATCCAGGCCGACGCGCGCGGCGCCACGCTCGCGGGCGCGCCCACACCGACACCCACGCCGACACCCGCAGCGACTCCCGTACCGACGCCCGCCCCTGCGTCTGAAGTTACTCCCGCGCCCGTGCACGCTCCGGTATCCACACCAGCAGCCTCACGTCCTGCGCCCGCGAGGACGCCGGGGTTACGACACGCGGTGCCGCACGCGCGACCGTCGCAGGATGCAGACAGGCGACTGGACTTCGAGCGCGAATCGCTCCCCGAGCCACACCCTGAGTCGGTTCAGGTGCTGCCGCGCGCGCNNATCGCCGCTGCCGTGGTGCTGCTGTTCGCGCAGATCCTGAACCACTATCGGGACGATCTGGCGGCGAGTGCACGGTTCAATCACCCGCTGACGGCGCTGTATCGCTCGCTTGGCGTGACACTCAATCCCCACTGGGATCTGCACGCGTACGACGTGCGTCAGCTCGGCGCGTCCGTGGATCCGGCCAATGCCGGCCACATCACGGTGCGGGCCAGCATCAAGAACGCCGGACCGCAGCCACAACCGCTGCCGCTTCTGCGGGTCACACTGCAGGATCGCTTTGGCAATCGTATCGCCGCGCGCGACGTGCAGCCGCAGTTGTACGTTCCGGGCGCGGTACCCGCAACAGCGCTCCTCGGCGCGGGGCAGCGCATCGACGCTGAGATGGCCTTCGTTGATCCGGGCGCAAGCGCGGTGGGATTCGAGCTTGACGCCTGTCTGCCGGCAAGCGGCGGCGGCGTCGCCTGCGCCAACGACGCTACCGCGCGTTAAGAATCGGGACCGGCGGTGCAGATCGGACCTTATCTATTGCCCTCGAACGCGGTACTCGCGCCCATGGCCGGGGTGACCGACCGTCCGTTCCGGATCCTGTGCCGCAAGCTTGGCGCAGGACTCGCGGCATCGGAAATGCTCACCTCCGATACGCGCCTGTGGACTACTTCCAAATCGCAGCGGCGGATGAACCACGAGGGCGAGCCGGAGCCGCGCGTCGTGCAGCTCGCCGGCGCCGACCCGCAGGCGCTCGCCGAGGCCGCGCGCCTCAATGTCGCACTCGGCGCGCAGATCATCGACCTGAACATGGGCTGCCCGGCAAAAAAAGTCTGCGGGAAGCTGTGCGGTTCGGCGCTGCTCACGGACGAAGCACTGGTGGCGCGCATCCTCGACGCCGTGGTGCGCGCAGCCGCGGTGCCGGTCACTTTAAAAATCCGCACCGGCTGGGACCCGGAGCACCGCAATGGCGTGAACATTGCACGCATTGCACAGGCGTGCGGCATTGCGGCACTCGCCGTGCACGGCCGTACGCGCGCGGATTTTTATCAGGGCGAAGCGGAGTACGAAACCATCCGCGCGATCAAAGCAAGCGTAGCCATTCCGGTTTTTGCGAACGGCGACATCAGCAGCGCAAAAAAAGCGCGCGACGTACTTGATTTCACCGGCGCGGACGGAGTAATGATTGGCCGCGCGAGTCACGGCGCGCCATGGATCTTCGGTGCTGTCAACGCCCATCTTGTGGTGGAAAAAACCCCACCGCAGCTTCTGCGCGCCGAGGTGCGTGATATGATCCTTGCACATCTGGATTCCGTTTACTGCTTCTACGGGGAGGAGACTGGAGTCCGGATTGCGCGCAAACATCTCGGCTGGTACTGCGAGCAGCTGCTCGACGATCCCGCGCAGGTTCGTCGGGAACTGATGGGGGCTCTGAGTACCGCCGCACAGTTCGCGCAGGCGCTTAAACATTTCGATTTTTGGGTGGGCCAGGCTGCGGTAGCGGCCTGACGAATAGTCTTTGGGGGATCCCACATGACGGCCAAGAGAAAGACGCGCGCTCGTGAGTCCGCCACTAACCGGCTGAACGGCCGGGACTTGCCGCTGCGCAACCACGCCGAGCGGGCGCTGAGCGATTATTTCACCAGCCTGAATGGCCACCGCCCGGCGCACCTGTATGACCTGGTGCTGCGCGAGGTGGAAGAGCCGCTGTTTCGCGTCGTCCTCGACTACGCCGAAGGCAATCAGAGCCGCGCCGCCGTGATCCTGGGGATCAATCGCGGCACGCTGCGCAAGAAACTGAAGCAGTTCGGACTTGCCGGCTCCTGATGCCGTGAAGTCCGGGGGCGTGAAGCCCGTGTCCCCTGTAATTCGTCGCGCCCTGCTCTCGGTCTCCGACAAGACCGGGCTCATCGAATTCGCGCGCGCGCTCACGCAGCGCAATATCGAAATCCTTTCCACCGGCGGCACCGCGCGGCTGCTGGCCGAAAACGGCATTGCCGTGCGCGAGGTAGCCAGCCACACCGGCTTCCCGGAAATCATGGACGGCCGCCTCAAGACGCTGCATCCGAAGATCCACGGCGGACTTCTCGGCCGCCGCGGTGTTGACGATGCGGTCATGGCGCAGCACGGCATTGCCCCCATCGACCTGCTGGTGGTCAATCTGTATCCGTTCGCGCAAACGGTGGCCCGTCCGGACTGCAGTTACGCCGACGCCGTCGAGAACATCGATATCGGCGGACCGGCAATGGTGCGCGCGGCCGCGAAGAATCATGAATCGGTGCTGGTGGTGGTGGACCCGGCCGACTACCCGGCAGTGCTCGCCGAGCTTGATGCCCACCAGGGCGCCAGCGGGCTCAGCCTGCGCAGCCGGCTGGCCGCCAGGGCCTTCGCTCACACGGCGCGTTACGACACCATGGTGGCGAGATACCTGTCGCAGCGTCACGCGCTCACCGACGAGGCATTCCCCGCCACGCTCCCGCTGGTGTTCGACAAGGTCCAGGACCTGCGTTACGGCGAGAACCCGCATCAGAGCGCGGCGTTCTACCGCGAGCCGGGAACCTCTGGCGCGAGCGTCGCAACCGCGCGCGTGCTGCAGGGTAAGGACCTGTCGTTTAACAACATCGCGGACGCGGATACGGCGATCGAGTGCGTGCGCCAGTTTGGGGAGAGCGCCTGCGTCATCGTGAAGCACGCGAACCCCTGCGGTGTCGCCCTTGGTGCCACACCCCTTGAAGCCTACGAGGGCGCCTATCGCACCGACCCGACGTCTGCGTTCGGCGGCATCATCGCCTTCAATCGCGAGCTGGATGCCGCCACGGCAAAAGCGATCCTCGAGCGGCAGTTCGTGGAAGTGCTCACTGCACCGGCCGTGCATGCGGATGCGGCGCGCCTGCTTGCGGGCAAGCCCAACGTGCGCGTGCTGGTGCTCGGCGACCTTGCCTCAGGCGTCGGCAGTGCGCTCGAGTTCCGCAGCGTGACCGGGGGACTGCTGCTGCAGTCCCGCGATCTGCCGGACCTGGCGGAATCCCAGCTCACCATACCCACGCGCCGCCAGCCCACAGCGGCGCAGCTTCTCGACCTGCGCTTCGCGTGGCGCGTGTGCAAGTTCGTGAAGTCCAACGCCATCGTGTTTGCCCGTGACCGCGCCACCCTCGGTGTCGGCGCCGGCCAGATGAGCCGCGTGTATTCCACACGCGTCGCCGCCATGAAAGCGACGGATGAAAAACTCAGCCTGCGCGAAGCGGTGATGGCCTCGGACGCTTTCTTCCCGTTCCGCGACAATCTTGACGTCGCGGCCGGCTACGGCATTCGCGCCGTGATCTCCCCCGGCGGCAGTGTGCGCGACGCGGAAGTGATCGCCGCAGCCGATGAGCATGACCTGGCGATGGTGTTCACGGGCATGCGGCATTTCCGGCACTGATGCCACCGCGCCCGCAATGAAAGTTCTCATCGTCGGCGGCGGCGGACGCGAACACGCGCTCGCGTGGAAGTGCGCAGCTTCGCCGCGCGTGAGCGAAGTCCTGGTCGCACCCGGTAATGCCGGCACGGCGTCGGAACCGAAGGTGCGCAACGTCGAGGTCGCCGCGCAAGACATCGCAGGGCTCACGCAGTTGGCGAGCGCCGAGCGCGTCGACCTGACGATCATCGGGCCGGAAGGGCCGCTGGTCGCAGGCGTCGTCGACGCTTTCCTGGCGCGGGGACTTGCATGCTTCGGCCCACGCCAGGCGGCCTCGCAGCTTGAGGGCTCGAAGGCCTTCGCCAAGGAATTTCTGCAGCGCCATGGCATCCCGACGGCGCGCTCGCGGACCTTCACACGCGAGCGCTTCGATGTCGCCTGGGTGCGCAGTCAGCGCGCGCCGCTGGTCGTCAAGGCGAGCGGACTTGCAGCCGGCAAAGGCGTCGTAATCGCCGAGTCGACCGACGCCGCGGTGAGCGCCGCGCAGGCGATGTTTGCCGGGCAGTTCGGCGCCGCCGGCCGCGAGGTGCTGGTCGAGGAGTTCCTGGCGGGCGAAGAGGCAAGCTTCATCGTGATGGCGGATGGCGAGCACATCCTGCCGCTCGCCACCTCCCAGGACCACAAGCGGCTGCGGGACGGCGACCACGGACCCAACACCGGTGGGATGGGCGCGTACTCGCCCGCCCCGGTGGTCACGCCCACGCTGCACGCGCGCATCATGCGTGAGGTGATCGAACCTGCGATCCGCGGGCTGGCCGCGGATGGCCTGCCCTACACCGGCTTCCTGTATGCCGGGATCATGATCGCCCCGGACGGCACGCCGAACGTGCTCGAGTTCAACTGCCGCCTTGGGGATCCGGAAACACAACCGGTCCTCGCACGGCTGAAATCCGACCTCACGGCGCTGTGCGAGGCGGCACTCGCCGGCAAGCTCGGCGCCATGAGTGCGCAGTGGGACACACGCGCGGCTCTCGGTGTCGTCATGGCCGCTGCGGGCTACCCTGATGCGGTGCACAAGGGTGACGTCATCGAGGGTCTGCAGCACGCCGCGACATTGCCGGGCAAGATCTTCCATGCGGGCACTGCGCTTGCTAACGCCAAGGTGGTGACCAACGGCGGCCGCGTGTTGTGCGCGGTCGGCTCTGGCATCGACGTCCGCGACGCACAGCGCGAGGCGTATGCCCTCGCCGACGCGGTGCGCTGGCGCGGCGTACAGTATCGGCGCGACATTGGTTACCGCGCGGTACGCCGTGAGTCGCAGCAGCTGAAAAACCACTGATCGGGCATTCGGGGCGGCCGGTCGCACGCCACCTGAGTCGCGGCGGCGCGGCAGGCTAGACTGCGCGCACTTCTCTTGGAGCGATTTTACGGGGAGAGCGAAGTGATCAAGAAGACAACGGGACTGATGACCGTGGCGCTGGTGGTGGCAGCGGGATTACCGCTTAGCGCGCTCGCCGAAGCGCCTTACGACTTTGACAAGGCCTCCGGCCGCCTGCCGAAGAACGTCGTGCCGATGGATTACGCCATCGCGGTGGTGCCGGATGTCGCCGCCAAGACCTTCACCGGAACGGAAAGCGTGTCGCTCAACTTCCGCGAAGCGACCGACACGGTGACCTTCAACACGCTGAACCTCAAGTTGCGGGACGTGCACCTGGACGGCAAGCCGGTCAAGTCCGTGGCCACCGACAACGACAAGCAGCTCACCACCGTGACGCTGGCCGCAAAAGCCGCCCGCGGGGCGCACAAGCTGACGCTCGCGTACTCGGGCGTCATGGAGACCCGGCCGCAGGGACTGTTCGTGCAGCCCTACGGCAAGTCGGCCGGCAATCCCGGCGGCACGATGCTCTCGACGCAGATGGAGTCGACCGATGCGCGGCGCGTGTTTCCCTGCTGGGACGAGCCGGCGTTTCGCGCCACCTTCAAGCTGACGGCGACCGTGCCGGCCGGCTGGGCCGCCATCGGCAACATGCCGATCGCCAGGCGTGAGGTGCACGGCACGCTCGCCACGATCACCTTCGAGCGCTCGCCGAAAATGCCCTCGTACCTGGTGGAGTTCACCGCCGGCGACCTGAAGCAGATCGGCGCCCAGGGCTCGCACGTACGCTTCGGCGTGTGGGCGGTGGCCGGGCGTGAGCAGGAAGGCCAGACCGCGCTCGCCAACGCGCAGCAGATTCTCGCCGACTACGACGATTACTTCGGCTATCCGTTCCCGCTGCCGAAGCTCGACTCGATCGCCATCCCGGGCGGCTTTTCGGGCGCGATGGAGAACTGGGGTGCGATCACCTACACCGACGCGTCGCTGCTGGTTTCGCATGCCAGCTCGCTCGGGGATATCCAGAACGTGTATGGCATCCAGGCGCACGAGATGGCGCACCAGTGGAACGG
>PLEC01000100.1 GCA_003136935.1 Gammaproteobacteria bacterium
GCGGGATCGGCGGCAGGCACTCCGCCGGTGACCGTCGCTCGCCTCCGGCAGCGCCTCGGCCACACTCGCCGCGACGGTAAGCCCGGCTACCAGCGGCAAGTACAACCAGGGCCAGTTACTCGTGACGCACGACGGCCAGCTGGTAGCGAGCGCGCCGCTCAACACGGTGCTTTCGGGCGGCGGCGGAACCGTGCAGGTCGCGGGTATCCCCGGCGGCACGGCGGCTTCTCTCTATTACCTGACGGTGCGCGCCTGGAATTCCAGTGACCCCTCCGGAACCCTCACCCGCCAGTGGTCTTCCACGCCGGTGGACCTGCGCAGCGCCTCCAGCGCCAGCGCGCAGCTGACGGTCAACTAAGCTCCCCGAAACTGAGTAGACTAGCCCGTTTCCGGCAGTGGGCGGGACGTAAGTCACTGTAACGGCTGGGAACGTATCACCCGGACGCGCCTCTAAGCGAGCTGTGTCGCTTCAGTCGTCTGCGCACCGGCGGGCTTTGGAAGGGGATTCTCTAAATGACTTTGGTTCGTACTGACCGGGCGCGTCTTGCGCGCGCGCTGCGCCTGTGGTGCGTGGGATTGGTCGCCCTGTTTGCCGGTTGCGGCGGCAACACCAACATCATTTACGGCACCGCCGTCATCAGCGTGCAGGATACCAGCGGCCAGTTCCTGAGCTACCAGGTGGGAATCGACTCCATCACGCTCACCCGCAACGACGGCATCGTGGTCGAACCGCTGTCCACACCGCAGACGGTGGATTTCACCCAGATCACGGACATCCCAGAACTGCTCGGATCGCCCGCCCTGCCGACCGGCAGCTACATATCCGTGAGTATCACCCTCGACTACACCACGCCCAGCATCTGGGCTCAGTCGAACGGTCAGCCCGTCGAGTTGACCCCGGTCGACACCAGCGGCGCGGTGATGAGCGCCGCGGTCATCACCGTGACCTTCGACCCGAATAATCCGCTGGTCATCAATTCGCAGCAATCCACGCGCCTGGCGATTGATCTGGACCTGGCGGCATCCAGCACCATCAACACATCCTCGCAGGTGGTGGTGCAGCCCTTCATGTACGCGACGCCTGCGGCGGTGGACAGCACGGTCATGCGGGCCCGCGGCCTGTACGTGACGCAAATGTCGGTCGCCAGCGGCTTCATCATGAACGCGCGCCCGTTCATCGATCAGGTCTCGGCGCTTGGCGCCGAGACCGTGAACACCACCGCGACGACGTACTTCAATATCAATGGCACCGTCTACGTCGGGTCCGCGGGTCTCGCCGCGCTCGCCGCCCAGCCTGAAAATTCCCTGGTGGTGGCTTACGGCACGCTCGGGAATCTGTCGGGAATCACCCCGACATTCAACGCCACTTCCGTGTACGCCGGCCTCATCGTGCAAAGCCCGATTAACGAGGAGATCAGCGGCGTCGTCAGCGCACGCTCCGGAAACACACTCACCATTGCGGGCGGCACCTTTTTCACGCCCCTCGATCAAACGCAGTACGTCCCCACATCGACCGTTACGCTTGGCAGCAACACCCTGGTCAGCGTGGACGGAACCGCGGCCACCGGGCTCACGTCCGACTCGGTGTCGGTCGGTCAGCAGGTCATAATCTTCGGCCAGAGCACCGTCAGTGCCACGAACGTGCTGTCAACGGATGCGACCGCGGGCGCGGTACGGCTGCAGCCCACGCGCCTGTGGGGGACGCTTAACTCCGCCACCCCCGGCAGCGCTTCACTCAACATGCTGACACTGCAGAACTTCGATCCGGCGGCGTTCACTTTCGCCGGCACCGGCACGAGCGCTGCGCAGGATGCAACCCCTGCCGCCTATGTCGTCAATACCGGCTCCGTCGATGAGAGCGCCGCCCCGGCCGGCACGGTGCTGCAGGTGGACGGACTGGTAAGTCCTTTCGGCACGGCACCTCCGGACTTCACCGCGACCGCCATCACGCCCGGGACGGCAACCGAGCAGGAGCTGGTAGTCATATGGAACGGTACCGGGGCCACCGCGCCCTTTACCAACACCAACTACAGCGCCGGTCTCACCGTGAATCTCGCCAGTACCAACATCAGCACAGTGCACTATATCGCTACCGGACCCTCGACCGTGGACCTCACCACTCTCCCGGCGAGCCCGTTAATCACGACGGCGAACGTCCCGCAGAACAATCTGCAGCTGGCCGTCGGCCTGCCCACCGTTGGCGACACCATCGGTACCGGCACTTCGGTCACGATGGCCAGCAGTCTCGCCAGCTTTGACGCGGCATTGACGGCCAACCTCAACGCCACCAACGGAATCTATAGTCTGGTCGCGGTCGGTCAGTACGACAGCGCCACCAATACCTTCAACGCAACCAAGATCAACATAAACCTCTACTAGCGCATGGCCTGGCAACGGCGATCCTTTCGCGGCACAAACCTCGCGCGGGCCCTCAACGTTGCCGACCTGCGCGAGCTGGCGCGGCGGCGCATTCCGCGCTTTGTGTTCGAATACGTTGACGGCGGGGCGGAGGATGAGGTGACCTTGCGCGGCAACCGCGCCGCCTTTGACCGCCTGCGCCTGCTGCCGCGCACCCTCATCGACACGGCGGCGCGCCACCAGCGCACGCAGATCCTCGCAACCGCAGCGCAGGCGCCGATGGTGATCGCGCCGACGGGATTCAACGGCATGGTGTACACGCAAGGCGACCTGGTGCTGGCGCGCGCAGCGGCCCGCTGGGGCATTCCGTTTACGCTCAGCACCGTGTCCACCGTGCCCCTGGAGGAGGTGGCGAAGAGTGCCGGCGGGCGGCTGTGGATGCAGCTGTACGTCATGAAGGATCGCGCCATCGCACGCGACATCATGCAGCGCGCGGCGGCCTGCGGTTACGAGGCGCTGGTCTTCACCACCGACGCTAATGTATTCGGCAACCGCGAATGGGATCAGCGCGGCTACCGTTCACCGGGGAAGCCCACGCTGCAGACCATGTTCAATACGCTGCGGCACCCGCGCTGGCTGGCCAGCGTGATGGTGCGCAATGGCATGCCACGCTTCCGCAACCTCGAGTCCTTCCTGCCGCCGGCGGCGATGACTGCGCTCGGCGGCAGCACGGTGATCCCCAAACTCTTCGATGCCACGTTGAGCTGGGATGACATCAGCTGGATCCGGCAGCTGTGGCGCGGCAAGCTCCTGATCAAGGGTGTGCTCACGGTCGCCGACGCCGAGCGCGCCGCGAGCCTCGGGTGCGACGGCATTGTGGTTACCAACCATGGCGGACGGCAGCTGGACTCGTGCGTCGCGCCCATGGACGTGCTGCCGGAGATCGTGGCCGCAGTCGGCGGGCGCCTCGCTGTGCTCCTCGACAGCGGCGTACGACGCGGCACCGACATCGCCAAGGCGCTCGCGCTCGGCGCGCAGGCGGTCATGATCGGCCGCCCGACGCTCTATGGCCTTGCGGCCGGCGGCGAGGCCGGGGTCGAGCGGGCCTTGAGCATCCTCACCACCGAGTTCGATCGGGTGCTCGGTCAGCTCGGCTGCAACCAGGTCGCCGACCTAAAGCCCGAACACGTGCGCCGGCGGTAACTCAGGCGGCGAGCGTGCCCTTCTGTTTGGCGCTGTGCGTGGCGATCAGGTCCATGAGCGCCGGCGACAGACAGTCGTAGGCTTCGAGCCGCAGTTCCTTGAGCCGCGCGCGCACTTCGCCCATACGGGCCGGCGGGAAACCCGACTCGATGATCGACGACACAAACGCGGCGAAGTCCGGCGCCGTCCAGCCGCCGGCCGCGGAGCGCTCGGTGTGCACGAAATCAAAGCCGTAGAAGGGATGGTTGCGGTTTTCAATACGGCCGTACATGTGTACGCCGCAGCCGCTGCAGGCATAGCGCTGGATGGGGGCCTTTTCGTCCACGATCTTCAGCTTCGTGCCGTTGGCCGTGACGCTCAAGTTGTCGCGTCCGATCACCGCCGCCTGCGAGAACAGCGCGCCCTTGGGCTTCCAGCACTTGCTGCAGCCGCAGACGTGATTGAAGGCAGTGTTGCCCTTGAGGGTCACCGTCACCGGCGCGGACGTGCACAAACAGGTGAGCGTGCCGCCAGCGAAGTCGGTCACGCCCGCTTTGACTCCGCCGTCGACGGCGGGATGAATCGCAACAGCCATGGTATGTACTCCTGCGCCAGCGGCGCTTGTCAGAACGTGACCACCGAACGGATCGACTCGCCCTTGTGCATGAGATCAAAGGCGTCGTTGATCTTTTCCAGCGGCATCACGTGAGTGATGAGATCGTCAATGTTGATTTTCTTATCCATGTACCAGTCAACAATCTTCGGCACGTCGGTGCGNNCGCCCCAGCCGCGATGGCAGCATTCGAGCGCCTGGCGCATCAGTTCCACGTTACCGACACACTCGAAGCTATAGTCAGCGCCACCGTCGGTGAGCGCCAGCAGATGCGGGATCAGATCGCCGGCAACTTCCCTGGGGTTCACAAAATGCGTCATGCCGAAGCGCGTGGCGAGCCCCTGGCGGCGTGGATTGAGGTCAACGCCAATGATGCGATTGGCGCCTGCGAGCCGCGCGCCCTGGATGACGTTCAGTCCGATGCCGCCCAAGCCAAACACCACCACGTTCGCGCCCGGCTCGACCCGGGCGGTGTTGATCACCGCACCGATGCCGGTGGTCACGCCGCAGCCGATGTAGCAGACCTTCTCGAAGGGCGCGTCCTCGCGAATTTTCGCGAGCGCGATTTCCGGCAGCACCGTGTAGTTGGAGAACGTCGAGCAGCCCATGTAGTGATGCACCATGTCCTTGCCGAGCGAGAAGCGGCTGGTGCCATCGGGCATCACACCCTTGCCCTGGGTAGCGCGGATCGCGGTGCACAGGTTCGTTTTGCGTGACAGGCAGGACTTGCACTGCCGGCATTCCGGGGTATAGAGCGGAATGACGTGGTCGCCCTTTTTCAGCGTCGTGACCCCGGGCCCCACGTCCACCACCACCCCTGCCCCTTCGTGGCCGAAGATCACCGGGAAGAGCCCTTCGGGATCGGCGCCCGAGCGCGTGAACTCATCGGTGTGACACACGCCGCTGGCGCGGATCTCGACCAGGACCTCGCCAGACTTCGGTCCATCGAGGTCCAGGGTGACGATTTCCAGCGGCTTACCGGCGGCGTAGGCGATGGCTGCCTTGGTCTTCATTTTCTATCCTTCGCTTGCTGGCGCGCGCAGCGAGCGGCAAAGTCTACGCGCCTGCGCGCACGACCGCGATGCGCGACAATGAAACCTCGAGCGCAGCAATTTGCGAGGACCGCACCCGTGGCAGACACCATATTCGGCAAGATCATCCGCGGCGAGATCCCGTGCCTGAAAGTCTACGAGGACGCGCAGGTGGTGGCGTTCCTCGACATCAACCCCTTAAGCCACGGACATACGCTGGTCGTCCCCAAGGAACCGGCCGAGACCCTGGGCCAGCTGTCCGATGAGTCAGCGGCCGCCGTGGGACGCGTGCTGCCGCGAATCTGCCGCGCCGTGGTCGCGGCCACGGGCGTGAAGGAATACAACGTGCTCGAGAACAACGGTACGGGGGCTCACCAGGCCGTTCCGCACGTGCACTTTCACGTGATCCCGAAGCCCAATGCGCGTGAGGGGCTCGTCGTAGGCTGGCCGCTGCGAGCCCTTGATCGGGAGACGGGCTCGGCCCTTGCGGCGAAAATCGCCGCGGGGATTTCTTCAGGCTAAACGCACGCTTGCGGCGGTTCGAATGCACCTTGCCGTCCGGGGGCAGCGCTTGTAGAATGCGCGGCCTCCTGGTGCGGGGTGGAGCAGTCTGGCNNGGCTCATAACCCGAAGGTCGCAGGTTCAAATCCTGCCCCCGCTACCATTAATACTTGCCATCCCTCCGACGGCTCTCTTCAGGGCCACTTGGACGAAGCCGGTCTCGCTGTACAACAGCATTTCCGTAGGCTTTGCGACAACTTGGATGGAGCCCACGAGCCCCTTCAGCTCCTGGCGCGCGAGGTCCACGTTTCCCGCGGCCAGCGTCTTCGGCAACTCCCTAACTGCCTTCTCGATCTCCTCGGCGAGCCGCGGGATCAGCCGCTCGATGTCAGCGGCCGGCGGCGTGCTCGGCTGAGACCCGAGGCGCTCAAGCTCCTCCTCGGCCGAGCCGAGCTTCGCGGCGAGTGCGGGGGATGCGCGGAGCGCGCCTTGCGCGATGGCATCGGCAAGGTTCTCGATCTGCGCCTGAAGCTCCTTCATGCGCGGGAGGTGCGACTGCGCCGGCTTGGCGGTGCGCGCCCGAATGAGCGCGCGCGCCCGCCGCTTGGCCTCTTCGAGCACGGCAGGGTCGAGGAACTGGCGCCGCACGCCGTCGAGGACGCCTTCCTCCGCTCGCTCTCGATGCAACCGCGCGCTGTTCGAGCAGCCGCTCGGGCCACCGTTGAGGTAGCTCGAGCACGCATAGTGCATCGCTCCGCCAATCTGATAGCCGGCTCCGCACTCTGAGCATTTTAGGAGACCCGAGAGCAGGTGCTTCGAGGGCGCACGCCCGGTGCGCTTCGCACCGACGCGCGAGAGACCGCGCTTCACCCGCTCGCCAACATCGTGTGCCCGCTCGCACAGGCGCACGCTCACGCGCTCGCAGAGCGCCTGCGGCACGATACGCAGCCGCTCCTCCGAGCGAACAATCCACTCTGAGCGCGGATTCTCGACGCACCGGCGCTTGTGCGAATTGGCGGCGGACCTCACCCATCGCGTGCGGTTCCAGATGACCCGCCCCCGGTACGTCGGGTTCCGAAGGATCCCGGTCGCCTTGCCGTCGCCGTTGAGGGCGCTCGCCACCCACCCCTTCTGGCGCCGCTCGGTGCGCGCCCAGGAGGAGCCGGGGGCCGGGATGTGGTCACGGTTCAACTCCTCACAAATCCTCCGCGGTGACGCGCCATCGGCATAGCGCCGATAGATGCCGCGCACGATCTCCGCTTCAGCCTCATCGATTTCGACTTGCCCCGTATTGCCGTCTTTGGCGGCGCGATACCCGAACGAATGCCCACCAGCGGTTTTCCCCTGGCGCGCGCGCCCCTCAAGCCCGCGGCGGGTGCGGCGGCCGATCTCGCGCCGGAACGCTTCGGACGACGCGCCCAGAACCGCGCCGAGCATCCCGGCCGATTCGGTGCGGGTGTCGAGATCGTGCGTGACCACGAGAATGCCGAGGTCTGCGAGCTCAGCGAGCCGCGGCGCCTGCTCAGCCATGTTGCGCCAGAGGCGCGACGTATCCTCGGCTACGATCACATCGAACTCGTGGCGGCGCGCTGCAGCCAGCAGCGCCTGATAGCCGCGGCGCTCCGCCGTGCCGCCGCTGATGGCGGCGTCGCTGAAGCGCTCTACCACGTTGAAGCCGTGGCGCTCGGCGAGACGCGCACAGACGCGGTGCTGATCCTCGATCGAGCCGGCGGATTGCCTCTCGGTGCTGTAGCGGGCGTACAGGGCAGCTTTCATTTGGGCCTCTTTCGGTCGTACGAATTGTGGCGCTCGTCGCGATGCTCCGGGCTGCAATAGACGCGATTCGCCGGGCCGCCCTTGGGGTTCCTCTGCGCCAGATAGAACTTGTTGCAGCTCGGGAGCTCGCAGCGACGGAGCACTCGCTGATACGGCGCTTGCTCCTCGGCCAAGAGCAGGAGGGCGTAGGACAGCCTAGCGTGCATGTCCCTGAAGCTCGAGTAACGCACAAGCGTCTGTTTGCCGCTCTGTAGGCGCGCCGAGCCGAGCCAGATAGAGAGGCCGCCCCGCTGAAGCTCCCCCAGTCGTCGCGAAAATTCCTGCCTCTGTAGCTCCCCTGGCGCGTCTATCGCCATTTGCACGAGAGGCTCGAATTCCGCCTGCAGCTGTAGAGCTTCCTCGCGCTTGAAATCACGGGGGAGGAAGCCGGGCCCGCTCGCCACGCGCAAGAGCACATCGACGCTGCGGTCGTCTCTTTCCTCAGGGGCGTGGCCGGAATTCCTCCGCTTGCTCTGCGTGGCCATCCCATAGTCCCATCGTGTTTGCGGCCGATCTTGGGCGCCCATGGAGTCTGGCAGTCTGTGGGCTAAGGCGCAAGCGCGCTATCGCGAGAGACAGCCATGATCGTGCGCAAGGAACTCGGCATTTCCCAAGCCGCCCGGCAGGTGCCGTGCGCGGAAGGAACGCTCAGGCGGCTCGACCGTCAAGGGGTTGTTCGGCCTAACCGCGATCCGTGGGGCCGCCGTCTCTTCGGGGATGACGATATCGAGGCCGCGCGGCGGCACTTGAGCGAACAACGCAGGGGCGGCAGCGTCGCCGCCGCTTGAGCATGCGCCTCGCCCACCACATCGATGAGCTCCTCGACTGCCTCGTCGAGGTCGTCGTCGATCGGGTGATCGCGCCCGAGGCGGCGGACCCACAAATCAAAACCCCCGAACAGCGGGCAAAGCTGCCGGGGGTCGATTCGACGCGTTCATCAGGAGAAAACGAGCATGGCGGAATATATAGGGCACCAGAGCGCCCCGCAAGCTAACACCACCCGCCGATGCAACGCCTGCGGCGCCCGCTTCCAGGGCCGGCAGTCGCAGAAGTTCTGCGCCCCGTGTTGGTCCTGGCGGCTCATCAGCTGGCACGTCACCTGCGCCGCTCGAGCGCTGGGGCGGCAGCCGTGAGGCGTCCCGGGCGGTTGGGCCGCGATGACCCGCAGCAGCTCGCCTGCTATGCGTGGGAGCGGGCGCTCGGGCTGCCGAACGAGACGCCGTCGTCTTTTCCAGTTCGCAAGCCCTTCGATAACGAGTTCCGCGCTTTCCACGAGCGGACGTGGCGCTGGGGCTTCGAGCGGTACGGCGGCGCGCATTGGCTGATTACAGCGGCTCCGCCGCAGCTGCGTTACTCCTACCGGCTGCGACGAGTCGGCGGCCACGCCACTTTGAGCTTCGGGCGCAATGGCGTCCTGCGGCCGGTCATCACCTTCGGGCAGCGCGGGCCGGCACGCAAGACGCTGCTCCATGAGCAGGCGCACCTGCTCACCTTCACTGGCCATTCGATCCTCGAATGCGGGAGCGACGGGCACGGGCCGCGCTTCTGCGAGATCGCCCTGGCGCTGTACGAGGAATTTTTCAAGGTCGATCGCGCCACGGCGCTCGAGGCTGCCCAAGCTCTCAAGGTCTCGGTAGCAGGCATCTCCATCATGCATGCGGGCGCGCCGTGAGAGTGCTCAACGCCGAGGAATACAAAGAAGCAAGGCGGCTCAAGTGGCTGTGCTGCGCGGAGTGCGGCAAGCAACTGCCAGAGAGAGGGTTTTGCAGCGCCGCGTGTCAGGCGATGTTCGAGGCGGAGCTGCCGTACTGGGATGCGCTGGAGCGCGGCGTGCCACGGCACGAGGCAGAAGCGCTGTTGCCCGCGTCGTGTACAACACGAAAGTTCCTCGCGCTGGCAGCGCTGATCCAGGGCAGAAGCAGCACGCGGCAATGAGCGCCGACCACCAGTTCCCGAATCTCGCGCGGGTGGCCGTCGAGAAGCTCGGCATGGCCGCGGATGAGGTCGCCGAGGCCCTCACGCGGGCGAGCGCCGATCTCGCGGAGCAGTCGCGTGCAAAATCCCCGACAACACCCGCGGAAGCCCCACCCGACGACGGCGCCCCGGTGTTTGATTACAGCGACGAGCCGCTCGCCAACGGACAGGAAGGCGGCGCCAAGACCACCACCAGCATGGTGGCCGCCGCCACCACCGACGTCACCACGGCCGACTTCTTCGCCTACCTGCCCGCGCACCAGTATTTATTCGTGCCGACCCGTGAGCTGTGGCCAGGCTCGAGCGTAAACGCGAAGTGCGCGCAGCCGTCTGACGACACTGGCCGACCCATCACAAAGCAAGTGCCGCGCAAGAGCAAAGGCGGCGTCACGACTTTCGAGTCCGTCCCCATGCCTCCGACCGAGTACCTCGATGAGCGGAGAGCAGTCGAGCAGATGACGTGGGCGCCGGGCGAGCCGATGGTGATCGCCGACAGGCTCGTCTCCGGCGGCGGCTGGATCCCCCGTCCCGGCTGCCACTGCTTCAATCTGTACCGGTCGCCCGAGCTGCAGCACGGCGATCCAGGCGCCGCAGGCCGCTGGCTCGAGCACCTTCGCTTGGTGTTCCCCGAGAGCGCCGAGCACATCGCCCGCTGGCTCGCCCATCGCGTACAGCACCCCGGCGAGAAGATCAACCACGCGCTGGTGCTCGGCGGCGCGCAAGGCGTCGGCAAGGACACCATCCTCGAGCCCGTCAAGTACGCCGTCGGGCACTGGAACTTCACCGAGATCACACCCACCCAACTGCTCGGGCGCTTCAACGGCTTCGTCAAGAGCGTCATCCTGCGCATCAGCGAAGCGCGCGACCTTGGCGACATCGACCGCTACGCTTTCTACGAGCATACGAAGATCCATACCGCCGCCCCGCCGGATGTTTTGCGGTGCGATGAGAAGCATCTGCGCGAGCACGCCGTGATGAACGTCGCCGGCGTGATCCTCACCAGCAATCACCGCGAGGACGGCATCTACCTCCCAGCCGATGACCGCCGCCACTACGTGGCCTGGTCGGCGCTCTCGAAGGACGACTTCACTGA
Organism: Gammaproteobacteria bacterium; assembly: GCA_003136935.1. Classification (GTDB taxonomy): domain Bacteria; phylum Pseudomonadota; class Gammaproteobacteria; order Steroidobacterales; family Steroidobacteraceae; genus 13-2-20CM-66-19. The sequence goes on from PLEC01000100.1 coordinate 10,568, forward strand.
GACGTACTGGAAAGAGCTCTACGGCTGGTACCGCACCGGCGGCACCGAGCATGTGGCCGCCTACCTCGCCGCCCTGGACCTCTCCAGCTTCGACGCCAAGGCGCCCCCACCGAAAACGGCTGCCTTCTGGGCCATCGTCGACGCCGGCCGCAGCCCCGAGGATGCCGAGCTCGCCGATGCGATCGAGGCGCTCGGCAACAAAGCCGCCATCACGCTCAGGGATCTGGCGACTTACGCTTCCGATAGCTTCCGAGAATGGCTGTTGGACCGTCGGAACCGCCGCCAGATCCCCCATCGCCTGGAGACCGCCGGCTACACCGCCATCCGCAACGACGCCGCCTCCGACGGCTTATGGAAGGTCTCGGGCCGCCGTCAGGTGATCTACGCCCGCAAGGAGCTGCCGGTGCGCGACCAACTCGCAGCCGCCGCAGCCATCGGCCGGGAAGCCCGTCAATGAAGTCAATGTAGTCAATGATTCCGTACTATCGTCCATGAACCAACATTCAACATCCAACACCGCTCCTAATATCGCAAAGCACGCGTATGGAAGGGGATGGCGGACCATTGACTTCATTGATTACAGCGACCAAGCGGGAGGCCCGCGCCCTTCGCCGTCCGCGCCGCTGCTCGGGCCATGGCGCGCCTGGGTAGCGAGTTGGGTGAGGTCTCTGGCGGCTGTGTTCTTTTTCCTTGAGGAAGCGGAGCATGCTAGTGTCTGCATCGCTGCAATTCTCGGCATTCGGAGTCGCTATCATGCCAACGAAGAAGCCTGCTCTCGCGTACCTGCGAACCAGCAGCTCGAGCAACGTTGGCGAGGACAAGGACTCGGACAAACGGCAGCTCGCCGCGGTCGAGGCGTTCGCCAGGCGATCCGGCTACGTGATCGTGCTGCCGCCGTATTACGACGCCGCAGTAAGCGGCGCCGATCAGATCGCTGGCCGTCCTGGCTTCAGCGCCCTGCTTGCCTACATGCGGGGGCACCCCGAGGCGCGCACGGTGCTGGTGGAGACGGCCGGCCGCTTCGCCCGCGACCTGGCGGTCCAGATCACGGGTCACGACCTGCTCAAGTCCATGGGCATCGAGCTGATTCCAGTGGACTCGCCGGCCTACTTCTGCGAGGAGACGCCGACCGCCACCTTGGTGAGGAACGTTCTCGGCGCCGTCAGCCAGTTCCAGAAGGACGCACTGGTGCAGCAGTTGCGTGTAGCCAGGGAGCGCAAGCGCGCGGCGAGCGGCAAATGTGGGGGCCGCAAGAGCCACGCCGAGTTGCACCCGCAGACGGTGGCGCTCGCCAAGGAGCTGCGCTGGGCCAACAGGCGCATGCGCGAGAAGCGCTCGCTGCGCGTCATCGCCGCGGAGCTGGCGAAGGCGGGGCAGTTCTCGAGTTCGGGCAAGCCCTACAGCTCGAGCGCCGTTCTCTCCATGCTCACGCGCTGACGCCCGGCTCTCCTGCCCCCTCGCTCGCGGAGCGCACGCCGTGAGCGCGCGTAGCCCCTCCAAGGCCGTCGAGCGCTCCCAGGCGTTGCGTGAAGAGATCCGCCGCGTGCTGATCGAGCACCCGCCGTTGTCGCCACCCCTAACGGCCAAGCACGTGCAGCCGCGGCTGAGCCGGCAGGTCGCGCTGCGCACGGTGCGCTGGCACCTCCGCGCGCTGCGCACTGGCGGCGATGCGTTGCCGCCGTGGCAATTCATACCATGACTTTCGCGCCGCATTATTGCCTCCAACGCCGCGCCGCTTTGGCGCGGTTCATATTCGGAGGGCCTGATGCCGGTTCCCGCGGGGCAGCGCAGCGGGCGTTGCAAGATTTGCCAGAGCCCGGACAGATTCCGCATCGAGTTGCTGCTGGTCTCGGGCGTGGGGCGCCGCGCGATCGCGAAGAAGTTCGGCGTGTCGGCCGACGCGGCATGGCGGCACGGCCGGTTGCATGTCAGCCAGGAGCAGCGCGCACAGCTGCTCGCCGGGCCGATCCGGTTGCGCGAGCTGGCCGACCGTGCGGCTCAGGAGTCTATGAGCTTGCTCGAGTACATCAGCATGGTGCGCTCGACGGTTCTGCAGCAGTTCTTCGCCGCTGGCGAGGCCAACGACCGCCAGGGCGTGGCGCTTCTCTCCGCCCGGCTCGCCGAGCTGTTCAGGCTGCAAGGTCAATTCACTGGCGAACTCACCTCCGCGCTGGTGACGAACACGACCGTCAACAATTTCCAGTTCACGACCGACCCCGAGTTTCGGCAACTCATGATGGAAGTTGCCGAGGCGCTTGATGGTTACCCGGAGGCTCGTCGAGCGGTGTTTGCGAAGTTCGCGGCGCTCGAGGGTGGCGAGGACAGCAGCGGCGCGATGTTTCCGCGGCGCCTGGCCGAGAGGGCTGAGGCAAGCGACGTGCGAGCGCTGGAGCCGCCTGTATCGAGCGACGACCGTGAGGAGCGCCGTGCCGACGCTGCGGGATAACTTCGGTAGCGCCCGCCGTGCGCTCACCGCCGCGCTGCATCGCCGCGAGGCGCAGAAGAGTCTGATTGCCTTCGCGGAGCTGACGCACCCGGACTACCGGCCGAGTTGGCACCATCGGTTGCTCGCGTCGAAGCTCGAGGACATCGCCGCCGGCCGTTGCAAGCGGCTGATGGTCTCGATGCCGCCGCGGAACGGCAAGAGCGAGTTGGCGACGGTTCGCTTCGCGCCCTGGCTGTTTACGCAGCGCTCGCGCTTGAGCGTGGCGCTGGCGACGTACTCAGCGGAATTTGCTGACGAGATGGGGCGCAAGGCGCGGTCGGTGCTGGAGCTGCCGGTTTATCGAGACCTGTGGCCGAGCGCGCGGCTCGCCGAGGACAGCCGTGCGGTGGCGCATTGGGAGACCGCGAGCGGGTGCCACTATTACGCGGTCGGTGTGGGCGGTCCGCTCACCGGGCGCGGGGCTGATGTGCTGGTGGTCGATGACCCGCACAAGAATCTGGAGGAGGCGCGGTCGAAGGTTGTGCGGGACGGGGTGTTCGACTGGTACACGAGCACCGCACACACGCGCCTGGAGAAGGCCGGCGCGGTGGTGATCATTGCCACACGCTGGCACCAAGATGATTTGATCGGGCGGCTGTTGCAGGAGGGCGGCGAGGCGTGGGAGGTGCTCTCGTTGCCGGCGATTGCCGAGACTGCGGACGAGCATCGCGCGGTAGGCGAGGCGCTTTGGCCGGAGCGGTACAGCCTGGAGGCGCTGGCGAGCATCAAGGCAACGCTCGGCGAGCAGCAGTGGGCGAGCCTCTATCAACAGCGGCCCGCGCCGCTCGAGGGCGCGCTGTTCAAACCTGATGCCGTCACGGTGATCGAGGCGGAGCCGGCGGACGTTAAAAAGTGGGTGCGCGCATGGGACCTCGGCGCCACGGTCCGCGGGGATCCGACTGTCGGCGTGCGCATGGGCGAGTGGGGCAACAAGCGCGTGGTCGCCGATGTCGTGCGCCTGCAGGGCACGCCCGATCAGGTCGAGCGCACCATCGTGGCCACGGCGGACCGCGATGGCAAAGGTTGCGAGATCCATATCCCGCAGGACCCCGGCCAAGCCGGCAAGGCGCAGATCCAGTATCTGACTTCAAAGCTCGCGGGCTTCAACGTGAAGTCCTCGCCCGAGACCGGCGACAAGGTGACGCGCGCGGAACCCTACGCGAGCCAGGTCAATGTCGGCAACGTGGTCCTCGTCCGGGCGCCCTGGAACCGCGCGTATCTGGACGAGCTGCGCGTTTTCCCGAGCGGCGCGCATGACGATCAGGTGGATGCATCTTCCCGTGCGTTCGCGGCGCTCATCAAAACAAGCAGCAGCTTCATGGACTGCGACCCGGCGAAGTTGCGGCGCATGGTGCGCGGACTCGGCCCCAGTTCGCAGTTTCCGATCCGCGGCGGCCGCGGCGGGTTTTCATTGTGACTCCGCTGCGCGCCGCTCTCGCCCGCATTCTCGGCGCTGTGCGCGCGGGCTGGGCCGCGGCGCTGGCGCGCTGGCGCCAGGGTGAGGCGGCGCCCGAGGTGGAGCGCAAGCGCACGTGTTGGTTCGATTGCAACCCGGACACACTCCGGCTGCCGAAAAGCGTTGAGGATGCGGAGGCCGAGGCGTGGTATCGCGCGCACTTTCGCCAGCGGCCGTGGACGGGGATGCGGTGAAACTCACCCCCGAGATGCGCGCCGCGATCCTCGCCGAGATGCGCCTCGCGGAGCTCTTCAACACGAAGCGCTGGTCCGAGCGTTACGGTATTTCGCGAAGTACCGTCAAAAGGTTGCGCGCTGAGGCGCGCGAGCGCCCGCTGCCCCGAATGGGCCCAATAGGCCCAGAAACCGCGCGCATTTTGCTATTAACTGGGCCGCAGCCGCAGAAAACGCCGAGGGCAGCGTGAGCCAGGTCGATGCCGAGTTCATCCGCCGCCTAGTTGCGGAGAAATGCGCCGAGGTCGTCGCCAAAATCGGACGCGACCACAGCTACGAGGTTTTCGCTATGGACCAATATGCCGAACTCGCCGCCACAGTTGGAAAGCAACTCGGCCGCGACCGGGCTAGCAAGGAGCGCATTGTCGCGCGCTCTCCCTACGCATTCGACGGCATGGACGCGGGCGAGTACGCCGGCGCCTCCGCTGCGGAGCTTGCGCAGCGCGAACTCAAAGCGCTGGGCATCACGCCGAAAAACAGTGACCCCATCGAGCTGTTAGATGCCCATCACGCGGGCCGCGACTTCGCGCGCCGCGGCGGCAGGTCCGGCGGCGGGATGGACGCGGCCGGAGACAGTTACCTCGACCGCTATCTGAAGGAGTGAACAACATGGCACTTTTTAAATCTCGGCCCGACGACGCGCCCGCAGAAGTTGGACAGACAGGCCCCGTCAGTCGCGAGGAGTTTGACCAGCTGCGCGGCGAACTCAACGCTTTCCGGCGCATTGCCGCCATCGGATACATGTGCTCCGAAGAAGCCGCTCGGTACCCCGGCGTCAGCGGCGGCATCGGCAGCGCGCGCCAGCGGTTGGAGAAAATCGCCCTGGTGGCGTCCGAACACTTCGGGCTCGCGCCCGCGGACGTGCGAGAGCTGTGCGGTTTCCTTCGG
>PLEC01000174.1 GCA_003136935.1 Gammaproteobacteria bacterium
CGGCATGGCGCGGCGCGCGCGGGGATTGACCGCGGCGGACCGCCCGCCCTCACTCGGGGATCTCGCGGCGCAGCGCGTGCGGACGCACCTGGGCGGCACGCCCGGTCGCGTTGCGCTGGTCGGCGTGTCATCCATGACGCGGCGCTGCGCGACGCTCCTGCACGCGGCGCAGGTTCCACTCCTCATCGTCAACCGCACGCTTGCCGGGGCGCAGGAACTCGCCCGCGCGGTGGCGGGCGAAGCTTCCTCACTGGAAGCCTTTCGTGCCACACCGCCCGGGTGCGCGGCGGTGGTGTTGGCGGCGGGCGGCGGCGAAACACTGCTCGATGAGGGCGCGCTTACGCGGCTGCGCGCGGCGCGCGCCNNCGCGCGCCGCGGCGCCACTCCTTATTGATTTTGGCGTCCCACCCAATGTCGACCCTAAGGCCGCGCAGCGTGTTGGGCTTTCCCGTGTTGGTATGGATGATCTCATCGAGGCCGCGCAGGGCCGTCGCCTGGGGGAGCTCATGCGCCTGGCCCCGGTGCGTGCCGCCATCGATGAGCGCCTGGCTCACCTGCGCTCGGAACTCGCGACGCGCTCCTTCGGGCCGCAGCTGTCTGAGCTGCGCGGCGCGTTCGAACAGATTGCCGCCGAGGAAGTAGCGCGTGCGCTCAGCGGCGAGCTGCGTACACTTGACGACGGGCAGCGTGGACAGCTCGAGCGCCTGGCCCGCACGCTGGCGCACCGGCTCGCGCATCTGCCGCTCGCCGGCATCCGCGCCGCGGCGGTGCACGCAGATCCTGATGCGCTGGANNGCGTTCTTTGCAGCGGCGAAAGCCGGCCGCACACGCGCTGACACGGAGAAGACATGACGAATGCGCCGCCTGATGGCGCCCGCGAGAACCGGCATCCGCGCTCGGCGGAGCTCTACGAGCGCGCCTGCCGTGTTATTCCGGGCGGGGTGAGTTCACCGGTGCGGGCGTTCCGTGCCGTCGGTGGCACGCCGCTTTTCATCGCGCGCGCCTCGGGCGCACAGGTGTTCGATGCGGACGGNNCCTTTGATCGCCGGCCACGCACACCCGGCGGTGATCGCCGCGGTGACCGAGGCGCTTACCCGCGGGACCACCTACGGCGCGCCGTGCGCCGCGGAAGTGGAACTTGCCGAGCGGGTCGTGGCCTCGTACCGCGCCGCCGAGCAGGTGCGTTTTGTCTCCTCGGGAACCGAGGCGGTGATGAGTGCCATTCGCGTGGCGCGCGCGTTCACGGCACGCGATCTCATCGTCAAGTTCGCCGGCTGCTATCACGGTCACGCGGATCACCTCTTGGTCGCCGCGGGCTCGGGACTCGCGACTTTCGGCCGGCCGTCCTCGGCGGGCGTACCGGCAGCGTTCACGGCCTGCACGCGGGTGTTGCCGCTGGATGATGAGGCGCTCGTCGCGCAGCTGTTCGAGCGCGAAGGCGCGAACATCGCCGCCGTCATCATCGAACCGGTGCCGGCGAATCATGGTCTCCTGCCGCAGCGCACTGAGTTCCTGAATGCGCTGCGCCGGATCACGCGCGCGCACGGTGCCCTCTTGGTTTTTGACGAGGTGATTTCCGGGTTTCGTCTGGCGCGCGGCGGGGCCGCGGAGCTCACCGGGATCACCCCCGACCTTGCCACCTTCGGCAAGGTGATTGGCGGCGGCATGCCGGTCGGTGCCTTCGGCGGCGCGCGTAACATCATGGCGCGGCTCGCACCGGATGGTGACACCTACCAGGCCGGTACGCTCTCAGGCAATCCGGTCGCGATGACGGCGGGACTGGCGACGCTGGATCTGCTGGTGCGCGAGTCGGGCTGGCAGCGCCTGGAGGCGCGCGGAGCCGAGCTTGAGCGGCTGTTGGCGCCGGTGCTGGCGCGCTCGCCATTCCCTGTGCACCTGGTGAGGGTCGGCTCGCTCTTCTGGCTCTCGTTCCACGAGGCCGGTGCGCCGCGCACCGCCGCCACACTCAATGACCGCGAGATCGCGCGTTATGCGGCGCTCTTTCACGGCATGCTCGACCGCGGGGTCTACCTGCCGCCGTCGGCTTACGAGGCGTGCTTCCTGTCGCTCGCGCACACCACGACCGACCTCACGCGTTTCGCTGCGGCCTTGAGCGCCGCCCTGGCGGCGATCGCATGAAGTCGACGCGGGTTTTTCAGCTCACCGCGCTCGCCCTCGTCGTGGTGTCGGCGGTGCAGGTCGGCTGGTGGCTGTTCGATCAGCGTGCCTACACCATCGAGAAAGTCAGTGCGCAGCGCGGCGCCTACGCCGGGCAGACCGCCGCCGCGCAGGCACTGCTTAACGCCGGGACCCCACCTGAGCGTGTGCAGCAGATGCTGCCGCAGATCGTGGTCAGCGGCGCCCAGGCTTCCCTTGCGCCCGCGGTGGAGCAGGCGCTGCGCACCGAGGAGCATCGCCGTATCAACCAGTACGCCTGGGAGGGCGGGTTTTTTCTCTTGGCGCTCGGGGTGTGCATCGCGGTGATCGCGCGGGCCCTGCGTGCCGAAGCGCGGGTGCTCGAAGAACAGGACAGCTTTCTTGCGCTGGTGTCGCACCAGTTCAAAACCCCGCTCGCGAGCCTGCAGCTGTCGCTCGAGACACTGGCGCTGCGCGCGCCGCCGCCCGCGGCCGCGCGCACGCTCATCGACCGTATGCTCGCCGACATCGCGCGCATGGAGGCGATGGTCACCCAGATCCTGGAGAGCGTGCGCCTGGAGCGCGGTCGCGTGGACCTCAAGTCCGAGCCGCTGGAGCTGCGGGCCGCGGTCACGCGTGTCGTCAGCCAGCTCGAGGAGCGTGCCCGCAACGAACGCATCAGCATCGCCAACTCCATCGGCGCGGGGCTTTACGTCATGAGCGATGCGCTGGCGCTGGATGTGGTGGTGCGCAACGTGCTGGAGAACGCGCTCGCCGCGGTCAGCGCCGCGGGCGGCGGCAACATCGAGCTGAGCACCCGCGAGGGCGTCGGCGAGGTCGAGTTGTCGGTGAAGGACAGCGGTGTGGGCTTTGACCCGGCCGCCGCTGCGCGCCTGTTCGAGAAATTTACCCGCCTGGGCGCGTCCCCCGCCAGTGGCAGCGGCTGCTACGGCACGGGACTGGGTCTGTACATCGTGCGGCGCCTGATGGAGCTCTCGCATGGGCGCGTTACGGCGCACAGCGACGGCACCGGTAAGGGCGCGAGCTTCGTGCTCGCGTGGCCGGCCGCCGAGGAGCGCGCGCCGTGAGCCAAGCTACTGCCCGGCCGACGCAGGTGCTGGTGGTCGAGGATGATCCGCACCTCGCCGCGGGCGTCCACGAGAACCTGCGCGCGGAGGGCTACGAGGTGAGCGGCGCGAGTGATGGCGAGCAGGCGCTCGGCTGGCTGCGCGAGCACGAATGCGGACTCATCGTGCTCGATGTGATGCTGCCCGGCATCGACGGCTTCGGTGTGTGCCGCACGCTGCGCGAGCAGGGCAATAACACCCCGGTGCTGTTCCTGACCGCGCGCGGCGACCCGGCGGATCGCGTGCGGGGACTGGAAGCCGGCGGTGATGACTACCTCGCGAAGCCCTTTCACCTGCAGGAGTTCCTGCTGCGGGTGCGCGCGATCCTCAGACGCTGGGACTGGTATCGCAACGCTTCGGCGACCGCGGCCACCGCGGTGCTGCGCTTCGGCGGCAACGAAGTGGACTTTCGGGCCTTCCGCGCCCGCTCCTGGAACGGGCAGATGCAGGAGCTCACCGAGAAGGAGGCCATGATCCTTAAAGTGCTCGCCGAGCACGCAGGCGAGATCGTCTCGCGCGAGGATCTGCTCGAGCGCGTGTGGGGTTACGACGTGTTCCCCTCCACCCGCACGGTGGATAACTTCATCCTGCGGCTGCGCAAGCGCTTCGAAGCAGATCCGGCAAATCCTAAGCACTTTCTGACCGTGTGGGGCGTTGGCTACCGCTTCCTGGCGCAGGACAAATCATGAGCGCGCGCGCGCTGCGCATCGGCACGCGCGCCTCGCAGCTCGCGCTGTGGCAGGCCCGGCATGTGGAGGCGCTGCTGCGCGGGCAGCCGGGAGCCCCGCCCGTGGAACTGGTGCACATCAGAACGCAAGGCGATACACAGGGCGAAGTACCCCTGTGGAAGGTCGGCGGTCGGGCGTTTTTCACGCGCGAGATCGACAACGCCTTGCTGGGCGGGACCGTGGACATTGCGGTTCACAGTCTCAAGGACCTCCCTACCCAGGTTGAGGCGGGCGTGACGCTGGCGGCGATGCTGCCGCGCGCGGATCCGCGCGATGCGCTCGTGAGCCGTGAAGGCGGGGGACTTGCCCACCTGCCGCGCGGCGCGCGGGTCGGCACGAGCAGCCTCCGGCGGCGCGCATTTCTTGCCCGGCTGCGCCCGGATGTGGTGCTGGCGGAGCTGCGCGGCAACGTGCCCACCCGCATTGAGCGGCTGCGCAGTGGCGACTACGACGCCATTGTTCTCGCCGCCGCGGGACTCGAGCGCTTAAGTCTGACAAGTCAGATCACCGAGTACCTGGACGCCGCGGATTTTCCGCCGGCGGTGTCACAGGGGATCATCGGCATCTGTGCGCGCGCGGACGATGGGGAGGTGCTGCGCGCTCTCGCGCCGCTGGATGACCGCGCCGCGCGTCTGGCGGCGAGCGCCGAGCGCGCGTTGCTTAAACGCATTGAAGGCGGATGCCAGGTGCCGCTCGGGGCGCTGGCGATGATGGTCAACGGGCGGCTGAGTCTGGATGCGAGTGTGTGTGCGCTCGATGGATCGCGCACGCTGACCGCCCGGGGCAGCAGCGGTCCCATCGACGGCGCGTTGCCGGAAGCGATCGCGGAGGCGGTGCAGCTCGGCGAGCGTGTCGCGCTGGACCTCCTCGGGCAGGGCGCGGCGGCGCTCATGGCACAGGAGCGCGGCGCGCTTGCGGTGGAGGCGCCATGAATGCGCCCGACAGACGCGCCGCACACCCCGAGGTGCACGGGAGACCTGTGGTGGTGACCCGCCCTGAGTCCGCCGACGGCCCGCTCACGCGTGAGCTGCAGGCGCTCGGGCTGTCGGTGCTGTTGTGGCCCGCGGTCAGCGTCAGCACCTCCGACCCCGCCCCGCTCGCCGCGGCGCTCGCCAACATCCGTGCCTTCGGCTGGATTGTGTTTGCGAGCCGTCACGCGGTGGCCGCCGTGCTCGAGCAGCTGCCCTCGGCGCCGCCGGGTGTGCGCGTCGCCGCGGTCGGCAAGGCAACCGCGCAGGTGCTGCTCAAGCGCGGCTGGCCAGTTGATCTGGTGCCCGATGAGGGCAGTGCGGCGGCGCTGGTGGCCGCATTCGCGACGCAGTGGTCGGCCACCGATAAGGGCGTGCGGGTGTAGTATCAGGCGAGTTCGCGCGCGCTGCCGACCATCGCGGCGGGCCTGACGCAGTTGGGCGCGGTGGTGCCTCCGGCAGCGGCCT
>PLEC01000172.1 GCA_003136935.1 Gammaproteobacteria bacterium
CGGTCACCCATAAATCTGTCGCGGCTCTGATGTAGGCTTCCTTTGCATCCGCGGGCGTGGGAATCGGGTACAGAGCCAACACCTGCTCGGCAATAGGCGCGAAGTTCTGTCCTACCCAAGTGCGAAACGTTTCTGCCGTCCTCTCCTCCTCCTGAAGCAGATTGCTCGACTCGCGCGCGTTACTGCCTATGATGAGCGGAATATCTGCCTGCTGGTGGTGAGCGAATATGACGAGCGGCTGCTGCGGCAGCACCCAACCGTCAATGACGTGATCAAATTCTGCGTCGGCTGCTGCCTTCATCACGTCCTCAGTGGAGGCCTTGCGTAGCTTCGTGATCGCCTCGGGGCCGTCTCCGGCACCCAACTTGTGTGCCAGGTCAACGCCGGATTTCTCTGCTGAGTCCACCTCGCCGCCCGGGTGGTGCACGCTCGGGTACAGATCCGTGGCTGAACCGCTCTGCATGATCGCTCGGTGGAACAGACCGTGGGCCAGCGCCGAGGCCATCAAGCACCCGACGTACTCGGCTCCCGACGACTGCCCAAAAAGCGTTACATGGTCTGGATCACCGCCAAACCGTGCGATGTTCCGCCGCACCCAATTCAAGGCCGCGATCTGATCCAGCAAGCCATAATTGCCCGAAGACTGATGCGGCGACTCCGCGGTCAACGCCGGATGCGAAAGCCAGCCGAACACACCCAAGCGATAATTGATGGTCACCACAACCACCCCCTTGGTTGCCAGGGCGTCGAAACTGTCGTCGCCGCGGCCGTAAGCGCCACCGCCGCCGTGCAGCCATACCATCACGGGCTGCGGGTGTTTGCCGTGAAGACCGGTCGTCAACACGTTCAGGTACAAACAGTCTTCGCTGGTCACGCCCACAGGGCGAACCAACGAGGGGGCACCGCCCACCGTGCTCACGGTGCGCTGGATGGCGTGGTACAGGAAATCGCCTTGAGGACAGGCGGCACTCAGCTCATTTGCTTTGCGGGTGCCGTGCCATGGTGAGGGCGGCTCCGGTGGCTTCCAACGCAATTTACCCACCGGCGCAGCGGCGTAGGGAATTCCGCGGAAGAGGACGAGCTTGGGATTATCTGACGCATAAGTGCCCTCAACCACCCCGCTATCAATCCTGATAGTCGGACCTGTCGTGCTCTGCGCGGGGAGATCAGAAGCTGCGCAGACCCTGGAAAGCAGGAAGCAAACGAGCAATAGGTGACCTTTAGGGTGCATCATGGCCTTCTCCGCATTTGCCTTGAGCCGCGCCGTCCCCTCTTGGGAGGATCAATCTGGCGAGCGGCACCAAAGAAATGGTTGCGCCTAGCAAACTATGGTTCTTTGTAGATCACGGCGTGCGAGTGCTGCTTCTGAATCGCTTCGTCCTCCGCGGGTGACAACGGAACATTCTTCTCTCCCTCGCGCACGGAACCGGCCCGCATATACTCTTCAAAACCTGGCGCCGAAAAGACGCTTAACACCTCGATGGCACCGCTTCCGATATTTGAGACGGCAATCCATGTGTTAGCAGGGATAAAAACCGTAGCGCCAGCATGCACCTCTCTCACCATATCTCCCAAATGCACCCGAGCGGTTCCAGTCTGAAGGAATAGGATCTCGTCTGCATCTGGGTGCCTATGCGTTACGATTTCCTTTCCAGGAGCTAGGCTCGCCGTCAGAAATACCAAATGCGAGGAGCCGCCGTTCTTTGGATCTACTTTCACGATGAAGCTCTCTCCAGGATCGGGGTGACCCGGCCACCCGCGCACAACGCGCCGCTCACCTTCTGCCTTCTCAAGGATGAGCGGAACTGTCTTTCCCCCGCTAGATTTTTGCGAGGTTTGGGTGTGTGACGTGCTTGCGTAGACGCCCAGAAGGACCGCACAAATCCCGGTGCAAATGTTGGAATTTCGCATAAGGGTTCCCCACATGAGTGCTATCTAATTTCGACCGGGTAGAGCCGCTGGCCACCTGTGCGTCATGGTCACGGATGCTTCCGGGGTTGGCAACCAGGGGGAGTTTGCCGTCGGGAACGACCGGTTTAGAGAAACCCAATTCGAGGGGTTGGAAGTCCGCTCTTGGCCGGGAGCGGAATGTTGGTTGAGTACCTCCGACGGGCTGTCCCAACTCGTCTCACGAGCGATCGTCACAGNNACTCGCCAAGTCCGCAATTGACCCGAAGCTGTCTCTCGCGACCGTCTGCTATCCTGCCACCAGTTCGTGGAAAACCGCAGCGCGTGGCTCTAGAGCTTATGAGTGAGGCGAAAATCAGGTGGTGGGCGAGCAAGTAGTACGCAACGATTGCGAAGTTCAGCGCGAAGGTCCCGAGCCTCGGTGCAATCAGGACGAGCCCGTGCACGAGTTGGGACACGCCGCCTTCAGGAGGTCGTACGTCGAGGATCAGGAGCGTCAGCGAAACCGCCGTCGCTAATCCCTACTGTTCGGTCGGTTCGATATCTCCGACCGGTTTTTAGTCCTTCCTCGTTCGACGAACCATCGCCCCTCATGAAATTCCCCCGACAATTGCCTTTTGATCCGGCGGTCGGCGCTGGTCAGAGAATCGCTTTCGCGCTTCCAGGGTAGTCGGTGCGAAAAGCCATCTCGCGGCCCGCGTCGTACTCGGCACGCAGCTTGTCCAGCTTCGCGCCGATCAGACGATACGCATCGCTTCCGAGGATGACCCAGTGGCGCGGACGATCCGAGGCCACGACCTCGTAGATCGCCTCGGCTGCCCGAACAGGGTCACCAGGAAACATCTCCGGGGTCATGGTCGCCATGACCTTGCGGAACGCTCCGGAAGTCGCCGCGTACGCCTCGATCGGGGCGCCCGAGAACTTCGTGCGATCCGCGAGCCCGGTGCGGAACGAGCCCGGCTCGACCAAGAACGCGCGTAAGCCGATCGGCTCGATTTCTTGCCACAGCGACTCCGTCAAGCCTTCGAGAGCGAACTTGCTCGACGAGTAAAAGCCATTCACTGGGAGGCTCGCGATGCCGTCCATCGACGAGACGTTGACGATCGTGCCCTGCTTGCGTGCGCGCATTCCGGGCAGGACCAGGCGCAGCATGGACACCGCGCCGAAGAAGTTCACCTCGAAGATCGCGCGGTAGTCGCGCTCCTCTTGCTCCTCGATTGCACCGATGTAGTCGATGCCCGCGTTGTTGACGAGAACATCAATCACGCCGAACCGCTGCTCCGTCTGCTGAACCGCAGCGGCGCGTTGCTCTGCGTTCGTGACGTCCAGCGCTAGGGCGAGCGCCCTATCCGGGTAACGGGCCGCGAGAGCGCTCATCGCGGCCTGCGAGCGCGCTCCGAGCGCGACGCGGTCGCCCTGCTGCAGCGCGTACTCTGCCAACGTATAGCCGAGACCGCTCGAAGCGCCGGTGATGAGCCAGGTCTTTGCTTTCGTATTGCCGTTGTTCTTCGACATGTGACTTGATCCTTTGTGTGGGTGAAACGGTTAAGGGTTCTGTGCTGGCACTACGCGTTCAGCGGGAAGTCGGTAGACATGCTGAGCTCCTTCCACCGCTTGTCGGACGCGATGCGAGCGAGCTCGGCTTCCTCGACCGCGCGCGCGGCATCGCTGCCGAGCGGCAACCGCAACGGCGGTGCCTCGAGGCCGGCGATCTGCATCAGTGCAGCGGCGGCGCGCGCCGGATCGCCTGGCTGCTTGCCGTTGTACTCGCGTTGAAAACGCGCGGTCGCTCCGACCGTGGCCGCGTAGATCGGGTTCCCGGGCGCGATGTTCGTGGAAGCGCCTGCGAAGTCGGTACGGAATCCGCCTGGCTCGATGATGGTCACCTTGATGCCGAAGGGGCCGACCTCCTTCAGAAGGACTTCCGAAAAGCCCTCGACGCCCCACTTCGCCGCCGCGTACGCGCCGCGCCCCATCGGCCCGACTCGTCCACCCACCGATGCGAACTGCATGATGTGCCCAGATCCTTGGCGCCGCATCAGCGGAATCGCAGCCTTGGTCACGTTGATCACGCCGAACAGATTCGTTTCGATCTGCGCGCGGAAGTCCTTCATGCTCGTGTCTTCGATCGAAGCGAGGTCGCCGTAGCCAGCGTTGTTGACGAGCACGTCGAGACGGCCGAACGAGTCGACTGCCGCTTGGATCGCTGCCGCCGCGGCGCGCTCGTCTGTTACGTCGAGAGCTACCGCGCGAACTTGGTCGCCGTAGCGCTCGACCAGCGGCGAGAGCTGTTTCGGATTCCGTGCGGTAGCGACGAGCTTGTGTCCCGCAGCGAGAACCGCTTCAGCGAGCGCACGGCCGAGACCGCGAGAGCTCCCAGTGATGAGCCAAACGTGATTCTTCATACGTGTCTCCTTTGTCGAATCTGGTTAGCCGACGCGGAATGCGCCGTCTGATCGACGATACTTGCGCGTTAGCCGGTCCCCTCATTGCGCTTCGCGAATAGCGCGTCGTAGAGCCCGGTCCGTTCTGCCCAGCGCGACTCGCGGACTTCGTCGACGATGATTTCGCTGGTGGACTCGCCGAGCAGGCGCATCACGTCGGCGACAACCTTCTCGAGTGGAACTGCGCGAGGATCGGTAGCTTGTGCGGGACCTGAGAGCTCCGTCTGCGTGTACGGCGGAATCAGCTCAAGCACCTGCCCCCGAGCGCTTCCCGTGATCAACCATACTTGCGCCATGGCATCCCCCTAATAACGAAACGAGTGTTTTTGTTTATAATCACTGCGCAGTAGTCTTGTCAACTAAAAACGAAACTGCTATTGTCGTATTTACCGAAGCGCTGTGAACAGGCCGTGCCGATGCGCAAATCACGAAACTCCAAGCCCCGCCCCCGCGGCCGACCTCGAAGCGACGCTTCAAAGCAAGCCATTCTCCGGGCGGCTTACCGTCTGCTGAAGAAACGGGGGATTGCGTCAGTATCGGCGCAGGAATTGGCCAGGCAGGCAGGCGTGAGCACGGCCACTCTGTATCGTTGGTGGAAGAGCAAGGAGGCGGTCATGCTCGACGCATTTCTGGCGCGGGTGAAGCCGGCGCTGGCGCCACCGCTTGAGGGATCGCCACTCGAACGACTGCATCAGAGTGTGGTCCGCGGCGCGGAGTGGCTTCATTCGAAGGACTCACCCGTCGCCGTCCGCCTGATCAGTGATGTTCAGGAAGATCCCGTGCTTCGGCGACTCTTCCTCGAACGTTTCTATCTGCCGCGACGAGCCATGAATTTAGACCTGGTCCAACAGGCCATCGCGGCCGGAGAACTGCCTCGGGATACCGACGCCGACCTGCTCATTGACGCGCTGACAGGACCACTTTATTTTCGGCGAATCATTGGACATGCGCCGGTGAGTGAGGCCTTTGCGAGCGAGCTCGCCTCGCGTGTCCTCCAGGCATTTAGACGGCCGGTTCGTCTCTGAGCGACGAACCCACAGCACAGCTATCCAAAACAGCATAGCTGTTCGCTATACGGCAGCCAGATTGTGCTGTGCGGGGACTACTCTGGCCGCGTGCCGTCAGATGGGTTGGAGCGCCGGTCTCGACCCGGAGGAACCGGTCGCGATAGTCTGCTGGGTTCATCGAACGACCGCTTCATGGCCTCCAATTTAGTCGCGTCTACGTCTCAAAGTGGCCGCTTATCGCCGGTCAGTTCTCTATTCCCGTGTAGACCCCAAAGCCGGTCGGGTAAGTCGCGCGATTAACCGGGAACGTAGGTCAATCTAATCACGCCCTCGCCGACGAGATCGCTGGCCACGAGGCGGAGCGGCGGCCGGGGGCCGGCGAAGAATGGCGTGCCGTGACCGAGCACGAAGGGGCGGAAATAGAGTCGATACTCATCAACAAGACCAAGATCGGTCAGGCTTCGCACCAAGTCTGGTCCGGCGACGTCAATCTCCCCGACGAGCCGAGCCTTGAGCTCGCGCAGCGCGGTCCCGACGTCATTCTGGACCAGCGTGGCGTTGGGGCCGACTGCCTTCAACGAGCGCGACACAACCCACTTTGGTAGGCTTCGCCACGCCGCCGCGAAGTCGAGATCCTCCGCGTCCCAATCGGGCTGGTCTTCGTCCCAATAACGCATGATCTCGTACGTGCGGCGACCATACACACAGCCGGCTAGGTCGCGCACGTGCTCTACGAAGTGACGAGAGAGCGCGGGGCCAGGTGGCCCCATTTCCAGGTGGTCGACGTAGCCGTCCAAGGACTGCTGCAAACCGAATACAAGCTTTGCCATGTTCTTTACCCCCTCCGTTCGTCTCGAGGCTTTGTGTAGACGACGAACCGCCGGATTCGAATTCGACAAATTGTTACAGAATTTATCCGGACCGCGTTCAAAGCAGCCCGCGAAGCCCTAGCCGCTACCGAAATTTCGCCTAGGTGAAATGAACGGCCGCTCTCCGGCTTTGATTCTATCAACCCGGATGTCTCAATCTGGCCGGGAGCGGACTGTTGGTTGAGTACCTGCAGACGGGCTGTCCCACCGCGTCTCACGCGCGATCGTCACAGCGCACGTTTTGCCGGCTAACGCTCGGGGTAGCGCGATCACCCGCGTCACGCAACTCCTGTGGGCTCAGCGACTTAGGAGGTTCCTCGGATGCAACCCGGGGAGCCCAATTTCCTTATAATTCAAGCACTCCAGTGCACTCACCATCGCTCGCCAGAGCCTCACTCACGCGTCCACCAAGGCGCGAATGTCACGGTTCTCCAAAACCACTCCTCCGCGCTCCCCTCTTTCCCTGACGGCAACATTCACCATCGCGTGGGCCAGGTCGTCGGCGCGAATTACCTGGTTGGGGAGCAGCATCCGAAAGACCGGGTAGATCCCGCGCAACAGCCGGTAGCTGAAATTCGGTTCCTTCCGCGGCTCCACGGGGTAGATGTACGCGGGCCGGAAAATGTAGACGCAGGGGAACCCTGCCGCCAGCAGCGCCTTCTCGGCCTCTCCCTTGTAGCGTGCAAAAGCCATTCGACTTCGTCCCGTCGGATCCGCGCCACTCCCGCTCAAGAATGAGAACGCCGCCTCGGGGCTGCTGCGCCCGAGAACTCGGGCGAACTCCACCGTGTAGTCCACGGTTATCTTGCGAAGCACTGCCTCCGGCACCGCCCCGGTATAGGCGCCGAGGCAATAGACCGCTGCGTCCTGATCCGAGAGGGGCTCTGCGAGTGCGGAGCAATCCGCGAAGTCTCGATGTACGACCTCCTCCAGCTTCGGGTGCGAGACGCCGAGCTTCCTGCGTCCTATCGCCGTCACACGGGAGACAGCGGCGTGCTCGAGCGCGTAGCGCAACGCGTATCCACCGACCATGCCTGTGGCGCCGACGATGGCAAGACGTGTCTGGCCCGCCGTTGGGACGTTCATTTACGCTCCGAGAGGCCAGTAACGGCGCTGATGTCTCTAATACTCAAAAATCTGCCCGATGTGCGGGGCGACAAAGTTTGCTTCCGCAATCCCATGGGCGTTACGCGCGATGGCAAGGTCATTTACTGGAGCTGTATAGCTCTCTGCCGCGTTATCGATCAAGCCGAAATGGATGGCAATAGAGTGTTCACTGTGTAGATCAACGTGCGCGAGCACCGCCTCATCGGGATTCATATGACGGAATTCAGTCACATGGTCCTGATCACTGAGCCGACCGGCCCCAGGCCGGAAACGCCCGCAGCGCATCGACGTAGTTGTGAATAACGTCGGTATGCGCGTCCTCCTGCCAGCCACCCGGGGCGGCGTGCTTGGCCAGATCGCGCGGCCGGCCCTGATCGTCTATTGAATAGAGCGTGAAATTGAGCGCCGCGCGCGCGTCGCCCGCCAGCGCTTCCGAACCGATCGCTTTCGCATAGACGGCCAGGACCGCCCCGTAGGTTGAATTCACGCCACCCCAGGCGTCCCGGTCCTCGTCCTGCTCGTGACATACCGTCACGCCAGATTCCACGTGGGTGAACGTTTTGCGGACGAACTGGATCAGTGTACCGGCGTCGCGACGCCAGTTGGGATCCACTGCGGTGCGCTGCTCCAGCAGGTACCGCGCCAGATTCAAAGGCGCCCAGGCCGTGCGATTGCCGGGCGCCTCGTGATCCTCGAAAAACTGCGCAAACAGCGCGCCATCCGCCGCAGCACTGGGGATCTGATACTGCCGGATCCACCGCCACAGGCGCTCACGCGGCGCTGCAAACTCCCGATAGCCGTGCGCCTGCAGGATCTCGAACAGGCGCAGGATATAGCTCATGTTGCCCGAGACGGGTCCACGCTCCGCGCCGGTGCGATAGTCGACACGGAAGGGCCACGGAGAATGGGTGCCATCGCCCGTCTGCTGATTGGCCGCAAGCACGCGGGCGTTGTGCAGTCCGTGTTCCAGGTACTGACGCTCGGCGCTCGCCTCGAACAGCCGCACCAGCGCGTAGCCGGCGATGCCCCCCTTGTCGGGCTCGATTTCGTAGGGACGGTCGCCCTGCGAGCCGGCGTCCGTTGCGAGCGGAAACTGTCCCACGGTGCCGGTCGAGCGCGTGAAGCGCGGATACCGGCCCGCATTGGACGTCAGCGCTTCCCGCAGCAGGTAGTCCCCCATCGCGCGCGCCGTCGCGAGATAGGCCGCTTCGCGCTTCCCGTGGAGCGCGTAGTACTCGAGGTACGACAGGATCCCCAGGCCGTCCTGAGTCGCCGGAATGGTATCGCGGCGATCGGGGTCGGAGGCCCAGTGACCGTCGAGAAAGGTTTCCGTCACGAATTTAGGATAGCCGTGGTCGGTTGGAGCCTGCTGGTAGAACTGCATCTCGCGCTCGATCGCCGTGGTCCAGGCGATCCACGGCAACAGATGCCCGGATCGATCGAATCGCGCCACATGTCCGGCGATGGTGACCGGTCCATCGCTTTGCGCGCCGGCGATGCCGCACACGGCGGCCGTCGCCAGAAGCAACGCTCTGCCGTGCGCGCGCAGCCACGAACCACCGATCCGGTTCACATGCCTTCCCCCGCATCGTACGATCATGGTGTGTGACCCTTCGCCCGCCTACTAAGCCACGCGGCTGCCCGCCCAACACATGTCTGATGACGTGCGGAGCCGGCCGCCCACAGGCGAGCCAAAAACGGCGATGAGATTCTGGAGCTGCGCGCAGACGGCGCTAGCTGACCGCCGGGACCCTCGTTGCGTTTCACCCTCCAAGTGCAGATCAGTTTTCAAGACGCCCATTCTCGGACACTGAGGGTAAAATGTCCGGGGTGCTACCCGCCCGCGTTCGCCGTTGGTCCGATGGCGGACACGTGAGCGGGCGAGTTCAGTAGTGTTGGCCATGATGAGACGACGGCGAATCCTGCTCATCTGTTAATGGGTATTCGACCAGGACTTCGCGCACACAGCAAAAAGATGGATTCGTCCCTTGTGGCAGCCCAGCGATCGATTCCGTGTCGGTTAGGGCGCTTCCAGAAACTTCAGTATCTCGTTCATCAATCGATCACCTTGACTCGTCTTGAATATGAACTGTGCGTGGGCCGAGCCCTCCAGGACTACAAAATGCTTCGGCGGCGGCACTTTCTCG
>PLEC01000080.1:0-143 GCA_003136935.1 Gammaproteobacteria bacterium
CTGGTGAAGATCAACGCCAACATTGGCAACTCCGCGGTGACTTCCTCCACGGCCGAGGAAGTGGACAAGCTGGTGTGGGCGATCCGCTGGGGCGCAGACACGGTCATGGATCTGTCCACCGGCCGCAACATCCACACCATCCG
>PLEC01000080.1:174-13761 GCA_003136935.1 Gammaproteobacteria bacterium
TCGATCATGGCGAAGTGGTGCCTCGCGCATCACCGTGAGAGCTTTCTGTATGAGTACTTCGAGGAAATCTGCGAAATCTGCCGCGCCTACGACGTGAGTTTTTCCCTCGGTGACGGGCTGCGGCCAGGCTCGATCGCGGACGCCAACGACGCGGCACAGTTTGCCGAGCTTGAGACCCTGGGGGAGCTGACGCAGGTCGCCTGGCGTCACGACTGCCAGGTGATGATCGAGGGCCCGGGACATGTCCCGATGCACAAGATCAAGGAGAACATGGACAAGCAGCTGAAGGTCTGCGGCGAGGCGCCGTTTTATACCTTAGGGCCGCTGACCACTGACATCGCACCGGGTTACGACCACATCACGTCTGCCATCGGGGCGGCGATGATCGGCTGGTTCGGCACCGCCATGCTGTGCTACGTCACGCCGAAGGAACACCTGGGCCTTCCCGACCGCAATGACGTCAAGACCGGCGTCATCACCTACAAGATCGCAGCCCATGCCGCGGATCTTGCCAAGGGCCACCCGGGAGCGCGCGCACGGGATGACGCGCTGTCACGGGCGCGGTTTGATTTCCGCTGGCAGGATCAGTTCAACCTGTCGCTCGATCCGGATACCGCCTGCGCCTTCCACGACGCCACGCTGCCCAAGGAGGGGCACAAGGTCGCGCATTTCTGTTCGATGTGCGGGCCGAAGTTCTGCTCCATGCGCATCTCGCACGAAGTGCGGGCCGAGGCGCGCGCCCAGGGGATGCGCGACATGTCGGAGAAGTTTCGTGCCGGTGGTGGGGAGTTGTACGTGCCGGCGGACACGGTGGCGCGCGCGGCGACGGGCGCTAAGGACGCCTGACATGCGCGTCACGGTCATCGGCGCAGGCGTCGCGGGTCTGAGCTGCGCGCTCGAACTTGCCGAGCGCGGCGCGCACGTCGAGGTGCTGGAACGTCACGGCGAGCTCGCCGCGGCGGGCTGCTCCTGGTTCGCGGGCGGCATGCTCGCGCCCTGGTGCGAGCTCGAGAGTTCTCCACCGCTGGTGATGCAGTTGGGCGCCGAGAGCATCGCCTGGTGGCGCGAACGCTTCCCCGCAACGGTGCTGCAGGGCACGCTGGTCGTCGCCCATGGCCGTGATGTCGCGGAGCTGCGGCAGTTCGCGCGCCGCACCGCAGAGTACCAGGAGCTCGACCGCGAGCAGCTAGGGGCGCTGGAGCCGGAACTGCGCGGGCGTTTCAGCCGCGCACTGTACTTCGCGCATGAAGGTCACCTCGATCCGCGCGCCGCGCTCATTGCGCTGGCGAAAAGACTGGGCGAGCTCGGGGTGAGCATGCGCTTCGGAGTTGAAGCCTCGGCTGCGCTTCTGCCAGGTCGGGCCGTCATCGATTGCACCGGCCTCGCCGCGCGCGGGGCGCTTGCGGATCTGCGCGGCGTGAAAGGCGAGATGCTGCTCCTGGGCCTGCCGGAGCTGGCGCTCAAGCGTCCGGTGCGGGTGCTGCATCCGCGATTGCCGGTGTATGTGGTGCCGCGCGCGGACGGGGTGTACATGGTCGGCGCCTCCATGATCGAAAGCGATGAGGGCACACGCATCAGCGCGCGCTCCCTGCTCGAGCTGCTGTCGGCGGCGTATGCGCTGCATCCGGCGTTTGGCGAAGCGCAGGTGCTGGAGATCGGCACCGGAGTGCGCGCGGCGTTTCCGGACAATCTGCCGCGCATCCGGCGCATCGGGGATGCGCTGTATGTCAACGGGCTGTACCGGCACGGGTTTCTGCTGGCGCCCGCGCTGGCACGACGTGCGGCGCAGATGCTGCTCAACGGCCAGCACTTTGCGGAGGTGACGGATGAGGATTCTCGTCAACGGCGTCTGGCGTGAGTCCGGCGCCGCACAGCTGGGTGCGGTACTCGAGGAGCTCGGCTACCGGGATGCGGTGGTGAGTACCGCCGTGAACGGGGAGTTCGTCGCCACCGGGGTGCGCGCACATACGCTGCTCGCGGACGGCGATCGCGTTGAAGTGCTGGCGCCGATGCAGGGCGGCTAGCGGAGGCACGATGTTGCAGCTCTATGGAACCAGCGTGCGCTCACGGTTGTTGCTGGGCACCGCCCGCTACCCGTCTCCGGCCGTGCTCGCCGAGGCAGTGCGCGCGTCACGCGCCGAAATTGTCACCGTGTCACTGCGCCGCGAGTCCGGGGGTGAGCGCTCCGGTCAGGCATTCTGGTCGCTGATCCGCGAGCTCGGCGTGCGTGTGCTTCCCAACACCGCCGGATGCCATTCGGTGAAGGAGGCGGTCACCACCGCGCACATGGCGCGCGAGGTGTTTGGAACACCGTGGATTAAGCTCGAGGTCATCGGCGAGGACGACACCCTGCAGCCAGACGTCTTCGGTCTGACCGAGGCAGCACGGATCCTCTGCGGGGAGGGCTTCGAGGTATTTCCCTACACGACTGAGGACCTGGTGGTGGCGGAGCGCCTGATTGCGGCGGGTTGCGGCGTGCTCATGCCCTGGGGCGCTCCCATCGGTTCCGGCCGCGGGCTCAATAATCTCTTCGGCCTGCACGCGTTGCGTGCTCACTTCCCGGGTGTGCCGCTGATTGTTGACGCAGGCCTCGGCGTGCCGTCGCATGCCGCGCAGGCACTTGAGGCAGGCTGCGATGCGGTGCTCATCAACAGCGCCGTTGCGCAGGCGGGAAATCCGGCGCTCATGGCGACGGCGTTCGCGCAGGCCGTGGACGCCGGACGCACCGCCTACGAGGCAGGTCCGATCGAGGCGCGTGACTTTGCAGCACCCTCGACCCCGGTGGTGGGGACGGCATTGCTGCGATGAGCCTGCCGCGGGTCTATCCGATTGTGGACAGCGCCGAGTGGATCCGGCGCCTGGTGCCCGCTGGCGTGAAGCTGGTGCAGCTGCGCGTCAAGGACCTCCCGGACAGGCAGTTGCGTGCGCAAATCCGCGCGGCGCGTGAGTGCTGCTTCGCGAGTGCCATGCAGCTGGTCGTGAACGATCACTGGCAGCTGGCGCTGGAGGAAGCCTGTGACTTCGTGCACCTGGGACAAGGCGACCTCGACAGCGCCGACGTGCCCGCTCTGCATCGCGCCGGCGTGCGCCTGGGTGTGAGTACCCATGATGATGCGGAGCTCGAGCGGGCGCTGCGCCTGCAACCGGATTACGTGGCGCTCGGCCCGATCTACCCAACGCTGCTGAAGCTCATGCCCTGGGCGCCCCAGGGACTTGCGCGCATCACGCAGTGGAAGGCGCGCGTGGGGGCCACGCCGCTGGTGGCAATTGGTGGCGTGACACTCGAGCGTCTCCCGGGCGTGTTCGCGGCCGGCGCCGATGTGGCCGCTGTCGTGACCGATATCGTGCGCGCTGCTGATCCGCAGTCGCGCGCGCGTGCATGGCTCGCGGTTGCCGCGGCCACAGCGCCGGCAGCGGCCGCGGCGTGACCATGAGCGAGCGGTATTCGCGGCAGGTGATCCTCCCCGAGATCGGGGTTCAGGGACAGGCGCGTCTCACCAAGGCTCACGTGCTGGTGGTGGGTGCCGGGGGCCTGGGTTGCGCGGTGCTCGAATACCTCACTGCCGCAGGCGTGGGGCGGCTCACGATTGTGGATCACGATCGCGTTGAGGAGTCCAACCTCCACCGCCAGCCGCTGTACCGCATGAGCAACATCGGTGAGTTCAAGGTTGAGGCTGCGCGCGCCGCACTCGTGCAGCTCAATCCCGCGGTGCGCATCGAGACGCTGGCGCAGCGACTCGGGGCTGGCAACGCCGCGCCGCTCGTCGCGCAAGCCGACCTGGTAGTGGATGCGGCGGACAGCTTCGCGCTCACCTATATATTGAGTGACGCCTGCCAGCGCCTGGAACGCGTGCTCGTGAGCGCCTCGGTACTCGGACTTAAGGGCTACGTGGGTGTCTTTTGCGGCGGCGGCCCGAGCTACCGCGCCGTCTTTCCGGACCTGCCGGGGCAGGCCGGTTCATGCGCGCAATCCGGAGTCCTGGGCACGGCGGTGGGCGTCATGGGGACCTTGCAGGCACATCTCTCGCTCGCGGTATTGCTTGGGCTGCAGCCGCCGGTGCTCGGGCGGCTGTTGTCGGTGGATTTTCTTACCCTGCATGTGGGTGGTTTCTCTTTCCAGGGGGCGAGTGAGCCCGAAGGGGCCGCGTTCGCCTTCATCGATCCCGCGGATGTGGCACCGAATGACCTCGTCATTGATCTGCGCAGTCTGGCGGAAGCGCCACGCTCGCCGTTTGCCGGAGCGCTGCGCGTGGACGTGGAGGCGGTGGAGAGCGCGCGGTTGAGCATGCCGGGCGCGCCGCGCGTGGTCGTGTGTTGTCGCACCGGGGTGCGCGCGTGGCGCGCGGCGCGGGCACTGACCGCCCAGGGCCACCTCAACGTTGCGCTGATCGCGCTGGGCGAGTGACCGCAGTCCTGGTCATTGCGGCGAGCGACTCCAGCGGCGGGGCGGGGTTGACGCGCGATGTACAGGTCCTGGCGCACTTCGGTTGTGACCCGCTGTGTGCGCTGACGGCCGTGACTGCACAGACGGACGCGCAGGTGATCGCGATTCACCTGGTGCCGGCTCCTGTAGTTACCGCGCAGATCGCCGCTGCATTCGCCGACCGTCGCGTGGGTGCGATTAAAATCGGCATGCTGGGCAGCGGCGCCACGGTGCTGGCCGTGAGCCAGAGCCTTCCGCCGCGCGCCATCGTGCCGCTGGTGCTGGATCCCGTCCTGGCGGCTTCCTCGGGCGCGGCGCTGCTCGACAGCGAAGGCATGGAGGCGTTGCGCACGCGGCTCCTGCCGCTCACCACTCTCGTGACTCCTAACATCCCGGAGGCGGCGCGGCTTTTGGGCGCGGCCCCCGCGAGGACTCATGAGGAACTTGAGCGCCAGGCGCGCGCATTGCTGGATCTGGGTCCCGCCGCGGTACTCCTGAAGGGCGGACACGCAAGCGGTGATACGGCCGCGGATCTGCTCGCTGTCGCCGGCGAGCCCACACGCGTGTTCTCGGCGCCGCGCGTGCGTACGGCACTCCGCGGCACCGGCTGCGCGCTCGCGTCTGCGATCGCTGCCGGACTTGCGCAGGGGCTCGTACTCGCGCAGGCCTGTGAGCAGGGCAAGCGCTACGTGACAAAACTGCTGCGCGCTCGCGAATAGCCCGGGTCCAGTGGCCGTCGCCCCGCTGCGACAGCACGCGCGAGCGGCGTGACCGGCGCGAGCACAGGCTTAGTGCCGGTGTTGGTCAGCGATGCCTCATCGGAAGACTGGGCCACCATCGGAGTCCGGGTGCTGAGTATCGCCCTTGTGTGCCGCTGCAGGTCAGTTTCGATTCCCCGCTGACGGTGACCACCGGCACCAACGACGCGCTTGATCTGGAGTTCGATCTCGCGCACCCGGCGTTTATCGTCGGTCACACGCCGCCAGCGGCAGACGGCAACAACATGTGGGCCATTGATTTCAACGGGCCGCTACGTCCGCACCGTGTGCATGACCTGCGGAACCTGGTGCTGCGCCACACCTATGGCACGGTGACCGCGGTGTCCTCGGACAATACGTCCATCACCATCACCAAGGACTTTCCGTTCCTGCTTTCCGGGTATCATGCCCGCAATGCCACAGGACAAAACCAACGAGCTCGTAAGCCTCGCGCATCGCGCGATGATCGAGCAGGGACTCGAGCCTGACTTCTCGCCCGCCGCACTCGCACAGTTGCAAGCTATTACCGGTCCCGCCAGGGAAAGTGGCCCGCAACTTCGGGATCTGCGCGCGCTGTTGTGGTGCTCAATCGACAATGACGATTCGCGTGACCTCGACCAGATTTCCGTAACGCAGCCGCTCGCGGCTGGCGCGGTGAAAATCCTGATCGGGATCGCGGACGTCGACGTCACGATCCCGATCGGCTCGCCGCTCGATGCGCATGCAAGCGCCAATACAACCTCGGTGTACACGGCCGCGAGGATCTTCCCGATGCTGCCGGAGCGGCTGTCCACGGACCTCACGTGCCTGGCCGAGGATCAGGAGCGTCTGAGCATGGTCATCGAAATGACCATCGCGGCGGATGGTTCGGTGACTGCGTCCGATGTGTATCGCGCGCTGGTCGTCAACCGCGCCAAGCTCGCTTACAACAGCGTGGCCGCCTGGCTTGACGGCAAAGGACCGGCGCCGCCGCGAGTTACCTCGGTCGCCGGCATGGACCAGCAGCTGCGCATCCAGGATGGTGTCGCGCAGGTGTTGAAGCGCGTGCGGCAGGCGCAGGGGTCCCTCGGACTCACCACGCTCGAGCCGCAGGCCGTGTTCGAGGATACCGCCCTCGTTGACCTCACGGCTGACGAGGATAATCGCGCCAAAGAGCTTATCGAGTACTTCATGATCGCGGCCAATGGGGTCGTGGCGAGGTTTCTCGAGAGCAAGGGATCCTCGTCCCTGCGACGGGTGCTGCGCGCGCCGGAGCGCTGGAGCCGGATCGTGGAGCTCGCCAAGCGTCTGGGTGAGACCCTGCCGGGGGCGCCCGATGCGCGCGCGCTGAGCGCATTTCTGGTCAAACGCCAGCAGGCCGCTCCAGCGCAGTTTCCTGATCTTTCGCTCTCCGTCGTGAAGCTCCTCGGTGCCGGCGAGTACGTATTGAAACAGCCGGGACTGAAGGCGGAAGGTCATTTCGGCCTTGCAGTGGATGACTACACGCACGCGACCGCGCCGAACCGCCGCTTTCCGGATGTGCTCACGCAGCGGCTGGTCAAGGCGGCGCTCGCCGGACGCCCCGCGCCCTACAAGGACGACGAGCTGCGCACGCTCGCGGCGCATTGCACCGCGCAGGAAGGCAATGCGGCGAAGGTCGAACGCCAGATCGCCAAGTCCGCCGCGGCGCTCCTGCTCGAGTCACGCATTGGCCAGCAGTTCGACGCCGTCGTGACCGGCGCGTCCGACAAGGGAACCTGGGTTCGCATCCGTCAGCCACTGGCCGAAGGGCGACTCGTCAAGGGGTTCCAGGGCCTGGACGTCGGCGATGCGGTCCGCGTGCAGCTCACGCACACCGACGTACAGCGCGGCTTCATCGATTTCGCGCGCTCGAGCTAGCACGTCGGAAAACACCGACGACGCGGAATGCCGACACGTTGCCGTGTCGGCCCAAATGGATTTATATCGCCTCACGGGTGGCCGTACGGATTGCCCGCGCGGTGCGTGACGATGCCGCCGCAGGCGGAACAGCCGATGCCGCAGCAGCAGCAGGGAATGCCACAGACCGATTCGCCGGCTGCAGCGGAATCATCCTCTCCCAGGACACAGCTTGCGGAACTCGTGCCGCAGGGCATGACCACCCAGGAGGCCTGCACCGGGTTCAAGAGCGTGAAGGCCTGCGCCGCCGCGCTGCACGCCTCGCAGAATCTCAGCACGCCGCGAGATGCAAAAAAGCCGCGCGCCCCGGTAAGCGCGACTGTGGCAACGATCGCGACCAACAGGTTTGTCAGAACCGTGAAATAACACAGGGCGTCGAGGATCCCGGCGAAGGGTGAGCGTCCGGCGCTCGCTGCGACATGCGCAGACACCACCAGTTGCAGCGCAAGCCCCAGCCATCCGAGGATGGCGATGAGCAGGAGCAGCGTGCGGCCGGTTCTGCGTTGCTCCGTCATATCTTGTTTTAGTACTCGAGGTGCAGGCGCAGTGAGTAGAAGCGCACCGGCCCGCGATCCTGGTTGTATCCGGGGTTCTGGATGTATTGAAAATCCGGACTGAGCTGCACGCGTATGGCGGCGGCGCCGTGCGACCATGACCACTGCGCCCGATAATAGGTCTCGAATATCTCCTCGGGGGTGTAATCGAGTCGTCCGTCCCCGAGCAGGAACCCGGACCCTCCGGCGGCGAGATACTGGCGATGCTCCGTGGAGAGTCCCTCAACAACAAGGCCCACTCCGAGCCGATCATCGCCGCGCTGCCAGTGGATCCCTGAGAGCTGTCCACCCACGCTCGCATGCCGGTCGACCTCGGTGAACTCGAAATCCTCGGTCTTGCCGTCATTCCAGCCGAGCCGCATGAACATGCCGCTGTCACCCTCATCGGCGAGTGGCTGCTCGGCATTGAAGCCAAATCCGACTTTGTGCCGGCCCTGCTGATCGTCGGCCGCGATGTTGGGCACGCTGCCCGTTGCGGCCGCGATTGCGAGCGCCTGCGCGTAGCTTCCCATGTGGGCAGTATTGAAGTACGCCAGCAGGCGCATGATGGTGCTCACCGCCGTGGGTGAGATTGTGAGTTCAAGGTTTTGGCTGCGCGCCCGGTAGAGCGTTTCCAGCGTCTGCGCATTGGCGTACAGCGGCATGCGAAACATGCCGTACTTGAGTGACCAGCCGGGGCTGATGTAACCCAACATGAAGCCGTCTGTGTAACCGCGTGTATTGGCGGCGTAGTCCCAGGCGGTGTTGTTCCACAACGACCAGTTGAGGAATTGCGTGCGCGCGGCGCCGGCGTAACGGTTCTTGTCGAAGTCATCCGTCACGGCGAGCCGTCCGGCCTTCAGTTCCAGTCGGGTAGTCGCCTCAACTCCGGGTATCTGGTCCTGCGCGCGCGCCACGGCGGCGGTTCCGGCGCCGAGCGGCAGCATGAAACGCGCGTACAGGCGCGCGATGTAGAACTCTTTCTTCAGTCCCGGCGCGCCCTGGCGAATCACATCGCCATTGGTGAGGCCGGCGAGCCCGGTGGTGCCGCTCACTCCGGCGCCCATGAATTTCTCGGCGTCGAAGTACAGCTGTCCCCAGTTAACCGGCGCCCAGCCGGTGTAGAGACCCATGGTATGAGTCCCCTGGCGATCGCCGTCCGGGTGCAGGCTCAACGGCCCCTGGTAAGGCGACAGGAGCGCCGTCTGCTTCTGTTCGATGAAGGTGTACTGGGCGCCTACCAGAAGCGGCAGGTAGCTAGCGGGCGCGGCAGCGGGTGCCGGTTCGGGAGCGGCAGCTGCAACCGCGGCAGATGATACAGGCACGCCGGGGCCGGCTGCCGCCTCGACCGCTGGCGGATCCGCCACGGCAGCCCGCGATGCGCATGCCGCAAGCAAGCCGGCCGCGCACAGGAATGACCGGGTGCCGCGCACCTACTTCAGGTAGGCGTGCACGACCTCGATCAGGTGCTTGGCTCCGCGCGCGCGGTCGCGGTCCCGGTCGTGCGTCGGGTCCGAGACGTGCACGCGAATATGGTCTTCCAGCAGCTCCGCCATCAGCCCGTTGGCCGCGCCGCGCGCGGAAACGGTGAGCTGCATGACTTTGGCGCAATCGGCATCCTTCTCCAGGGCACGCTCGATTGCGTCCACCTGGCCCCGCAGGCGTCGCACACGCTGCAGCAGTTTGGTCTTGTCCTGGAGTGTATGTCCCATGTCTCCGCAGCCCGCTTACGATAGGGTAGGGGGTATAGCATACGATGAAACCGGGCGCTTATTGCGGAGTTTCCCGCCAGTCCCCACCCACGGCCTTCACCAGCAGCACCGTGGCGTTCGCGCGCCGCGTCTGGATGTCGACCGCCGCCAGCCGCGCGGCGAGCGCCGCGTTCTCGGTGCTCACGACTTCAAGGTAGGTGACGATCCCGCCCTTGTAACGCAGGTTGGCCTGCTCGAGCGCGCCTTGCGCCGCCGTCACCGCGGCTGTCTGACTCACGTTCTCACGATCCAGCTGCCGCAGTGCCGCGAGATTGTCTTCCACGTCCTGGTAGGCGCTGAGCACGGTGCCGCGATAGTTGGCCACCTGCTCATCGTAGGCCGCATGCGCGGCGGCGGACTGTGCCGCGTGCAGCCCGGCATCGAACACGGTGAGCAGCGCCTGCGGGCCGATGGACCAGTACTGCGTTGGTGCAGTGAGCAAGTTGGATGTGGAGAGCGCCTGCGTGCCGGCGCCGCCCACCAGGCTGAACACCGGGAAGTAAGCGGCGCGTGCGACGCCGATGCCGGCATTGGCCGCGGCAACGCGCCGCTCGGCGGCCGCCACGTCCGGGCGGCGCTCGAGCAGCTGCGAGGGCAGGCCCGGGTCGAGGGCGGGGGCGGGAAGCGGCGTGCCAGCGCTGGCGGCGGGCAGGGTGAAACTGCTGGCCTCCTGGCCGATGACCACCGCGATCGCATGCTCGGTCTGCGCCCGGCGCAGACGTGTGTCCTCGGCCTGGGTACGCGCGGTCTCCAGCTGGGTTTGCGCCTGCTGTACGTCGGCGATCGCTGTCGCCCCACCGTGATAGAGATTTTCCGTCAGTTGCAGCGCGCGGGCGTAGTCGGCGACCGTGCGATCGAGCAGATCCTGCTCCAGGTCGAGCCCGCGCAGGCTGAAGTAGTCAGTGGCGAGTTCGGCATGCAGCGCGAGATTCAGTGCGGCGGCATCACCGGCGCTCGCAGCTTCCGTGGCGCGCGCCCCGGCGACGGTGTTGCGGATGCGTCCGAAAACGTCCACCTCGTAGGAGAGGTCACCGCCGACGATGAAGGAATCTCCCGTGCGGGGGCCGCCTGGCGTGTAGTTGGGTGAATAGACGGAGGTTTCCCCCCGCGTGGCGCTCGCCTGGGCGGTGAGCGTCGGAAACCACGCCGCGCGCGCGACGCGGGTCTGCGCCCGCGCCTGTTCAAGACGCGCGAGTGCTGCCTTGAGACTCTGGTTGGCGGTGCTGACCTGAGCCTCGAGGGCATCCAGATCCTCGTCGTGGAACATCTGCCACCACTGCCCGCGCGGCACCGCATCCGCGGGCGCCGCGATCTTCCAGCCGGCCGTCTCTTTGTAGGCGGGCGGTGGTGCGGGCATGGCGGGGCGTTCGTAGTGGGGCGCGAGCGAGCAGCCGCCCAAGGCCGCCAGCACCGCGAGTGCAACTGCGGCAGAACGCCGCATCAGGAGCGCCCAGTGGCTGCCGGCTTGGCGGCCGCCGGCTGCGGGGGCGCAAGGTGTACCTGGTCGCCATCTGCGATGGAGTCTGGCGGATTGGCCACCAGCACGTCGTTTGCCGTGACGCCCGAAAGCACCTCGATCTCGGTGCCGAAATCGCGGCCCTGGGTGATGAGCTGCAGGTGTACCCGGTGCTGATCGTCGAGAATCGCGACCCGCAGTCCGTCGGTGCGGAACAGCACGGTGTTCACAGGGATGCGCAGCGAATCCACGCCCGCCAGGTTGAAGTACACCTGGGCGTAAGAGCCTGGCAGCAACTCGCCTTGGGAGTTGTCGATCTGGAGCTCGACCTGCAGCGTGCGGGAGTTGGCATCCAGAGCGCGCGAGGTGTTGGCAACCACGCCCTCATAGCGCTTGCCGGGATGCTCTGCGAACACCAGTCCGGCGTTGAGTCCCTGGTGGATGGCGGAGGCGTACAGCTGTGGAACCGACACATAGATGCGCAGGCGATGCAGGTCCGCCACGCGGAACAGGGCGTTGCCGGTGCTCTGTCCGGCATTGATGAGCGCCCCGACGTCGGTGTTGCGCTGGGTGACGACCCCGTCGAAGGGCGCGAGTACGCGCTTGAAGGACTCCAACTCCTGCAGGCGCGCAAGGTTGGCGGCCGCCGACTGTTTGGCGGCGTTCTTGGCCGCCGCATCGCCGGCGCGCTGGTCGGCGTCCTGCTGCGAGACCGACTCAGTGGCGAGCAGACCCTTCCAGCGCTCGTTGGTGGTGCGGGCGAGTCCGTAGTTGGCATCTGCTGTCGCAAGGTCGGCCTGGGCCTGGCGCAGCTCTTGGTCGACTTCCGGGGTCTCGATCTCGGCCAGCAGCTGGCCCTTCTTGACCGGGGTGCCGATGTCGGTGTGCCAGACCTTCAGGTAGCCGTTGGTGCGCGCGTAGATCGGCGCCTCGTAGAAGGCCTGTACGCTCCCGGGCAGCACCAGGGTGTCCTTGCCCGGGCCACCGTGCGCCTTGACTGTGGTCACCGTCACCACACCGGCATCCGCGGCCTGCTTCTCGAGGGCGTTGCGAGCGCTCAGACGGCTGACTATGCCCCAGACGGCGATAAGGAGGGCGGCGCCCAGGAGGATCAGTACGTACCGGCGCGTCCGCGGGTCGCCCGCGTGCGGGGCCGACGGGCTAGTGGGCTGGTCGGACATTGCTCTCACTCCGGCGCGAATGAATCATGGAGAAGACCGTGGGCACGAAGAACAGCGTGGCAATGGTGGCGAACACTAAACCGCCGATCACCGCGCGGCCGAGCGGGGCGTTCTGTTCGCCACCGTCACCCAGCCCGAGGGCCATGGGCACCATGCCAATGATCATGGCGAGCGCGGTCATGAGCACGGGACGAAAGCGCTGCGTGCCGGCCTGCAGCGCTGCGTGCGTGGCATCATCGCCGGCCGTCATCCGGTCGCGCGCGAAGCTGATCACCAGCACGCTGTTCGCGGTTGCCACACCCATGCACATGATAGCCCCGGTCAGTGCCGGCACGCTCACGGGGGTATGGGTCATGAACAGCATCCACACGATGCCGGCGAGCGCTGCCGGCAGGGCAGTGATGATGATGAAGGGGTCAAGCCAGGACTGGAAGTTCACCACGATCAGCAGGTAGACGAGGATGATCGCGCCGGCGAGGCCCACCAGCAGCCCCACGAACGAGTCGTTCATGGTCTTGATCTGACCACGCACCATTACCTTGGAGCCGCGCGCCAGCGAGTGCTTGGTGTCGGCCACGATCTTGTTGATCTGCTGCGAGACGTAACCCAGGTCGGCGCCATCCGCGCTGCCGTAGATGTCTATGACCGGAACGGCGTCATAGTGGCTGACCACCGCCGGAGTCATGGTGCGGCGGAAGTTCGCGAGATTCGCCAGCATCTGCGCGGTGGGCGCGTTGGGCCCAGTGATAGGCGTGGTGGTGAGATCGGTGAGCGAGGAGAGCCGGAACTGTGGAGTCTGCGCGACCACCGGGTACTGCGTGCCGGTCTTGGGGTCGATCCAGAACGAAAGCAGCGTTTGGCCGCTGCCCGAGAGCGAGGTGAGCAGGTCATTGGCTACGTCGGTCTCGGTGAGACCCAGCAGGGCCGCCTTGCTGCGATCCACGTCGACGTTCAGCGTTGGGTAGTCAAAGGCCTGCTGGATGCGCAGGTCCACCACGCCCGGAATCTTGTGCAGCCGTGCCAGCAGGTCGTTCGCGTACGCGCGGTTGGCGTCAACATTGAACCCCGAGACCTGTATGTCGAGCGGCGCCGGCAGCCCGAAGTTCAGGATCTGNNGGCAGGAATGCAAACGTCGCGGAGGCGTACAGCGCGTTCAGGCGCGGCCGCAGCTTGTGCACGTAGTCGATGGTCGGGTGATGGTTCTCTTTGAGGTTCACCAGGATGTCGGCATCGCCGGAGCCGACCGGGGCGGAGTTCGAGTAGGCGGTGTTGATGCCGCTGTAGGGCACGCCGATGTTGTCGACGATGGTCGCGATCTCCTTTGCGGGGATGACTTCGCGGATGGTGGCCTCGATTCGGTCGCACAGCGTGGCGGCCTCATCGATGCGCGCCCCCGTGAAGGCGCGCACGTGCAGTTTGATCTGTCCGGCATCGACCGCCGGGAAGAAGTCCTGGCCGAGGCCCGGCATGAAGCGCCCGAACGGGAAGGCCAGCACTGCGGTCAGCGCCATGGCGGCCAGGAAGGGTGCCGCGAAGCGCATGCCTGCGCCCAGCGCGCGCTCGAGGAG
>PLEC01000069.1 GCA_003136935.1 Gammaproteobacteria bacterium
TGGGAATTTCCTGGCGGCAAGGTGGGTCGCAACGAGACTGAGTTCGCGGCACTGGCTCGCGAGCTGCGCGAGGAGCTGGGTGTTGATGTCACGGCGGCGACACCCTGCATGCGCCTGACACACTCCTACGATGACCGCGACGTCGAACTGTCGCTGTGGATCATCGAACACTTCAGCGGCACGCCCGCATCCCTGAATGCGCAGCAGCTGAAGTGGGTGGTGCCGGCGCAGCTTTCCCGCGAGGATATTCTTGAGGCCGACCAGCCCTTCGTCGCACAGCTGCAGGATCTGCCCGCGCCCGCCTGAGCGGTGGATGTACATCCCGCGTGTACAATAAGTGTCGGTTCCAGACGAGGTACGCTCACCCATGGCAGCGCAGAACGATCTTCCCGATGTTGATCTGGACCCTCAGAGCCTTTACCGCGAGGATGTCTTCACTGACCGGCGCGCCGGCAGCATCCGCCGCCTGACACCGGTTACGGCCGACGGCACGGTCGACTCCAGCCGCCCGGTACTGTATTCCGGCCAGACCCAGCTCCTGACACCCGCGGGCGTGTTGCCACTCGGGTTTGAAATCGAGGCGCAGACGCTTGCCGAGGCGGTACAGAAATTTCCCGAGGGCGTGAAGATCGCGCTCGGCCAGGCCATCGATGAAGCGCGCGAGATGCGCCGCGAAGCAGCCTCCCGCATTTTGGTACCCGAAGTCGGCGCCGGCGTGGGTCCGGGTCCCGGCGCCGGCGGCGGCGGCAAGATCAAGTTTCCTTAGTTTATTGGCCAAAATCGCCTGCGGCGATTTTGGCGGACATCAGTTTCGGTTCCGCCGGCAAAAGGCGTGACTTTTGTCGGCTGCGCGGGGGACGACCCTCGGCGGCGATTCGGCGGACATCAGCTTCGTTGCTGCGCTTTGATTTAAGGAGCTCCGGCCATGCCTCGTCTTTGGGCCGCAACGTGGATTCTCATCGGGTGTGCGGCGCTGCTCGTCGCGTGCGTGGGGACCGAGTTTGGTAACCGCGAACCTGCGAGCGGCCCGGGACCTGGCGGCAAGCCCATGCGCACGGTCACCGAGTCCGCGGTCGGTATGCCGGCGGTGGCATCGGCTCCCATTTATCCTCTGACCGCGCGCGTCGGCGTAGCGGATAACTATTTCGGCACCCGGGTCGAGGACCCCTACCGGTGGCTCGAGGATCTGGACTCACCCGCGGTGCACAACTGGGTCACGGCACAGAACGCCTTGTCGGAGCCGCGGCTCGCAGCGCTGCCGCAGCACGCGTGGCTGCAGGCGCGTCTCACGCAACTGTGGAACTACGAGCGCTACGACCTGCCGGTGGCGCGCGGCGGCCGTTATTTCTACCTGCACAACGATGGCCAGCAGAACCAGGGCGTGCTGCAGGTCTCCGAGCACCTCGATTCCCCGGGCCGTGTGCTCTTTGATCCGAACGCGGTGCGCGAAGATGCGACCGTGTCGCTGTCGGAATTCACTCCCGACGAGCAGGGCGACGTGGTCGCCTATGCGGTGTCGGATGGCGGCAGCGACTGGCAGGTCTGGCGGTTCCGGCGCGTGGCGGATGCGAAAGATCTCACCGACGTGCTGCGCTTCACCAAGTTCTGGGGCGTGTCATGGGCGCGTAACGGATCGGGCGTCTACTACAGCCGCTACCCGGTACTGCCCAATGGCAAGGGCGACGATGCGGCGCGGCCGGCCATCTATTTCCACGAGCTCGGCACCGAGCAGGATACGGACCGGCTCGTCTATGCGATGACCGATCGCAGCACCCGCATTCCGACCGGACGCGTGACCGACGACGGACACTATCTCATCATCACCCAGGTCGAAGGCTACGAGCACAACGGCGTAGCACTTCTTGACCTGCGGCGCGCGGATGCGAAGGCGGAGCCGTTGTTTTCAGCGTGGGACGCGCTATATACCTTCATCGGCGCGCACGGCGATGAGCTTTTGTTCCAGACCACGCGCGACGCACCGCTCGGCCGGGTGATCGCCGTGGATGCCCGCGAGCCGCAGGCCGCGGCGCGTACCGTGGTGCCGGAAGGGACCACCGCACTTGCGGAAGCGACCTACGTCGGCGGGCGGGTCATCGCCAAGTACGTGGAAAACGCGCACGGCGTGGCAATGGTGTACGAACGCGACGGGCGTCCGGTCGGCAGCGTGCCGCTGCCGGGCCTCGGCGGGATCGAGGGCTTTTACGGCAAGGGCACCCAGTCCGAGACCTTCTTCTCCTACACCGATTTCCTGACACCGCGGAAGATCTACCGCTTCAATGTGGCCGCCAATCAGGCGACTCTGTGGCGCGAGCCTGATATTCCCGCCATCAGCGCGCAATTCGTTACCGAGCAGGTGTTCTTCACCAGCAAGGACGGCACGCGCGTGCCGATGTACATCACCCATCGGCGTGGCATGGCGAAGGACGGCAACCAGCCGTTCCTGCTCTACGGCTATGGCGGCTTCGACATCTCACTGACGCCTGCGTACCGGCCGGCGGTCCAGGCGTGGCTCGAGATGGGCGGCGCCTACGCGGAAACCAACCTCCGCGGCGGCGGTGAGTACGGCGAAGCCTGGCATAAGGCCGGCACGCTCACGCACAAGCAACACGTGTTCGATGACTTCATCGCCGCGGCGGAATACCTCATCGGTGAGCACTACACGCGGCCCGCGAAGCTCGGCATTCATGGCCGCAGCAACGGCGGCCTCTTGGTCGGCGCCGTGCTCACGCAGCGCCCGGATCTCTTTGGCGCGGCACTGCCGGCGGTAGGGGTTCTCGACATGCTGCGCTACCAGACCGCCAACGCCAACGCGCGGCAGTGGTCATCCGACTACGGACTTTCCGAAGATCCCGAGCAGTTCAAGGCGCTGTACGCCTACTCGCCGGTGCAGAACGTTAAGAAGGGCGTGTGCTATCCGCCGACGCTCATCACCACGGCGGATCACGACGATCGCGTGGTGCCCTGGCACAGTTACAAGTTCGCAGCAAGCCTGCAGGCGGCGCAGATCTGCCCGAACCCCATCCTCATCCGCGTCGAGACCCGCGCCGGCCACGGCGCCGGCAAGCCCGTGTGGATGCAGGTGGATGACTACGCCGACCAGTGGGCGTTTCTGGCGAACTGGTTAGGAGTGAGCGCGCCGGCGGGGTAGCGTCACGGGGTGGTGGGGCAGTTCAGGCTCCGTGTCGGGCCTGAGGATCGCTTTGATCTGCAGGGTGACGGGATCAAACGCCGCGAGCAGGCGCAGGACGCCGTCGCCGCCCCACATGATGAGCCCGTTACGTTGCTGCGGTGCCAGACCGTCTGCGGACATGCGTGCCGTGAGCGACTGTTTTTGGGCCTTGTTCAACTGCTTGATGTCATCGAGGCGCATGAGCTGCTCCCGCAGCTGCGGCAGACCCTGATCCCATGGCTTGAAGTAACGCGGCATATCGACGACGTCCTTGCCGCTGCCAAAGACCGTCGAGTTCACTATCTTTGCCGCTTCCTGCGGGTTGTCCGGCAACGGCGCCCAGACCCAACGCGGCAGGCTATACCAATGCGGCGCGAAGACCGGATTCTGTTGGCGCGCCAGAGCGATCTCGCCAGGCTCGATATCGGAGGCCTGCACCATGGACAGACTATTCACCGAGAAGACGTAATAGAGGGGTCGCCCCTGCCACAGGGTTGCCGCGCCATAGATGAGCGCCGCAATCTGCACCGTGACGATGACCGCGATGTCGCGCGCGAGCTCCCGGCGGGGTTTGCGCGGATTGGCAATGATCCCTGTCAGCGTGGGACCCAGAGCCAGGTCGACGATTCCCACGATGAGGAGCACGCGAAGTACACCGCTGAGATACCACCCCGGCCAGCGATACCAGCCCACGTACAGCCCGCCCAGAATCAACGTCAGCGCGCAGGCACTGCCCAACAGATGCAGCCCAAGAGCCTTGAAGCGGAATCTCATGTGTCAGGTGAATCCTCAGGTGGTTTCTCTGCGGAGTCGTCCGGTATGGCGCGCTGCTCCGTCAGCCACGCACCCAGGTCGACCAATCGGCACCGTTCGCTGCAGAAGGGGCGAAACGGCGCCGTCTGCCAGTCCAATTCGCGCTTACACGTTGGACACTTAACGCGTGCAGGGCTCATGGAGTTGGAGCGTCAGCGCTTCAGGCGCAGCAGCTGAGCGTGAACGGCACATCGGCTTGCGATTGCGTCGGCCGCGTCGCGAGCCCGTTCCACGTCAGGAAGCGGACGCTGCAGCGATGATGGCTGCCGCTGATCTCGGGGTAGAGTCCGGCGGCCGCTGGCAGCGCGATGCGCAGCAATTGCAGCGGATTGTCGCGTTCGAACGTGATGGCGAAAACCCCGCCCTTGGCGATCTCGGGACGGCTGCGGCCGTTCTGGCGCGTCAGCCACAGCAACTCCGCGATCGCATCGCACAGCGGACGCAGCAGCCCCAGCCACTGACTGAAGGTGCGCATGCGCGCCTCGTCCGCCTGCGTAAGCCAGAAGTAGTAATCCGGCAGATCGAACTCGCAGGTGCCGCCCGGGATGGCGCTGCGATGCTTGATGGCGCTCACGAACTCCGAATCGCGCAGCGGCTGCAGGAAGGCGGAACCCGCATTCATGAGGTCAGCACGCAGCCGCAGCAGGTTCGACATGAGGGTCTTGAGTCGCTGCGTATCGACGCCGGGATTGGCCTGGAACTCGTTGAGGGTCGCGAGCTGGCTCTCGAGCTCCTTCAGAACATCCGAGCGCACGTCGCCGCGTGTGCCAATGGCGAGGATGTCGATCAGGCTCGCCATGGCCGCGCGGCTGCCCCACGGGCTGGACATTTCGTTGTGGTAAAGGGCCTGGTTGTAGAGAAAATCCAGCCTCAGGAAGGTACGCATCCGCTCGTTCAGCGG
Organism: Gammaproteobacteria bacterium; assembly: GCA_003136935.1. Taxonomy (GTDB): domain Bacteria; phylum Pseudomonadota; class Gammaproteobacteria; order Steroidobacterales; family Steroidobacteraceae; genus 13-2-20CM-66-19. The sequence continues at coordinate 4,884 of PLEC01000069.1, forward strand.
CTGCTCGAAGATCAGCACCTGCGGATC
>PLEC01000096.1 GCA_003136935.1 Gammaproteobacteria bacterium
ACCCAGCTCACCGCACGTGTCATGGGCACGGCCGGCGCGCGCCCGACTTTGCGTGCCAGGGTCACATGTGCCTGGAAAGGCTTGAGATCCGGAGCAAATCCCGCCGCCAGAGTCTCGGATTTCAGAAGCTGCGCGAGCGCGTGCGCCGCGGGGCTTGCGGCCGCGGACAGCGCGACGAGAATCGCAGGTCTCACCCAGTGCGCGAGCTCAGCGAACTGGAGAGTCACGGGCGCTTCGGGTGCGAAGGTATCGGCAACGCGCCGGGCGATGCCCTGAAGCTCCCCGATGCGCCGCTCCGGCACGCTACCGAGGAAGGCCAGCGTCGCGTGCAGGCTCTGTGCGGGTACTGCGCGCCCCGCACAGGCGCTGACAGCCTGTTCCGTCGCCTCGCAGAGCGCATTGCGCGCCGCCTGCTGCGGCCACAGCGCAAAGAAAAGCCGGCGGGTCGCCTCCCGCGGCGGCGCCGCGGCGCTCAAGGCGGATCGCTACGCGGCGGGCCCGTCAGGTTCACCGGCAGGTCGAGCCGCAGGATGAGCCGCAGCGCGTGCTGCACGGAGCGGTTGCGCACGAAGGCGCGGTCCCCCGCGAAGAGCTTGTCCTCGGCGATGATGTCGATCGCCCGCTCCTGGCGGGCGGCGGCGCAGAACCATACGGTGCCGACGGGCTTCCCGGGCGCGCCCCCATCTGGTCCGGCAATACCGCTGACCGCGAGCGCCACGTTCGCACCCGAGACGCGCAGCGCACCTTCGGCCATTTCCCGCACCGTCTGCTCGCTCACGGCGCCGAAGCGCTCAAGCGTGCCGGACGCGACGCCGAGGTCGCGGTTCTTAGCCGCATTCGAGTAGGTCACGTAGCCGCACTCGAACCACTGCGAGCTGCCGGGGATGTCGGTGAGCGTCTTGGCCACCCAGCCGCCCGTGCAGGATTCAGCCGTCACGATGCGCCGCTCTGCCGCGCGCAGCTTGTGCCCGACGCGCGCCGCCAGCTCATACAGTTCCGGGTCGCTCAGCATGCAGACGAGGCTATATCAGCTGACCGTGCACCGCATACTTCACCTGGAAGGCGGGACGCGTGCCTGGCCGCACCCGTGATCAGAATGTTCATGCTCAACAACTCCCGCCGAAGCCGCTACAGTGGCGCGGAAATGGCTGAAATCAACCACACGCCCATGATGCAGCAGTACCTGCGCATCAAGAGCGAGCACCCGGATATTCTGCTCTTCTACCGGATGGGCGACTTCTACGAGCTCTTCTACGAGGACGCCCGCCGCGCCGCAGCGCTGCTGAACATCACCCTCACCGCGCGCGGCCAGTCTGCCGGCACGCCGATCCCGATGGCCGGCGTGCCCTTCCACGCCGTGGACAGCTACCTCGCGCGGCTGGTTCGCAAGGGCGAGAGCGTCGCGATCTGCGAGCAGCTGGGCGACCCGGCCGCGTCCAAGGGGCCGGTTGAGCGCCAGGTGGTGCGCATCATCACCCCAGGCACACTCACAGACGCCGCCCTCCTCGATGAGCGCGCCGACACCCTGCTCGCGGCCGTCGTGCAGGACGGCCCGCACTTTGGTCTCGCCTGGCTGGATCTGGCTGCCGGACGTTTCACGGTGTTGCAGGGCGAGGGACGTCAGGGACTGGCGGCGGAGCTCGAGCGGCTGAAACCGGCGGAGCTGCTGCTTGCCGAAGGTGGAACGACAGCGGACCTGGCCCGCGTGGGCACGGTCGTGCGCGCCCGTCCCCCCTGGCACTTTGAACTCAGCAGCGCCTCGCGCCTGCTGACCGATCAGCTGGGGACACTGGATCTTAAGGGCTTCGGTGCGGACGATCTGCCGCTGGCCATTCGCGCGGCCGGAGCGCTGCTGCAGTACGTGCGCGATACGCAGAAGTCCGCGCTGCCGCATATTCGCGCGTTGCAGGTCGAGGAGCGCACCGGTGCCCTGACGCTCGATGCCGTGAGTCGGCGGAATCTCGAACTCGACGCGAGCCTCACCGGCAACGAGGACGCGACACTCCTGGCAGTTCTGGACAGCTGCGTGACCGGCATGGGTTCGCGCCAGCTGCGTCGCTGGCTCAACCGCCCGCTGACGAGCCAGCCGCTCCTGCGCGGCCGCTATCACGCCATCGGCACCCTGCTCGATGGGCGCCGCTTTGGCGGGCTGCGCGACCACCTTCACGGTGTGGGCGACATCGAGCGCATCCTTGCGCGCGTCGCCCTGCGCTCGGCCCGCCCGCGCGATCTGGCGCAGCTGCGCACTTCGCTGGCGGTACTGCCGGCACTGCGGGCCGCGCTCGCCCCGCTCGACTCGCCGCTGGTGCAGGAGCTCCGCGCGCGCTGCAGCGAGCACGCCGCCGTGGTCGAACTGCTGACCGCAGCCATCGCCCAGGAGCCGGCCGCCCTGGTGCGCGACGGCGATGTGATCGCCCCAGGCTACGACTCAGGTCTTGATGAGCTGCGACGCATCGCCACGCATACGGATGAATTCCTGCTGGAGCTGGAACAGCGCGAGCGCGAGCGCACCGGACTTGCGGGACTTAAGCTCGGTTACAACCGCGTGCAGGGATTTTTCATTGAGATCGCGCGGCGTGACGCCGAGCGCGTGCCGAAGGACTACATCCGGCGCCAGACTGTCAAATCAGCTGAGCGCTTCATCACGCAGGAACTCAAGACTTTCGAGGATAAGGTTCTGGGCGCGCGCGACAAGGCGCTGGCCCGCGAGAAGGAGCTGTATGAGGAAGTCCTCACGAAGCTCATCGAGACCTTAGGCCCCCTGCAGACGACGGCGGGCGCCGTGGCCGAGCTCGACGCGCTCGCGGCCTTTGCTGAGCGCGCCGCCGCACTCGAATGGGTATGCCCGGAACTCACCAGTGAGCCGCGCCTGGAAATCCAGGGCGGCCGTCACCCGGTCGTCGAGCGCTTCGTGGAGGCGCCTTTCGTGCCCAATGATCTGCGCCTAGGAGCCGGTCGGCGCATGCTCATCATCACCGGGCCGAACATGGGCGGGAAGTCGACCTTCATGCGCCAGTCGGCGCTCATCGCCCTGCTCGCGCATGTCGGCAGCTACGTGCCCGCCGAGCGCGCGGTGTTAGGGCCCCTGGATCGGATTTTCACGCGCATTGGGGCCGCGGATGATCTGGCCGGCGGGCGCTCGACCTTCATGGTCGAAATGACCGAGGCGGCCAACATCCTGCACAACGCCACCGCCAGGAGCCTCGTGCTGCTCGATGAAATCGGCCGCGGCACCAGCACCTTCGACGGCCTGTCGCTCGCCTGGGCCATGGCGCGCGACATCGCCACGCGCGTGCGGGCGTTCACGCTCTTCGCCACGCACTACTTCGAGCTCACGACGCTCGCCAGCGAAGTCGAGGGCTGCGCCAACGTGCACCTGGACGCGACCGAGCATGGCGATGGCATCGTGTTCCTGCACGCGGTGAAGGACGGCCCCGCCAACCGCAGCTACGGCCTGCAGGTGGCGCAGCTCGCCGGCGTACCGCTGGGCGTGATCGGCGAGGCACGCCGCTACCTCGAACACCTGGAGTCGCAGCGTGAAGGCCAGCGCGCCGCCGCAGCCGACGGGGCCGCGTCGGCCGCGCAGGCGGAGTTGCCGTTGTTTCCGGCACCGCGACCGGATGCGCTGCGCGAGACGCTGCAAGCCATCGACCCGGACGAACTGTCACCGAAGGAGGCGCTCGCGGCGCTTTATTCGCTGCGTCGGCTGCTGGAAGATCCGCAATAAATCTAAAGCGAGAATCGTCCTTCGGTCAGGAACGTGCCCGTCTCGCGCGCCACGCGCGCCGACATCAGCATCCCCAAGTGACTCACGGGCAACGCGATGTGAGCGCTCATGCCGGGCATGCGCGTCTCGCTCACCGCGATAGTGCCGTCGTTGTCCTCGTCGAAGTTCGCGAGCAGCTGTCCCACACCGAGCGGCTGGGTGCCGGCCACGATGCCCAGCGCCCGCGCGTGCGTCCAGCGCCGCTCGCGCGGCTGCAGCAGCTCCTCCGCGACCGACAGTCCCATGAGGTGCGCCACCGGGGCGAAGCGGCCGGCCCGCTCCGCGGCGCGGCTCGCCACGCACGGCGTGCCGAGAAACACCGCCCGGCCCGGCGGTTGATCGGGAAAGCGCTCAAGAAAGCGATGGATGACCAGCCCGCCTAAGCTGTGGCCGACGAAATGCGCCTCCGGAGTGTGCAGCCCGCGCACGAAGCCCTCGAGACGCGCCGTGGTGGCGTTCATGGTGGAGTACGCCGCTGAATAGCGGAACGAGTGCAGGGTGAGGTCGAACTCCTGCGCCAGGCGGCGGCGCAGGATCAGGGACTCATCTCCCGGCATCCACAGGCCATGCACGTAGATGACGTGCGCCATGGCGGCTAGCGGTTCAAGATGGCGGCGGCACGCGCACCTGCACGTGCAGTTCACGCAGTTGCGCCTCGCTCACCTCGGTCGGCGCATCCGTGAGCGGGTCGGCCGCGGTCTGCGTCTTGGGAAACGCGATCACTTCGCGGATGCTGTCGGCGCCGGTCATGAGCATGGCGAGGCGATCGAGGCCGAAGGCGATGCCACCGTGAGGCGGCGCGCCGAATTTCAGGGCATCGAGCAGGAAGCCGAATTTCTTCTGCGCCTCCTCGGTGGCAATGCCGAGCAGGTCAAACACCGTCGACTGCATGTCCTGGCGGTGAATGCGCACCGAGCCGCCGCCGATCTCCGAGCCGTTGAGCACCATGTCGTAGGCCTTCGCGATGGCCTCACCCGGGGCGGCGCGCAACGCCGCCGGAGCGTCGTTTTTTGGCGCCGTGAAGGGATGATGCATGGCGGCCCAGCGCTTCGCGTCTGCATCCCATTCGAACATCGGGAAATCAACCACCCACAGCGGGCGCCAGCCGCCGGCGACGAGCTTCAACTCCGCACCCGTCTTCAGGCGCAGCGCCCCGAGCGCATCGCTCACCACCTTGGCGGAATCGGCGCCAAAGAATACGAGGTCGCCGTCGGCGGCCTGCGTGCGCTGCAGAATCCCGCTCAGCGCCGCGTCGCTCAGGAACTTGATGATCGGCGACTGCAGGCCGTCGCGTCCGCGGGCTGCCTCGTTCACCTTGATATACGCGAGACCCTTGGCGCCATAGCGGGCGACAAACGCGGTGCACTCATCGATCTGGGAGCGCGGCATCGCGCCACCGCCCGGCACGCGCAGCGCGGCAACTCTCCCCTTCGGATCCTTCGCCGGACCTGCGAACACCTTGAAGTCACAGTCCCTGACCAGGTCCGCGACATCGACGAGTTCCAGCGGATTGCGCAGGTCGGGCTTGTCGGAGCCATAGCGGCGCATGGCCTCGGCGTACGTGATGCGCGGGAAGGGGCTCGGGAGCGCCGTATCCAGTACTTCCTGAAAGAAATGCCGCACCAGACCTTCCATCAACTCCATGATGTCGTCCTGGGAGAGGAAAGAAGTCTCGATGTCGAGCTGCGTGAACTCCGGCTGCCGGTCGGCGCGCAGATCCTCGTCGCGGAAACAGCGCACGATCTGGTAGTAGCGGTCGAAGCCGGCGATCATCAGGAGCTGCTTGAAGATCTGCGGCGACTGCGGCAGCGCGAAGAACTTGCCCGGATGCGTACGGCTCGGCACCAGGTAGTCGCGCGCGCCCTCCGGAGTCGCCTTGGTGAGCATCGGCGTTTCCAGATCGATGAAGCCGTTGGCGTCCAGGTAGCCGCGCATGGCGCGCGTCAGCCGATGACGCAGCCGCAGGCGCTGGCTCATGACGTCGCGCCGCAGGTCCAGATAGCGGTACCGCAGGCGCACTTCCTCACCCACCTGCTCATCGAGTTGGAATGGCAGCGGCTCGGAACGGTTCAGGACCTCGATCTGCCCGGCCAGCACCTCGACGCGACCGGAGGCGAGGTTGGCATTCACCGTGCCGGTGGGCCGCGCGCGCACCTTGCCCGTCACCTTGACGACAAACTCACCGCGCAGCCGTTCGGCTTCCTTGAAGACTTCATTGGCGTCGGGATCGAACACGATCTGCAGCAGTCCTTCCCGATCGCGCAGATCGACGAATATGACCCCGCCGTGATCGCGACGACGATGCACCCAGCCGGCGACCGTGACTTCCTGGCCGAGGAGCTGCTCGTTAACTTGTCCGCAGTAATGTGAACGCATGAGGCGCGCGATGTTACGTAGGCGCCCGCCCCCCCGCAACCGGCTGAAATTCTAAGCGCTGCGCAACTCCATGGCCGCTGCCTGGCAGGCTCAGGCGGCGGGTGTGACGAGGTGCGGCTTGGAAGCTGGGACCGCAGGCACGACCACCCCACAGGTGATAATCATTTTCATGGCCGCATCGACCGACATGTCCAGGTCCACGACCTCACTGCGCGGAACCATGACCAGATACCCTGCGGTGGCGTTCAGAGCCACGGACAGGTAGACCGCCGCGTGCGGCACGCCGAGCTTCTCGCTCACCTCCGGGACGTCCTCCGCGGTCATGAAACCGATACTCCAGGCACCCGGCCGTGGGTACTCGATCATGACGACCTTGCGGAAGGCGTTGGACTGCGAGAAGACGCTTTCGGTGAAGCTCTTGACGCCGCCGTACACCGTGCGCACGACCGGGATGTGGTTTAGAAACTCCTCGCCCCAGACGATCAGGCGCCGCCCGATGAGATTGGTCACCAGCAGTCCCGTCAGGAGCAGCACGATGAAGGCCAGAACCGCACCGAGTCCCGGCAGCGCAAATCCCACCAGCGCCTGGGGACGGTAGGAGGGCGGCAGCAACAGGAGCGTCTGGTCCATGATGCGCAGCAGGAAACTCACCACCCAGATGGTGGCGAGGATCGGCAGCCACACGAGCACCCCGGCGACCAGGTAGCGCCGCAGGCCCCACTTACGTGCGCTGCTTTCCATCGTTTTCTTTAGCGCCGCCCTTTGCGTGGCGCCTTGCGGGCGGCAGCCTTGGGTTTGCGGCGCGGCAGCTTGCGCTGCGGGGTCCGGGACTCCTTTGAATCCTTTGAATCCTTTGCATCCTTTGCGCCTTTTGGGTCTTTGGACTCTTTCGACTCCTTGGACTCCTTGCCCTCCTTCGCCTCCGGCTTGCCGTCTTTGGTCTCAGCGGGCTTAGCGTCGCTCTTGGGCTCTTCCTTGTCCGCGCCAACCAGGTTGCGTTTGTTGTCCTTGTCGGTCTTGAAGTCGGTCTCGTACCAGCCGGCACCCTTCAGGCGGAACACCGGCGCAGACACCAGCTTCTTGAGCTTGTGTTTGCCGCACGACGGGCACTTGGTTAACGGGGCATCGGTGATCTTCTGCATCACCTCGATGTAGTACTTGCAGGCCTGGCACTCGTATTCGTAGAACGGCATGGGTTATCTGTCAGTCCGTAGCGTGTTGGCTTAGCGATGAGTATAGCGAACAGCGGCTCATGCCCGGGCGGCCTTGTGTTCTTCCACTTTCGAGAAGGTCAACGCGCCATCGCGGACGGCAACCCGGATCCGGTCCCCGGGTGCGAACTCGCCCTGCAGGATGCGCTGCGCCAGCGGATTTTCGATCTGCTGCTGGATCGCCCGCTTCAGCGGCCGCGCGCCGTATACCGGATCGAAGCCCGCCTCGCCCAGCAGGTCGCGCGCGCTGTCATCAAGGGTTATGTCCATGTTGCGCTCAGCCAGGCGCTTGCGCAGGTACAGCAGCTGGATATCCACGATGGTACGGATCTGCTTGGTGCCGAG
>PLEC01000046.1 GCA_003136935.1 Gammaproteobacteria bacterium
ATGCGCATGCCGCCCGGCTGGGATGGCCTCGAGACCATCGAACACCTGTGGGCACTGGACCCGGAAATCCAGGTCGTCGTGTGCTCCGCGTACGCAGACTACGACTGGCTGGAGCTCCTGAGCCGCCTCGGGCACTCCGACAAGCTCATCGTCGTCAAGAAGCCCTTCGAGCCGATCGAGATCCTTCAATGCGCGAGCGCCCTGAGTCGCAAGTGGCAGAATGAGCGCGCACTGAAGCGCCACGTCGAGAGCCTCGAACTCGTGGTCACCGACCGCACCAAGGGTCTGGAGGCGGCGAACCGTCAGCTGCGGCATCTGGCCTCTCACGATGCCCTCACNNGCAATCCCACGAATTTGCGGTGGTGGTCATCGATCTCGACCGCTTCAAGGTCATCAACGATTCCCTCGGACACCGGGCGGGCGATGACCTGCTGCGGGAAGTGGCGGAACGCTTGAAGCGCGCGGTGCGCGGTGTGGACACGACGGCGCGCCTGGGCGGCGATGAGTTCGTACTGCTTCTCAATGGACCGGTCACCCACGCGGAGGCCGTTGCGGTCGGCACGCGTGCGATCCAGCTGATGGAACCCTCGATGCGGCTGCTTGGCATCGACGTCCACATCTCACCGAGCATTGGCATTGCCTTCTACCCGCGCGACGCCCTGAGCGTGGACACGCTGCTGGCGCGCGCCGACGCCGCCATGTACAGCGCCAAGGAACGCGGCCGCAACAATGTCCAGTGCTATGCCGAGGGCATGAGTACGGTTACCCAGGAGAGCGTCAAGCTCGAAAGCGAGCTGCACGAGGCGCTGCGCAGCGAACAATTCGAACTGCAGTACCAGCCCAAAGTCGACACCTTGACAGGTCGCATCAACAGCGCCGAGGCGCTGATCCGCTGGCGGCACCCGCAGCGTGGCCTGCTGCCGCCGGGCGCCTTCATCGGAATCGCCGATGAGTGCGGGCTCCTCGATGACATCGGCGAATGGGTGTTGTTTGAAGCCTGCCGCCAGGCCAAAGCATGGCAGCGTGCCGGCCTGCCCCACCTGCGGGTGGCGGTAAACCTCGCGTCCTCACAATTCAGACTCGCCAATCTCGTCGATCAGATTCGACGGGCGCTTGAAGCGGTGGATCTTGACCCGCAGCTGCTCGAAGTGGAGCTGACCGAAAGCGCGGTGATGAGCGACGCCGAGGAGTCAATCGTCATCCTGGAAGCGATCAGCAGCATGGGTGTGCTGGTATCGGTCGATGACTTCGGCACCGGTTACTCAAGTATGAGTTACCTGCGTCGCTTCCCGATCGACAAGCTGAAAATCGATCGCTGCTTTGTCGAGGAGATGACCCGGCGGCCGGAGGATGCATCCATCGTTGGTGCAATCATTTCCCTGGCGCACAGCCTGCAGATGAAAGTGATCGCCGAGGGTGTGGAAACATCCGAGCAGCTCGCACTGCTCGCACAGCTCGGCTGCGATCAGTACCAGGGCTTTTTCTTCAGCCCGGCACTCAGTCCAGCGCAATTCGTCGCCCTGGTTAAAAAATCCAACGCCGGACAGCCAGACCTTACCGAAGACGAAGCGGCACGCACCCACAGCAAGCTCGCGGGCGTGAAGCGCTTACGCCGCTGAAGCCCGCCGGCCCTGGACGGCAAGATCAGCATCATCGAAGGACGCCCGCTGAGGTGACGAGGGCTCGCACCGCGTTACGGTTTCTCCCAGGACTCCGTGGCGAGGTTGTCGGCCTTGGGGAGCGAGCGTATGTAGGTGACCAGGGTCCACACGCCCTCTTCACCGAGCACTCCGCCGAATGCGGGCATGCCCTTCGGGCGCCCGTAGAAGATCGACATGAACACTTCCGCATCCGCACCGCCGTAGCGCCAGCGTCCCACGCCGAGGTTCGGTCCCACCGAGCCGGTGGCGTCCGGGCCATGGCAGCCGTCGCAGTTCATCGCGGTGAACAGCAGTGCGCCGTTCGCTGCGACTGCCTTGTCACCCTGATGGGGGTTGTGCAGCGTCCCGCCGGGCGGCACGCGGCCGCCGGCGGCCACGTGCGCCTCGTAGGCGACTGCCGGTGGCGGTGCTGCCGCGCTTCCGGTGCTCCTCACCGCGCGCTGCTGGCAGGAGCTCAGCACCAGGATCGCAAACGGCAACGCCATGAGCATGCGTGCGTTCATAAGCCGAAGATCCAGATCATGCCGCCTGCGCTGGTGTGGCGCGCGATGTCCTTGACGTAGTCGGCCGGTGCGCGCAGGTCCGTGGGATCATCCGAGCGCACATCCCCGGCGAGCAACATCCAGTCGCCCCCGATGCCGGCGTACACGGCCACATACTGCTTGCCGTCCGGAGCCCGGAAAGTGATCGGGTTGCCGACGACACCCGAGCCGACCTTGAACCGGGATAACAGCTTGCCGGTACGGGCATCGACGGATTTGAACCAGCCATCGAGGGTGCCGTAGAAAGCGACATCGCCCGCGGTCACGAGTGCACCACTCCAGTTGGGAAATTCCTCCTTGTTCTCCCACACCTTCCTGCCGGTCGCGGCATCCCACGCCATGAATGTGCCGAGATAGCCGCCCGGGCCCGCCGTGTACGGGCTGTTGATGCCCATGAACGGCGTGCCCTTGAGGCGGGAGGCAGGGGTGGCGCTGTAGTCCATGCACAGGTTGTTGGTAGAGGTGTAGAAGAGATGCGTGCGTGGCGAATACGCCGGCGGCGAGGAGGGACTCACGCCGCCCTCGAGGCACGGGCAGATGCCCTTGACGGTGCCATGTGAGGCTCCCGTCTGTTTGTCCGGATCGATCACCGGCCGCCCGGTCTTAAGATCGATCGACTTCGCCCAATTGACCGCCACGAAAGGTTCGGCGACGAGCAGCCGTCCCGTCGCGCGGTCAAGCGTATAGGCGAAGCCGTTCTTGTCAAAATGCACCAGCGCCTTGGTGGGTTTGCCCGCCACCACCAGATCCGCCAGCACCATCGCCCCGGTGGCATCGAAGTCCCAGTTGTCGTGCGGCGTGAACTGGTAGGCCCACACGAGCGTGCCGTCCTCCGGCCGACGCGCGAGCACGCTCGCGGTCCACTTGTTGTCTCCGGGCCGCTGCTCGGCGTTATAGGGCGCGGCATTGCCGGTGCCGTAATAGATGAGTCCAAGGTCGGGGTCGTAGGAAATCCATCCCCACACCGGCGCGCCGCCGGTGCGCCAACCGTCATTGCTCCAGGTGCGCACGCCGAGGTCGCTACCACTGTCGTAAATGGGCTTGAAGGTGCCCGCTCTTGCCAGCATGTCGGCATCGGGTCCGATATTGCGGGCGGTCCACACCACAGCTCCTGACTTAAGATCCAGCGCCTTGATCCACCCGTAGATCCCGAACTCGCCTCCCGAAGCTCCAACGATGACCCGGTCCTTGATCACCAGCGGCGCCATGGTCACGGTCTCGCCATCGCCGACATCGGCGATCTGCGTCTTCCACAGCTCGCGTCCGGTTCTCGCGTCCACGGCCACCGTGTGCCCATCGAGCAGGTTGTAGATGATCCTGCCGTCCGCGTAGAACGCACCGCGATTGACGGTATCGCAACAGGAGACACCGATCGCGTTCGAGCTGACGTCCGGCCGGTATTTCCAGCGTAGCGGATAGCCTTCCTTCGTGAGATCGAAGGCGTACAACACGTTCGGCCAGGGCGTGACGACGTACATGGTGTCGCCGACAACGAGCGGCTGCCCTTCGTGCCCCGCGAGTACGCCAGTTGAGAAAGTCCAAACGGGATGCAGGTGAGTGGCGTTGCGAGAGGTGATATCCGCAAGGCGGCTGTAGCGGGTGGCAGCGTAGTCTTTCGCGGGCATCTGCCACTGCCCGTCATCGGCTGCGGCAGCCCCGGCGGGCGTCGCGCCGCGCGCCAGGTTCGCACCCGCGCCAAGTGCCGCGAGCATCAGGACAATCGCGATCGGCCCTGCCAAATTCGGCCGCATGGACTTGTTCCCTGTTATTGNNGGCATGCGTCGTGTGACCCACCCGCTTGCCTGATCGTAGGCATGGCCGAGCTGCAGGACCCCGAGGTCCTCGTGATTGCGGCCGATGATTTGCATTCCCATCGGCAGATTTTGCGAGCCGAATCCGACCGGTACGTTCAGCACCGGACCGGAAAGCAGACTCGCGGGCACGACGACTTCCATCCAGCGGTGATAGGTGTCCATCGCCACACCGTTGATGCTCCTGGGCCAGTGCACGCTGGCATCGAAGGGAAACACCTGCGCACTTGGCAGCAGCAGGTAATCGACCTGCCGGAAAAGACGCGTGGCAGCCCGATACCAGTCAGAGCGCGCGACCGAGGCATGATAGGCGTCAAGTGCGCTTAAAGAACGGCCGCCCTCGACTTCCCATTGCGCCTCGGGCTTCATCCGCGCCCGCTTGGCTGGATCGATGTAAAGGGCCTCCAGTTCCCCGGCAACGAGCCACTGCCGCAGCTTCAGCCAGCTGTCCCACAATTGCGCCGGTGGCGATGGCAGGCGCACTTCCTCTATTACGCAGCCGATCGCTTCGAATTGTTTCAGAGCCTGACGGCAAAGTTCCATCACACCCGGCTCAAATGGCAGGTGCCCGCCGAGATCCCCGAGCCACCCCAGGCGCGTGCCACTGAAACTGCGTTGCAGCGACTGCCTGAAGGTCTGTGGATCCTCGGCGATCGACAGCGGCGCGCGCGGGTCGGAGCCTGCGATCACACTCATCAACATCGCGACATCGGTGACATCGCGCCCCATGGCGCCCGCACACGATAACTGCTGCAGGAACAACTCTTCACCCGCCGCCGGGACGCGCCCGTAAGAGGGCCGAAACCCAAACACGTTGTTGAAGGCCGCCGGATTGCGCAGCGAACCCATCATGTCGCTGCCATCGGCCACCGGCAACATCCGTAACGCCAGCGCCACGGCCGCACCGCCGCTGCTGCCACCCGCGGTTTTGCTCTGATCGTAGGCGTTCAGTGTGGTGCCAAACACCGTGTTGTAGGTCTGCGAGCCAAGCCCGAACTCCGACGTGTTGGTCTTGCCGATAAGAATCGCGCCGTTTTTTCTGAGGCGCTCGACGAGAATGGAGTCGTGCTCCGGAAGGGTATCCAGCAGCGGCGAACCGAACGTAGTGCGGATCCCGGCGGTGAGCGCCAGATCCTTCACCGCGTGCGGCAGCCCGTGCATCCAGCCACGGCACTCACCCTTCGCCATCTGGGTCTCATGTGCACGCGCCTGTCGCAAGAGCAGCTCGCGATCCTGCAGCGATACGATCGCGTTAACCCTGGGGTTCAGCCGGTCAATCTGCTCCAGATAGGCACTCATCACCTCTGAGCAGGAAACCGCCCGGGAGCGGATGGCCGCGGCGAGCTCGACCGCGCTCATACGAACCAGTGATGAAGCTGTCACGCCTGGGCTCGTCCTGTCAGCGGGGGGCGTGGATTCGTGTCCCCCATGGGACTTCATTTTGAGCGTTCGAGGGCGCGAGCAATGTCCGCACGCTCCTCGACGGACACGGGCCAGGTTTCGTCGCAGTTGCTGCAGTATGCCTCGAGGTCCGCCCCTGCCTCGAGCAATTGGATCAATTCCTCGCGCGAGTAGCCGATTTGCGGCCGATCGTGCTTGCACGTGGGGCATTCGGCCGAAAATTGCACCATGTCGTTCATCTGTTGATCGCCTCACTAACCCGTCCGTTACCGGTGTTCGTAGTGATCAGACGCTCATGATGTTGACGCAGCGCGGGGCCGCCGTACAGGCGCAGATTGTTCCGTGCGTGCGTCCCGCAGATTCACCGCAGCATCATCGTTAACGTGAGCGCAATCCAGAACATATATCGCTCCTTGCGCGCGTGAGCCCGTTGCTGAGCCTGGGAAATTGGCACAGTATCAACGCCTACCTGCAGGAGGACGGTCATGCTCTACCATCATCACTGGTTAGGCCTTCCCTGGCTCATCGTCTTGGTAATTGCGGTCGTGCCGTTCTGGCGCATCTGCAAACGAGTCGGCCATTCACCCTGGCTCAGCCTCTTGACCTTGCTTCCGCTGGTGAACCTAGTGTTCATTTACTACCTGGCGTTTTCGCAGTGGCCTTCGGAGAACAGAGCTGCCAGCGCAGGTGCGCCGGGGGCACCACCGGCTTGAACCCCGTCGCCGGCGGGCGCAGTGCTCTGACCCGAATCGACCCCGCGCTAGCACGGTCCTTATCTCACGCGTGTCCAAGCTACGACGAATCAGCTTACCATCCGGATCTGGGATACGTGCAGCGGGGATCAGCGTGGAAACATCACTGGAGCAGATTCAAACAAAAATCGCCTTTCTGGAGCGTGCCAACGCCGATTTGAGTGACGTGGTTTTCCGGCAGCAGCGGGAGATCCAGGCTCTGGCGGCCAAGATCCAGGGAATCACGCAGCGCCTGCACGCTGCTGAGTCCAGCGACGTCGGGCGCGTGCCCGAGGACGAGCGTCCTCCGCACTACTGAGGCGATGCATGATGCAGTCAGGGTCCCCGCAGACAGGCAGCGAGCGCGACCTGCTCGCCAAGAATCGGCGCTTTTACGACTTGCTATGGTCCGGCGCCCGCCTCGTCGAGCCGCAACGGTTCAATACCTGGACGCTGGTGCAATCGCTGCTGTCCGCGTCCGGACGCCGGCTCGAAGTTGCACCCGGCCTGCGACCACGCCTGCCGATCCTGGGTACGCAATTTGTGGACATCAGCGCGCCGGCGCTCATGAAACTGCGAGCGCGCGGCGCGCAGGTTGTGCTGAGCGAGGTCGCGTCCCTGCCCTTCGCCAACGAAACATTCGATCTGGTGTGCGCCCTCGATATCATCGAGCACGTTGACGATGATGATCGTGCAATGTCGGAGCTGTCGCGAGTTGCAAAGTCAGGTGGCGTTCTGCTGCTCTCGATGCCGCTGCACCCCGCGCTTTGGACTTCGTTCGACGACTTCGTGGGCCACAAACGCCGCTATGAGCCGCCGCAATTGCTCTTGAAGCTCGCACAGCACCAGTTGCTGGTGGAGTGCAGCGCCACATTCGGAATGCAGCCGCGCTCGTCGCGCCTGGTTGACATCGGCATGTGGTGGCTCTTGCATCATCGTGAACGGGCTATGTGGTGGTACAACCGGGCATTCATGCCGCTCGGATTACGATTCCAGAAAGAGCTGCGATTGGCCCCCGGAATGATTGCAACGGACAATGTCGACGAGATACTGCTCGTGTGCCGAAAGGGCGTTGCTGCCGCCTCGCCCGCTGTTGAGGGTCGGCCGTAAGCGAGCGCGCCGCCCACGACTGATGGGCATCTCCGGGCAACTGGCACCGTAAACCCCACCCTGCGCCTGATGCTGGAAGGTCCCGGGATCACCACCCTGTCGGGCGCCGCCGCGACAGCGCCGGCGATGTGGGAGTTCTTTACCTTTACGCCGCCGTAACAGCAGCCGCGGTCCTAGGGTCGCGCCGGCGGCGGGCTGGGCGGCGTGAGCGATGCCCTGCGGATGATGCTGGTGGCCATGGTGACAACCGAGGCGAGATCGCTCAAGTTTCCGGGTACCACGAGCGTGGTGCTCTCCTTCGCCATCTTGCCGAACTGCCGTACGTACTCCTCGCCGATGCGCAGCTGCATCGCCTCAATGCCGCCGCGGTCGCTCAGGGCGCCACCGACCTGGCGCAGCCCTTCCGCCGTGGCGGTCGCCACCGCGAGGATGGCGGCGGCCTGGCCGTCCGCCTCGTTGATCTGCTGCTGTTTGTTGGCCTCGGAGGCTTTGATGACGCGCTGCTTGTCGCCCTCGGCGGCGTTGATCTTGGCGTCCCGCTCACCTTCGGACGCCAGCACCACGGCGCGTTTTTCGCGCTCGGCGCGCATCTGCTTCTCCATCGCGGTCAGCACGTCCTTGGGCGGCGTGATGTTCTTGATTTCGTAGCGCATCACCTTCACGCCCCAGGCGACCGAGGCCTTGTCGAGCTCGGCCACCACATTGGCATTGATGGTGCCGCGGGCCTCGAAGGTGCGATCAAGCTCGATCTTGCCAATCTCGCTGCGCAGCGTCGTCTGCGCGAGCTGCGAGATGGCGAAGTTGTAGTTGGTGATGCCGTAGGAGGCCAGGTGCGGATCCAGCACCTGCATGTAGAGCACCGCGTCGACACCAACTTGCACGTTGTCGCGCGTGATGCAGATCTGCTCGGCAACATCCAGCGCCTGCTCTTTCAGGCTGTGCCGATAGGCGACGCGCTCGACGAAGGGAAACAGGATATGGAACCCCGCGCGCAGGGTGCGGCTGTACTTGCCCAGGTTTTCGATGACATAGGCGCTTTGCTGCGGGACGACCGTGGCCGTGCGCGCCACCACGATCACGACAATGAGGGCGAGAACAATGAAGACGTACGAGGTGTACATGGGCGGCGTCCCTGAAGGTTGACTAGTTTTCGGGTCGGACGAGGAGCGTAAGGCCGTTCACGCTCGCGACACGTGCGCGCGCACCCGCGAGGATTGGCGTGGCGCCGTCGTTGCGCACCGTCCAGAAGCTGCCGCCGTGCTCGGTCTGGCAGCTCTCACCGGGGGCCAGAGTGACCGGCAGGGTAATCAGCCCGCCAGCGGGCCCGGTATCAACGCTCGGTGGGTTGCCGCGCACGCGGTGGTAAATGCGGCTGCGGAATGTGACCATCGAGACCAGCGCCAGAACCCCAAACAGGGCCCACTGCGCCCACGGCGCGAGCGCTGGAGTCACGGCGGTTACCATGCCGACCACGATGGCCGCGCTGCCGACGAAAACCAGATAGAACTGCGCGTTCACGAACGCCAGCTCCGCCCCGAGCAGTATCGCGCCGGCAATCACCCAGCCCCACCAGCTCATCTGAGCGCCCCTTCATGTGCCGCGCCCGCGCGCCATTTGTTACGGGCGTGAATTATAGGCACCGGCGCCGGCCGACGTCAGGGTATCAGCGCTTCGTGTCCGAAGCACACGTAGACCGACCCCGTAACGCATTCCCTACCGCGCGGCTGCGCATCTGGGCGAAGATAGGACTCATGACCGCGACAACGGCCGTCCCCCGCGACCTGCCGGCACAGCCCAGCGCGCACGAGCTGGCACGGCGGGCCCTGCTCGCCTTTCTCCTGACCTTCATGCTGGCGCGCGCGATGGTGTTCCTGATCATGGCGCGGCTTGTCCCCAACATGTATCTGTTTCTCAGCGACGCGCACGTCCACCACCTTAACTACGGGATTTTTCTGCTGGCAGCGGTCGGGGCATACCTCTTACTGGGCGCGCCGCGGGGAAACTCGGCGCGGCGCGCGGCATTTGCCTATGGCATCGCCATGGCGCTCACCTTCGACGAGTTCGGCATGTGGCTGCACCTGGGTGGCAGCTACTGGCAGCGGGCCAGCATCGATGCCATCGTGGTGGTCGCCGGAGTGCTTGCCCTGGTCGCCTACGCCCGCTCCATCCAGACCTTTGAAACGCGTCACGTGCGGGCATTTGCCGTCCTCGCCATCGCATTGGTGGTCTTCGCTGTCGTGCTCTACGAAGGCGCCGTACGTATCGGCAACGTGGCGGGACCTCGCCTGCAGCAGCTGGAGCTCGCTTCCTCACCCTGATGGCCATATCCAGACAACTCACCGTTCTGGCCGGCGCCCTGAGTGTAAGCGCGGTACTCCCCGGCTGTGCCGCGTACCGCCCGTGGGATGCGCAGATCACCACCACGTTGCAGGCGCCAGGGGTGCGCCGCATCGTGTACACGATCGGCCTGGAGTGCACCGGCTGGTGAGCACCTACCAACAGCGCATGCCGCTGATCGAGATGCTCCCTGGACTCAGGGCAAAGCGCCTCGGCGAGATCGAGCTCGGCTGCCGGGTGCTTCTCGGCAACTCCGCGGATGGCACGCCGATCGCCGGCATTGCGATTCGCGCCGACGCGCTGTCGCGTGCGGGCGATATCACCGAGGGAGTCGTGCGGCTCGGCGGGGGCGCGCCGCGCTTCGAGCGCCACGCCCTGGATGACACCCTCGTCGCGATCGAGGTCGAATACCTGTTGGAACCTGATCTCGCCAGCGCCACCGCGCGCCCGGCGCAGGCCGGCGATCTGCTTGTCTCGCCCGCCAGCGGCGCCGTGGGTGTCGTAATAACCGGCCCGTGGCAGGGATTTGGCCTTATGGATGTCGCCTCAGCGGTCGCGCGGCCCTTCGCGCAGGCAAAGCCCGACGGCGTGCAGCTGATGCTCGCCTGGCGGCTCGTAGAACGTGAAGCGCGGAGCAAAATTCTCTTTGTGCGCCAGGCGAGCGAGTCGCGGTGCGATCCGCTGCCACGTGATGTGAGCGAGCGCCCCGATGATGAAGTCGCGCGCTACGCGCGCGACCGCCAGAATCGTGGTGTGCCGCGCTACGCCGGGGATGAGGACGACTGAGCTGTCGCGCGGGCGGCCGCGCGCCCGGGTCATTGCGTCGGCGTCGGTTGCCTGCGCGAAGNNCGCGAAGCTGCGCTCTGCACGCGCTCGCGCAGGCCCGCGAGCGCCGTGGGGAGGTCCTTGCGCAGCGAGCGGTTCACCAGAACCTGCGGCACCCAGAACCCGGGATCCACATACACTTCGTACTGCACCAGGGTCGCCGATCCGTCACGGGTCGGCGTCAGGAGCCACGAGCCCTCCTCGTCCCTGAGGTCACCGCTGATGCGCCGGAAGTGGATACGCCGCGGGCGCTCGTACTCGGCGCGAAAGACGTAGCGCACGGTGGGCAGGAACCAGGAGTACTGAACCTCCTGCTCAAAGTCTTCCCAGCTGCCATCGGGGGCGCCATCGAGGCGGCGGCAGCGCTTCATTTCCGGCACGAACAGCGGCGCCTGCGGGCAGTCGGTCACAACCGCCCAGATCGCCTCCGGCGAGGCCTTGATGAGAACGGCGGCAAATACACGCCCGCGTGGGCGCCCGGAGTCAATCGCCGCCGCGGTGGTCACGACCACCTCACCGGCCGCGAGGCGCTCCTGCACCCCCGGCGCATCGATCCAGGCGCTTTGGGCGGCTCCCGTCAGCGGCAGCAGTACGCCTCCCAGCATGCCGGTCAGAACTCGACTTCGTGCGTGCAACGTGACCCCGCTCATCGTCCGGTGACAGGAATGGCTCACGCATCACCGCCTGCGGGCGCACGCTGCCAGATGTAAGTGCCTTAAGTGCCCCGCCAGGTTCATTGTGAGCGCGTCTCGCGCCGGCGCGCACCCGCTGAGTCTACAGCGCGCTCAGGTCCGTCATGGCGGCACGCGCGACGCGGCCGTCCCGCACCGTGACCCCCTCGGCGCGCAGGCGCCGCGCCTGCTCGCGGTACTCACGCGATGCTGGCGGGAAAACGATGCGGCCACCGGCGCCCACCACGCGATGCCACGGCAGGTTGAGCTCACGCGGCGCAAGCCGCAGCGCCGTCCCCGCCTGGCGCGCTCGCCCCGCAAGGCCGGCGGCGCGGGCAACGTCTCCGTAAGTCGAGATGCGTCCGCGCGGGATCGCGCACACCACATCCCAGATCGCCTGCAGCGCGGGACTTTCGTCGGCCGCGCAGGACCTCATCCGTGAACGAGTGTCATCGACGCCGGATGCAACAGGTAGAAACCCACGGCAATCACCACCAGGTACGCGAGCAGAATGAGCGTCCAGCCGAGGTTGTGCCGGATGACATCGCCCTCCTTGCGCACAAACTTACTGGTCGACACGCCCACGCTTGCGGTCTGCGGCGCGATCGGCTTGCCGATCTCGGCGCCGACCGAGTTCAACGTCGGCAACAGCAGCAAGGGGAAGCCGAGCACCTTGCCGACCAGTGCCTGGAACGTGCCGAACATGGCGTTGGTTGAGGTATTGCTACCCGACAAAGCTACGCCAATGAAACCCAGGATCGGCGCCACAATGATGAAGGCGGCCCCGAGCTTGGAGAAGGCGCTGGCGAGCGAGCCGGCCATGCCTGAGTAGTTGAAGACGTAGGCGAGGCCGAAGATGAATACACCAACCAGGCATGCGCCCCACATCTGCGACCAGGTCTTGGCAAAGATTGCGCCGATCTGGCTCAGGTTGACGCGCAGCACGATCACCGTGATGATCCAGGACACCAGGATGGCCGAGCCGCCAACGAACGGCGTCCAGTTGAACACGGCACTGATGGTCGCTCCCGGCGTAATCCCTGAATTGGCGGCGACCACATAGTGCATCATTACGATCGAAGGCAGGTGTGACCACGGGCCGGTCCAGGCGACCACCACCGCAATCAGTATGGCGATCGGCAGCCAAGCCATGCCGACTTCACCGGCCGAGAGTCCGTGCGCCTCCGCCTGCATATCGCCGGTGGCTAGTCCACCGCCATACGCCATGATCTGCGCAGGCCGCCACACCTTGAGCAGGAGCAGCAGCGCCACGAAGCACACGATCGAGCCGAGAACGTCGGGCAGATAGGGTCCAAGATAGATGGCGGTCGGCAGCTGGCCGGCGATGTAGCCGAGCGAGCCGACGATGGCGAGCGGCCACGCCGACCACATGCCTTTGCTGCCCGAGACCAAATAGAGCAGAATCCAGGGCGGCAGCAGAGCAAGGATGGCGACGATCTTGCCGATCGAGGCGGAGTAAATCGGCAGCAGCTCGACGAAAGGCACGCCGAGCGTGCCGGCGGTCACGGTCGCGAGCGCGATGATCGGCGCGCCCAAGGCGCCGTAGGAAACCGGCGCGTTGTTGGCGATGGCCGCGACGCGGATAGCGTCGAGATCGGGAATTCCGAGCGCGATCAGGATCGGCGCGACGAACGCCCAAGGATAGCCGAAACCCACCAGCCCTTCGAGCAGCGCGCCGAAGGCCCAGGCAAACAGGATGGTTTGTACCCGCACGTCGCGCGTGCCTAGCTGCACGAGCCAGCGCCGCAATTTGTCCATCCCGCCAGTGGTCACCAGCGTGTTGAACAACATTACTCCCCAAAACGTGATCCAATCGACGTTCCATACACCGGTGGCGGAGCCGTAAAGATAGGCGCGCACGCCATCGCCGAGCGGCATCTTCCAGACCCAGAGACCGAGCAGGAAAGTGACGATCGAGCCGATCAGCGTGGCGAGCCAGGCCGACATGCGCAGGCCCGCCAGCAGGAACAACAGCAGGACGACCGGAATGAGCGCGACCAACCAGGTCAGAAACAGGTTTCCGGTAGGATCGAGAATCTGCGTGAACATGGACAATTCCTCCCCCTCGTATGCGCCCGTAGGCTTTTTTCTTTGTCTCGCCGTTCGATGTCTCGAACGGCCGTCGTTTCTCCCCACGCCATTATGCGGCGCCCCGGCCAGCGTGGACGGTCAGGTGCGTGGCGTGATCGCGAGGTGTGTCTATGCAATGTGCGAAGTCAGCCGCGAATTTAGGCAACGCCTAAATCCGCTCACAACCTCGCGAAGTGTAAAGGACCCCAGCCCCTCGCCGTTGTGGCCATGCTAGGGTTGACTCGGAGC
>PLEC01000026.1 GCA_003136935.1 Gammaproteobacteria bacterium
ACCTGGGTGTTGATCTCGGTGAGGGCGCGGTTGGAATCGTAGTTCAGCCGCAGCGTCGCGGTGATGACCGAAACGCCGGTGCTGCTCGAGGAGGACAGGTAGTCGATGCCCTGTGCCTGCGCGATTGCGGCTTCCAGCGGCTGGGTGATGAACCCGGCGACGGTGTTGGCATCGGCGCCGTAATACGCCGTGGTGACGGTGACCACGGCATTTTCCGTCTGCGGGAACTGACTGACCGGCAGCTGGAATATCGCCCGCGCGCCCAGCACCAGGATCAGCAGGCTGACGACTGCCGCGAGGACCGGGCGCTGGATGAAAAGATCGGTGAACTTCATCGCGCTTCCTCAGTGCTCCTGCGGAGCGGGGTTCACATCGTTGCGGGGCGTGGCAGCAGTGCTGATGTCGAGCGGCGTGCCGTTCTTCAGTTTCAGCTGCCCGCTGGTCACCACCTCATCCCCCTCTTTTATTCCCGTGAGGATCGCGACCTGGTCGCCGCGGGTAGAACCGGTGGTCACGAAGGTCTGTTGTGCGGTGGCCTTACCCGCGGCGTCCTTGACCACCAGGAACACCGTCGAGCCGTAGGGGTTGTAGGTAATGGCGGTCTGCGGCAGCGTCAGGTGGCGCTGCACGTCGCCGGAAGCGACCGCGACCCGCGCGAACATGCCCGGCATCAGCTCATGCCCCGGGTTGGCAACCGTCGCCTCGGCCTGAAAGTTGCGGCTCGCGGTGTCGACGCTCGGGTCGATCGCGGTGACCTTGCCGGTGAAGCTCTGCGTGGGAAACGCGTCGGCGGAGAGGCGCACGGTCAAGCCCGCCTTTACCTGCGGGAGCTGCTGCTGCGGCAGGCGGAAATCCACGTACACCGGATCGAGTGACTGCAGGCTCACGACCTTGTCGCCGGTGTTGAGGTACTGGCCCGGGTTCACCGTAGTGATGCCGAGGCGGCCGTCAAAGGGCGCGCGCAGCGATTTCTTCGCGACCGTGGCGGCCTGGGCAGTCGCCTGGGCGCGCTTGTTTCGCAGGTCCGCCGCGTCCGCATCCAGCTGCGCCTGGCTGATGGCCTGGGCGTCGAACTGCACCTTGTCGCGCGCATACACCGTGGCCGCGAGATCCGCCGCCGCCTGCAGCGAGTGCAGCGTGCCGACATCCGTATCGGCGTTGAGCTGCACCAGCGTCTGGCCCTCTTTCGCATCCTCGCCGGAGCGGAAGTTGACGCTGCGGACGAGGCCGGCGATCTCGGTCGTAATGTTCACGCCGTGTACGGCGCGCACGCTGCCGACCGCGGCGATTTCCGGCTGCCAGTCGGAGGAGCCGGCAAGCAGGGTGGTGACCGTCTGCGGCGGCTGCGCATTATGCGTCAGGGCCTGCTTCATGAAGTGCAGCCCGATAAGGTGCCAGCCCACCAGCAGCCCGAGCAGCACTGCCACGACCAGCACCACGATGATCAGGCGTCGTTTCATAACACCATTCACAGCCGATTCTCCTTCCCGTTCTCCCGGTTCCACCATCCGCCCCCGAGCGCCTGGAACAGCGCGGCGGTATCGGCATAGCGCGCGGCTTCCGCCTGGATGCGCACCTGGCGTGCCTGCAGGTATGTGCGCTGCGCGTTCAAGAGGGCGAGGTAGCTCACGCCACCCGCCTGATACTGAAGCTTCGTAATCGCGAGCGCGTCGCGCGCGTCTGACTCGGTGGTGGTGTCTGCCTGCAGCGTGCGGGCGTCCGCCTCGAGGGCGCGCAGCGTGTCGGCGACGTCCTGCAGTGCGCTCAACACCGCCTGGCGATATTCCGCGGTGGCGCGATCAAGGTCCGCGCGCGCCGCGCGCTTCAGACCCCGCAACTCCCCACCGTGAAACAGCGGCTGCAGCAGTGTGCCGCCGATGTTCCAGGCGCCGGAGCCGGATTTGAACAGATCGCTGGCGGCAACCGTCTCCGAGCCTATCGAGCCGGTGAGATTCAGCTGCGGGTACATGTTGGCGGTTGCGACTCCGAGCTGCGCGGTTGACTGGTGCAGCAGTGCTTCCGCGGCCTGGACATCGGGGCGCTGTCGCACCAGCTTCGCGGGCACCGACAGCGGCAGTTCCGCCGGCAGGGTGAGCTCTTCGAGCGTGAAGTCCGGGAGCCCGGTGTCATCGGGCGTGCGGCCGGCGAGTACCGCGAGGCGATGCTGTGCCTGGGCGAGCTGCTTCTGCAGCCCGGGCAGGAGCGCCTCGTTCGCCGCGACCTGCGTTTGCTGCGCGAGCACGTCGGAGCGCGAGGCGCCCCCGGCATCGAACTGCCGCTGCACGACCTTCATCTGGTCGTGTTCACTCGCGATGATCTCGGTGAGCGCCGCGATCTGCGCATGCAGGGATGCGATGTTGACCGCCGTCGTGACCACGTTGCCGGCGAGCGTGAGGTATGCGGCTTCAAGTTCGAAGCGCTGGAAATCGGTCTGGGCACGCAGGGCTTCGATCTGGCGGCGCGATGCACCGAATAGATCGAGTCGATACGTCACGCCGACCGAGACGTCGAAGAGACTGAAAGTAACCGCCGGCAGGCCCGGCTCGCCGAGGACAGCGCCGGGTTCCTTTTCGCGCGCGGCCTGCGCCTGCGCGTCCACGGCGGGCAGCAGCAGCCCGCCACGCTCGGCGCGCCAGGTCTCGGCGGCGTTGCGCAGCGTGGCGCTCGCCGCCTGTACACCTGGGTTGTCGGCGAGTGCGCGGCGTACGAGTTCATCGAGGGGCGCCGAGTGAAACACGGTCCACCAGTCAGCCGGGATGTCGCGATCCGCAATCAGGGTCTGCGCCGCCCCGCTGCGCCCTTCGGCCGCAACCGTGGCGGCCGGTTCCGGCGCGCGTGTGTAGTGCGCCGTGTCGGGCGCCGCCGGTGCATGGAAGTCAGGCCCGACCGCGCAGGCCGACAGCGCCGCCGCGGCAAGAATCGCAGCACCAAGCTTGCGAGCGTCCGGTCTCATTGCATCCTCCCGCACTGGTCCGCGGCCTTGATGAGCGCCTTGACCAGCCTCGATCGTTCTCCCGAGGTGTACGGGGACAGCTGCAGTAGTTCCCCGAGCACCAGACCATCCACCGCCAGCTGCACCAGGGCGGCGCGCTCAAAGCCTCCCGGGAGCGTGGCGATCTCGTCCACGAACTCGCGGTAGCTCCTGCGGCAGTGCGCCATGAGCGCCGGCTTGTCGGCGGATGCGGCCAGCAGCGCCGCGCCCGCCGCGCGGCGCTCCGGGCGCAGCTCCAGCAGCACGCGCACGCGCTCGCGAAACTGCTCAATGCGCGTGGGCGCGCCGCCGCGGCGGGCGCAGCGCGTGGCGACCTGCGCCTCGACATCGTTCAAGTAACGCTCCAGCATGGCTTCCAGAAGCGAGTCCTTCGACGGAAAGTGATACAGCAGGCCGCCTTTACTTACGCCGGCGAATTTTGCGACCGCATCGAGTGTCAGGTGACCCGCACCGGTCTCAAGCACCAGTCGGTCGGCCGCGTCGAGCAGGCGTTCGCGCGCCGGCTGGCTGGGAATCGGGTTGCGAAAATACATAGGAGGGTGCGACTGTACCGACCGGACGGTTCAGCCGCCCTCCCCAATAAGATGGAGGCTCAGGGTCTCAAAGTGGCGGCGGGCCCTGGCTGACACGCACCAGGTCCTGTGGGCGCAGCCATTTGCGAAACGCCGTCTGCACCGCCGCCCCATCAAGCTCGACGTAATGCTGCGCCGCGTTGGTGGGTTCATCCAGGGGCAAGCCCAGGTCGCTGCGCGTCAGCATGCCGCGGGCGATTTCCTCGATACCCGCTTCGCTTAAGGGAAGCTGGCGCAGGAGACACGCTTTGACGCGGGTGAGCTCATCGGTGCCCACGGCCGCATCCTGCATCGCTGTAACTTCGCGCGACACCATGTCGGCCGCCTTCACCACGTTGCCCGGATCGCTGGCGTACTCGACGAGATAGACACTGCGCGTGCGGCCGGCCTGCAGCACGGACGCGACCGAGTACACGAGGCCCGCGTTCTTGCGCAGGTCGATACTCAGGCGCGTGGCGTAGAAGCTGCCGCCGAGTACGGCATTGCCGAGTTGCAAGGCGTAATAGTCAGGATCCGAACGCGTCAGCGCGAGGGTGTGGGCCAGCACCACGCGATCCTGGACCCGGCTCGCATCCGGCACCGCGATCGAAGCGGGGCGGTTCGCGGGGGCGGGCGGCAGGTCGATCGCCGGCGCGGGACCGTCCGCGCTCCAGGCGCCGAAGTATTTACCGACCGCGGCGCGCGCGGCCTCCGGCGTTACCTTGCCGATCACCACGATGGTGGTGAGGTCGGGCCGGAATACACGCTGGTAGTACGCGCGCACCATGGCGGGATCGAGTGCGCGCACCGACTCCGGGGTTGCCATGCGCAGGCTCGGATCCTGAGGCGGAAACAGCGCCGCGCGCAGCGAGCGCTGTGTCAGGAAGCCAGGGCTGGCGTTGCGGGCGGCCACCCCGAGAGCCAGCTGACCGCGGATGACGGTCAGGCCCGCGTCGGGCAGTGCCGGATGCAGCTCGTTGTCGGCCAGTAGCTGCAGTGCACGCTCGAAGTGTTCCGCGAGTGACTGCACCGAAAAGTCGGTGCCGGCGTGTTCCTCGGCGCCGATAGCATCCAGCGCCTGTTGGAACGCAACCCGATCCAGGCTCTCGCTGCCCCAGGTGAGGAGCCGATCGAGCAACTGGGCGGCGCCCTCCTGGCCCTTGAACTCCTCGGTTTCCGGCCGGTTGCGGATGTGACCGTAGACGCTCACGGTGTCGCTGACGTCTTCGGGCTGCACAATGAGGGTGAGGCCGTTGGGCAGCGTGCTCACGATCGGTCGCACCGTCGAGGGCGGAACTTCCAGCCGCTGCAGCGCCTTTTGCGCCCAGGGCGGCAGTGCCGTCGGATGCGCCTCCCCGAGCGCGATCGATTCCTGGCCGCCGAACCCGCCGCGCGAGGGCACCGGGGCGCCTGAGCCGCGCGGCAGCATGACGCCGGTGATGGCGTCCTTGAGGTCGAGGTACTTGCGCGCCACGCGGTTGACGTCCGCAACCGTCACCTTCTCGATGCGCGCGAGGTCCTCATCCGGGGACGAAAGTCCATGAAGGGCGAGCGCGTCCGACCAGACCGAGGCGAGCTCGGGAATGGAGTTGCGTTGCAACTGCGCGGCGCTGCGCTCCTGGAGCTTGGCCGCGTCGACCAGATCCGCCGGCACACCCTCGCGCGCCACGCGTGCGAGGATCGCGCGCACCTCGCTCTCGAGAGCCCTGGGGTCGTCGCCGCTGGTGAATGAGAGTTCCGCGTAGGCGAGACTCGCCTCGGGCAACGGATCGAGCGCGAACTCCGCCGCAATCGCCTTGCCCTTTGGCACCAGCCCATAGAGCTCGAAACGGCGGCTGCTGAGCACATCGGCGAGCACTTCGAGCGCGGCAAAGTCCGGCTCCTTCGGACCCGGCACGCGCATCGCGATCATGAGCGAGCCATTGGGCCGGTCGGTGTCCACCGTGAAGGAGGCGCTCTTCACCGCTGTCAGGCGCACGCGCGGTTTGGCGGGCAATTTCCTGGCCGCGATGTCCCCGAACAGCCGCCGCACCTCGCTCAGGGCGGTTTGCGGGTCGACGTCGCCGGCGATGACGAGGATTGCGTTGTTGGGTGCGTACCAGGTGTCGTGGAAGTTCTTGAGCATCCGCGCGCTGGTTTTCTCGAACGAGGGGCGGGTGCCGAGCGCGTCGTGCTCGTAGGGCGTGCCGGCGAACATGCGGGCGCGCAGCTTCTGGAACAGCCGGTAGGAGGGCTCGGACATATCCTGTGCCACCTCCTGCTCGATTGCGCCGCGTTCCTTGGCCCACTCCTGCGCACTGTCGAGGACCGCACGCATGCGCAGCGCCTCGATATGCAGCGCCACGTCAAGATCCTCCGCCGGCACGGTGAACAGGTACTGTGTCAGGTCTTCGCGCGTGTTGGCGTTGAAGTCGCCGCCGACAACGCTGCCGATGTCCGCGAGCTGCTCGGCGGTCAGCCCCGGGCTGCCGCGGAACATCATGTGTTCCTCCGCATGGGCTGTGCCCGGAAATCCCGCCGGCGCCTCGTCCGACCCCACCAGGTAGTTCACGGAGGTCGCCACCACCGGCGCCAGAGCATTGCGCACGATGACGACGCGCAGGCCGTTCGGCAGCGTGGCACGCAACACGCCGGTCTCGCCCGGTTCACCCGCAGCGCCAGGCTCCTGTGCCGCGGCTGACGCGATGCCTGGCGTGCAGGCGAGAAGCGCGATAACGGCGGCGAGCAGCGCGCCGGCGCGCGTGCGCGCTCGCGCGTGAAGGTAGTGCGGCATGGCGAATCCCCGTGTAGGAGAGCGCAAGTATATGCGATCGCGCCGCCGCGCCATGTTTCGCCACAAAGCATCGTCGCCCTGACGCATTCGCATCATTCACGCGCCCGCTGCGCACACTGAAATGGTGCCGTAGCAGGGAACTCACTTCGTTCCCGCACACCGACAAGCGATAGGAGGCAACATGACGATCACGACTTCGAAACTTCGGCTGGCCGCGCTGGGCTTGGGTGTGGCCGGATGTCTGACGGGTTTGCCGGCGTACGCCGGCGCTGCCAGCGGCACGGACGACCCGGACGCCACCCCGTCCCGCCAGCAGAACATCGGCTTCGCCACCGGTGTCACCATCGGCGCGGTGGCTGCGGGACCCGTGGGCGCGATGCTGGGCGCCGCCGCCGGCGCCTGGCTTGGCGACCGTTATCACCGCCAGCAGCGCAGCGCGGCGACCCTGACCGCGGACCTGGGCAAGAGCGAGGCGCAGCGCGCGCAGCTCACCGCCCAGGTTTCGCAGCTCGATGGTTCCCTCGCGCAGGCGCGCACGCACGGTGAGCAGCTGGATGCGACGCTGCAGCGCACCGACCAGCTTGGCTTGGATGTGAGCTTTCGCACCGGCGAGGACGGCGTCAGCGTGCAGGCGATGCCACCGCTCTTGAAGCTCGGCGCGCTGGTGGCGAGCCTGCCGCAGGCCCGGCTGCGCGTCGCCGGCTACGCCGATCCGCGCGGCTCGGTTGCCTACAACGAGCAGTTATCGCGGCGGCGCGCGTGCAGCGTCGCCGCGGTGCTCACGGCCGCCGGGGTGCCGCAGGAGCGCATTCTCATCGAGGCGCATGGCGACGGGGAAGCGGCTGCAGCGGACGGTGACCTCGATGCCTACGCTCTGGAGCGGCGCGTGACGGTGCGGGTCGAGCTGCCCGAATCCGCGCAGGTCGCGAGCCGTGATTAAGCCGCTCCTGGGCTCTCAGGAAGGCGCGCCGCGGATGTTGCAGTCCGCGGCGCGCCTTCGCGCTAGAATTTCCTGGCATGAACACCTGTGTTACGCACTCATGAGCTCTGCCATCGTTCGCCTCGACGGCACGGTAGAGGCGGAAGTGTCCGAGCCACCCGCCGAGCGCCTGCTCGCCGGCAATCCGCAATTGCAGGTACGCAATTACTTCGCCGACAGCAGCCAGCAGTTTTTCGCCGGCCGCTGGTCTGCCACGCGCGGCAAATGGCGCGTGCGCTACACCGAGAACGAGCTGTGCGTGATGACCGCCGGGCGCGTGCTCATCGAGAGCGAGCGCGGCGAACGCAGCGTTTTCGTGGCCGGGGATGCCTTCGTGGTCCCGGCGGGCTTTGCGGGCACCTGGGAAGTGCTCGAGGACTGCGCCAAGATCTACGCGATCTTCGAAAGCCGCGGCTGATCGCCGGCGCAGCCCGTCGGCGCTGATTTGTGCGCGCCTGAGGGGCCTGGCGCCGCGCCCGGGGCGCTGCGCTTCTGACATAACACGCTATCGGCTTGATAGCCGTCGCAAATCCACGACGCTCTGCTACAGGCACTCTTCTTATACATGTGACGCTAACGACGTGAGAGGAAATCCCGTTAGCTTCGGAGGTGTGCCGTGGAACCCGTGATCATAACCGCCTCGCGCGCGAGCGCGTTCAATCTGTCGGAAATGGGAATGCTTGTGGGCAGCGTGATCGTGATTGCGCTGCTGGCGTGGATGGTGTTCTCGCGCGTGCGGCGCGGACACGATCACCAGCCGCAGCAGCAGCGGCACGCCTGATAGGGGTCAGCAGCTAAATTCCTCGAGCGCACGGGCTGACGCCCGTGCGCCGTGAGCCGCGCGCTTAGCGTGCATCCCACGCAGCTGCTATTTCCCGCGCAGCACGTCGCTCAAGGTGCCGAACATCTCATCGATCTGCGCAGGCGTAACAGTGAGCGGCGGTGAGAGCGCGAGGATGTCCGCGGTCTGACGCACCAGCAGGCCGCGCTCGAAACACTGCGTAAACACCTCAAACGCCCGTGCCCCGCTCTTGCCCGCGACAGGCTCGAGCTCCAGTCCGAGTATGAGTCCGTAGTTGCGCACGTCGATGACGTGCGGCAGACCCTTCAGGGCGTGCGCGGCGTCTTCCCACTTGCTGGCGAGCGTCCTGGCGCGCGTGAGTAAGCCTTCGCGGCGGTAGATATCGAGGGTCGCAAGCCCCGCCGCGCACGCCACCGGATGTGCCGAATAGGTATAGCCGTGGAAGAGTTCGATGCCATCCGGTCCCTGCATGAAGGTGTCGTACACCGCCTTGCTGACCAGCACCCCGCCCATCGGCACGCAGCCGTTGGTCATGCCTTTCGCCACGGTGAGCAGGTCGGGCGTGACGCCGAATTCCTGGGCCGCAAAGGGCGCGCCGGTGCGACCGAAGCCGGTAATCACCTCATCGAATATCAGGAGAATCCCGTGCCGGTCGCAGATCTCGCGCAGGCGCTGCAGGTAGCCCCGCGGCGGGATCAGTACCCCGGTGGACCCGGCGATGGGCTCCACGATCACGGCGGCGATGGTGGACGCATCGTGCAGCGCCACGAGCCGTTCCAGTTCATCGGCGAGGTGTGCGCCGTGTGCCGGAGCGCCGCGCGAGAAAGCATTCTTCGCCAGGTCATGCGTGTGCTGCAGATGATCGACCCCCGGCAGGAGCGCCGTCGACCAGGCCTTGCGGTTCGCGGAGATGCCACCGACCGAGATGCCGCCAAATCCGACCCCGTGGTACCCGCGCTCGCGGCCGATGAGACGCGTACGCGTGGCATCCCCGCGCGCGCGGTGCCAGGCGAGGGCGATCTTCAGCGCCGTGTCGACGGCTTCGGAACCGGAGTTGGTGAAGAACACATGATCGAGCCCCGCGGGCGCGATTTTCACCAACTCGTTTGCCAGCGCGAACGCCGGCGGGTGTCCCATCTGGAACGGCGGCGCGTAGTCCATGGTCTCCAGCTGGTTCGCCACCGCCTCGGTGATCTCATGGCGACCGTGACCGGCGTTGACGCACCAAAGTCCCGCGACCCCATCGAGGATCTGTCGTCCGTCCGGGGTCCAGTAGTGCATGCCGCTGGCGCGCGCCAGCAGCCGCGGTTTTGCCTTGAACTGCCGGTTGGGCGTGAAGGGCATCCACAGCGCCTCGAGGTCGGAACGCTGCAAAGACGGAGTTGAGTTGGACATGGGAGGCCCGCTGCGCCAGTCAGTGCGGCGCGGTTGATCATGGGAGGGCACGAATGATAAATAAAGAGGACAAAAACAGCCATGGAAGGGATATTTCTGACCTTATCGTCTAATATCCTAAACACCATGACCGTCGACGTCGGGGCGCGCCTGCGCAGCATCCGCACCACCTTTGGCCTGTCCCAGCGCGAGCTCGCGCGCCGCGCGGGAGTCACCAACGGACTCATCTCTCTTATCGAGCAGAACCGGGTGAGCCCGTCCGTCAGCTCGCTGAAGAAAGTGCTCGACGGCGTTCCCATGCCGCTGGCCGAGTTTTTCACCATGGACCTGAGCGTGGCGCCGCAGGCCTTCTTCGGCGCGGACGAACTCGTCGAGCTCGGCAACCCCGAGGTTTCGCTGCGCCTGGTGGCCGCGCAGCGCACCGGGCGCCAGCTCACAGTGCTGCATGAGCGCTACGCCGCCGGCGCCGCTACCGGCGAGGAGATGCTCGCCCATCGCGGTGAGGAGGCCGGGGTTGTGATTCGCGGCCGGATCGAACTCACCGTGGGTGGCGCCACGCGCGTGCTTGGACCCGGCGAGGCTTATTATTTCGCCAGCCAGCTCCCGCATCGCTTCCGCAACGTCGGGCGCGAGCCGTGTGAGATCATCAGCGCCTGCACGCCGGCGACGTTTTGAACCTGAAGGTCCGTCATCATGAACGCAAAACCCAACAGCATTTCCTGGCACGAGCGCTCGCGCTCGCTGCAGTTTCGCACCCAGGCCTTCATCGGCGGCAACTACGCGGATGCCGCCTCCGGCGCCACCTTCGACTGCATTAATCCCGCGACCGGGAAGCTCCTGGCGCGGGTGGCCGCCGGGGACCAGGAGGACATCAACCGCGCGGTGAGTTCCGCGCGCGCCGTGTTCCGCGCGGGCAGCTGGAGGGATCTTGCGCCCACGGAGCGCAAACGCCTGCTGATGCGGTTCGCGGATTTGATCGTGGCGCATGGCGATGAGCTGGCGCTGCTCGAAACGCTCGACATGGGCAAGCCCATCAACGACAGCCTGAAGGTGGATATCCCCGGCACGGCGCGCTGCATCCGCTGGTACGCCGAAGCGATCGACAAGGTATATGACCAGGTGGCGCCCACCGGCCCCGACGCGCTCGCCCTGATTACGCGCGAGCCCATGGGTGTCGTCGGCGCCATCGTGCCGTGGAACTTTCCCCTGCTCATGGCGGCGTGGAAATTCGCGCCCATACTGGCCGCGGGCAATTCACTGGTGCTCAAGCCCTCCGAGAAATCCCCGCTCACGGCGATCAAGGTCGCGGAACTGGCGGTCGAGGCCGGCATTCCGCCGGGGGTGCTCAACGTCGTACCGGGACTCGGGCAGACCGCCGGCAAGGCGCTCGCGCTGCACACGGATGTCGACTGCATCGCCTTCACCGGCTCGACCGCGACCGGCAAGCAGATCATGCAGTACGCCGGGCAGTCGAACCTGAAGCGTCTGTCGCTCGAGTGTGGCGGCAAGTCGCCCAACATTGTGATGGCGGACTACCCGGACCTGGATCGCGCCGCCAAGGCCGCGGCGTTCGCGATTTTCTTCAACCAGGGCGAGATGTGTTCCGCGGGCTCGCGCCTGCTGGTGCAGGAGAGCATCAAGGATGCGCTGCTGGAAAAAGTGCAGGCGGTGAGCCGCAAGATGCAGCCCGGCGATCCGCTGGATCCGGCCACGCGCCTCGGGGCGATAGTGGACGAAACCCAGATGAAACGCGTGCTGGGGTACATCGACTCCGGACGCAACGACGGCGCCGAACTGCGTTTCGGCGGGCGACGCGTGCGCGAGGACAGCGGCGGCTACTTCATCGAGCCGACCGTGTTCGAGGCCGTGAAGCCCAACATGACGATTGCGCGCGAAGAGATTTTCGGACCGGTGCTGTCGGCGATCACCTTCAAGACCATCGAGGAGGCAATTGAAATCGCCAACGACGTGATCTACGGCCTCGCCGCCGCGGTGTGGACCCGCGACGTGACGATCGCGCATCGCACCGCGCGGGCGCTGCGCTCCGGCACGGTGTACATCAACTGCTACGACGCGGACGATCTGACCGTGCCCTTCGGCGGCTACAAGCAA
>PLEC01000058.1 GCA_003136935.1 Gammaproteobacteria bacterium
GCGCCCAGCGCGCGCTCGAGGAGTGAGTGGTAGCCGGCGCGGAAGCGCGTGAACCAGCGCTCGAAGCCATGCTGCAGGCGCCGGAAGAGCCCGGTTGCAGTTTCGTGCTTATTTGGGTCGTGCTTCTGCAGCCAGTACTTGGCGAGGGTCGGCACGAGCGTACGCGAGAGCAGGTAAGAGGCGAGCATCGCGAACACGACCGCCTCGGCGAGCGGTACGAACAGATAACGCGCTACCCCCCCGAGCATGAACATCGGCACGAACACGATACAGATGGCGAGCGTCGAGACCAGGGCGGGAGTGGCGATCTCGTGTGCGCCCGTCAGGATCGCATCTTCTACCTCCTTGCCCTCTTCCAGGTGGTAGTTGATGTTCTCGATGGTGACGGTAGCATCGTCGACGAGTATGCCGACGGCGAGCGCCAGGCCCCCCAGGGTCATGATGTTGATCGTCTCCCCGAGCGCGGAAAGACATACGATCGAGGCCAGGATCGACAGCGGGATCGAGATGGCGATGATCAGTGTGCTGCGGATACTGCCGAGGAAAAGCAGAATCATGAGGCCGGTCAGCGCCGCGGCAATCACCGCTTCGCGTACCACACCGGAGATGGCACCGCGCACGAAGATCGACTGGTCCCCGACCAGGTCGATGTTGAACCCGGGCGGCAGCTGGGTAAGCACCGCAGGAATGCGCGCCTTGATTTCCTTGATGATGTCGAGGGTCGAGGCACTGCCGGTCTTCAGCACGCTCATGAGCACGCCACGCCGGCCATCGCGGCGCACCATGTTGGTCTGCGGCGGGTAGCCGTCACGTACGTTGGCGACGTCGCGCACGTAGATCACGGCGCCGTTGCGCGTGGTCACCGGCATGTCGTTGAGTTCAGCCACCGTGCGCGGGTTCGAGTTAACCGAGACGAAGTACTCGCGGTCGCCGATCTTCTGAGTGCCGGCCGGCAGGATGGAATTCTGCGCGGCGATGGCGTTGGTGATGTCGTTGCCCGAGAGGCCCTGGGCGCGCAGTGCGTCCGGGTTCAGATCCACCTGCACCTGACGCTGCAGGCCACCGTAGGGGTAGGGCATGGAGGCGCCGGGCACCGTGGCGAGTGCCGTGCGGATGATGCTGTTGCCGAGGTCAAAGAGCTGCGCCTCGGAGAGGGTGTCGCTGGAGAGCGCGAGCTGCAGGACCGGCACCGAGGAGGCGTTGTAAGCCAGGATGAACGGCGGGGTGGTGCCGGGGGGCGCCTGGCGCAGGCCGGTCTGGGAGACGCCTGTGATCTGCGCGAACGAGAGTTCCTCGTTCACGTTGGGCTGGAAGAAATACTTAACGATCGACTTGCCGCTCAGATTCTGTGACTCCGTGTGCTCGACGTCGTTCACGGTCGTCTGCGCGGTGCGCTCGCTGCCGAGCACCAGGCGCGTGGCCATCTCATCCGGGGAGAGGCCGGTGTAGTTCCAGATCGCGGCGACCACCGGAATCTTGATGTTCGGAAAGATGTCGGTGGGAGTGCGCAGGATCGAGAACACGCCGAGGAGCGTGATCAGGATCACGAGCACCAAGAAGGTATACGGGCGCCGCAGCGCGAGTTTGACGATCCACATCCCAACGCACCCTAGCGCAGTGGCGCAACCTGAGCCAATTCCTCCAAAGGGGCGGGGAGATTTTAGATTTCCCGCAGACGCCTATGCGGAAAGCTCATTAAAGTACAGACGTAACACATTGATAAAGAATATGTTGTATTCATCTCTAGATCCGCTCTCTTTGAGCGGATCCCCACGAAGGACAGGCGGCCCGAAAGGGGATTCAGCCGCCGGGCTTACAGTCTTTGAAAAACTTAGTAACTCGCGCCAATGCATCCGGCGCGAGTCCCTCGTTCTTGAACAGGCCGAGCGCGTGGGCGTCGTGCAGCGTGAGCCCATCGCTCTCAATCAGCGCGCGCTTGTTCCCCTGGTTCGAGTACCAGGAGTTGGCGAGGATGTCATGGCTCAACGCTACGAGTTCAGCCTCGAAGCGATCATCGGGCTCACAGAACCTTGAGGAGATCCAGCGCGGCCAGCGCCAGGATAATGAGCCGGGTAACCTCAGTTGCCCATTTTCTTGATCGCTGTCAGCGGTGTCTGCAGCGTACCGTCGTTGTTGATATCGAAGTCGTAGTCGAATGGCTTGAAGGAACCAGCCTTGTAAAAAACCACCTTGCCGCCGCCGGTAAAGCAGTCGAACGGCATGGGGCCACCTAATCCTTCGGAAATGGTCGCGTGACCGGAGCGGAAAATCACTTCCATGCCGGCCATCCCGTTGGTCGGCTCCCATCGACCCTCGTATTTACCCGCGCAACTCACCAAGCCCGCCCGCGGAACCTGTCCCGCAGCCCGCTGTGCCGCAGCAGGCGGGGGCGCCGTGCTCGACATGCGAATGTTCTCCGGCGTCGTGTCCACGTGATCATCGCCGAAGCCCGTATCGACCCCCGGCACCTTGATGTTGTACATGTTGAGATTCTGTCCGCGGATCTCACCCTCCATCCAGCGGCTGTTCACGAGCACCTGCACCCGATCACCCTTGTCGTATTGTCCGGCGGCGTGATCCTCGGCCGTGAGTGTTCCGAGTCGCCGCACTTCCGTGGGCCACTGTTTCGAAACCTGAATCCCGTTGGGCAGCTGGACCACGTAGAAACTGCCGTGCACCTGCAGGACTTTCGCTTCCTGCCAGCCGTCACTCAGGATACGCACGGTGTCGCCGACCTTGAATCCGCCGGGTCCGGCGCCGGGTTGAGGCATCGGCATGGGGGCGAGCGCGCTGCGCGCATCGGCCTGGGCCTCTGCCGCCGTCTGCAGGTGGCATTGCGGTAAGAGACCCATCACCTGCGCATAGGTTGATTTGCCCCGCTGAAAGGGGTGGCCGGCATTGAAGGACTGAACGTCGCACCAATCGTTGGCGCCGGTGCCGCTGCATGAAAGGAACTTGAAGCTGTAAGGAGGTTTGCACTCGTACATAACGTTCATTTGTGGCGCTGCCTGCGCGTGCAGGCTGGAGACCGGCACGGCGAGCAGCACGCATTGCAACGCGGACATCCGCACCTTGCGCGATTGAAGGATCTTGAAGCCTCTCATGCCGAGCTCCTTTGTCCTGACGTTTGCCCTGGGCCCACGTCTGTGTAACAGACAGCAGTTGCGTGTAACCCTGACTGACCCGGTGTCTTCGCGCTACCTTATTCATGAAGAACGTCCTATTTGTGATCGCGCTCGTGGGGCCGGGGCTGTTTGTGGGATTGTTCTCTCTTTGCTGCAGCGCAGGGGGGCCCACCACTGGCCGATGGCGAGTGCGGGGGGGCAAACGCACACCAGCGTCCGTCGCCGCAGCTTCATGACGAAGGGCCGTGCGGAAAAGTGGCTTGCCGCTTACCGTCCGGCGGCTCGTTGGCAGTGCGTTGCAACCCGCACCGGGCTGCAGAATGTGTCGAACTCGAGGAAGACAAGGTCTAAGCTGCGCACGCTACGGGGTGCGGCATTAAACGGGGTGAGTCATGAATGCAAACAACATCAACAATCCGCGTGGCACGGTCATCAAAGTGCCCGATGCCACGCCCGGAATCCTGTCGGTTGGCGGTAAGCAGTATTTCTTCACGCTTGCGGGGGTGTGGAAGTCGCCCATCGCGCCGGCCCCCAATCAGACGGTGACGGTAGAGCTGGACAGCGCCGGCGTTTTGACGTCCGTCACTGTGCTTGACCAGCAGCAACTCGCCAAGGAACGACTCAGCGAACTCAGTGGTGTGGCCCAGGAGCGCGGCAAGGCAATTGTCGACCAGATTCGCGGCGGCTTGGGCGGCGCGGGTGGTCCAGGTGGTGTAGGCGGCCAAATCATGGATGGCCTGCGCTCGCTGGCCGCGCGTATGGGCCCAGTGGCCCTGGGCGCCACGGTGGTTATCTGGATTGCCTCATATTTCTTCCCCGCTGCTGGCGTATCGGGTGGCGGAATGGATATGGGGTCGTTTTCTTTCAGGACGCTGCTCGGTACTGACCTGGGGGATCCCAGCTCGCTGGCCAGTCCCGGGCACATTCGCGGGCTGTTGCGCTTCATAACTCTGCTCGCCATCGCGGTCCCGTTTGCAGTTCCCTTCATCCGCACCAGCTG
>PLEC01000135.1:0-22926 GCA_003136935.1 Gammaproteobacteria bacterium
CGGCCAGCAGCGCCGCCTCGATGACGTTCCTGATGTATGTCTCGTTCATGTCGGCCCTCAAGCGGTCGGCGGCACGGTGGGGGTGTTGTCGGCGACGACGTGCAGCGTGCGACTGGGTGCCGCGGCCCGCACATGCAGCGGCGCGAAGGCTTCCGCCTGCACGATGTCGATCAGGCCTTCGCGCATGAGTTCCAGGAGCGCCACGAAGGTGATGGTAACGCCCATGCGGCCCTCCTCGGGGCGAAACAGCTGCATGAACGGCACGAATCCCGCGACGCCCAGCGCGGCGAGAATGTCGCTCATGCGCTCGCCCACCGACAGGCGCTCACGCTCGATGTGAATATGGGCGAACATCTGTGAGCGCGCCACCACCTCCTTGAATGCGATCAGCATCTCCTGCAGCGTGACCTGCGGGAGCGTGCGTACCAGCTGGCGCTCCCTGAGCTCCGCGGAGGTCGGCCACACGTCGCGCTCGAGGCGCGGCAGTTCATCGATCTCTTCGGCCGCGCGCTTGAAGCGCTCGTACTCCTGCAGGCGCCGCACCAGCTCCGCGCGCGGATCCTCGTCGCCGTCGAGCCCGGGCAATGCCGGGCGCGGCAGCAGCATGCGCGACTTGATCTCGGCCAGGGTCGCGGCCATCACCAGATATTCCCCGGCGAGTTCCAGCTGCAGACCCTGCATGAGCTCGATGTACTGCATGTACTGGCGCGTGATCTCGGCCAGCGGAATATCCAGGATGTCGAGGTTGCGGCGCCGGATGAGGTACAGGAGCAGATCGAGCGGTCCCTCGAAGGCCTCGAGGAACACCTCGAGTGCCTGCGGCGGGATGTACAGGTCGCGCGGTAACTGCGAGAACGGTTCGCCATTCACCATCGCGAACGGCATCTCGACCTGTTCGGGCGACTCGTGCGCCAGCGGCGCCGCGGGCGCGGGGTTCGAGACGACAATTTTAAGTTCCGGTTTGAGCTTCATGGGGCCACCGCCTTCACCTCAGTCGGCACGCAGGTGCATGGCGCGGCGCACGTCGTCGAGTGTCTGGCGGGCGGCGTCGCGCGCCTTGTCGGCGCCTTCGGCCACGATCCCACGCACCAGCTCCGGATTATCCTCGAATTCCTGCGCGCGCTTGCGCATACCGTTCACTTCCTCGACGATGCGTTCTATGAGCGGCTGCTTGCAGTCAAGGCAGCCGATGCCGGCGCTGCGGCAACCCTCGTTCACCCACTTGCGCGTCGCCTCATCGGAATAGATCTTGTGCAGATCCCAGACCGGGCATTTTTCCGGGTCGCCCGGATCGGTGCGGCGCACGCGCGCCGGGTCGGTCTTCATGGCGCGCAGCTTCTGCACCACCACATCCGGGTCCTCGCGCAGCCCGATGGTGTTGCCGTAGGACTTGGACATCTTGCGCCCATCCAGACCCGGCACCTTCGGCGCGGCGGTGAGCAGCACCTGCGGCTCCGGCAGGATCGTGACCCCGGTACCCTCCAGGAATCCCAACAGCCGTTCGCGGTCGGCGACCGTGATGCGGTTGTTTGCCTGCACCAGCGCCTGTGCCCGTTGCAGCGCCTCGGTGTCGCCGGTCTCCTGGTAACGGCGACGCAACTGCCGGTAGTTGGTGGCGTTGCGTCCCCCTAAGCTCTTCACCGCGCGCTCGGCTTTCGCCTCGAAGTCACTCTCCCGTCCGTACAGGTGGTTGAAGCGGCGCGCGGCCTCACGCGTCAGCTCCACGTGCGCCACCTGATCCTCGCCCACCGGTACGAAGGCGGCGCGATACACCAGGATGTCGGCGCTCTGCAGCAGCGGGTAGCCCAGGAACCCGTAGGTGGCGAGATCCTTCTCTTTTAATTGTTCCTGCTGATCCTTGTAGCTGGGCACGCGTTCGAGCCACCCGAGCGGCGTGATCATCGACATCAGCAGGTGCAGCTCGGCGTGCTCGGGCACGTGCGACTGGATAAAGAGCGTCGCGACGCCCGGATTTAAGCCCGCCGCCAGCCAGTCGATGAGCACCTCGTGTATGTTCTGCTGCAACTGCGAGGTGTCCTCGTAGCCGGTGGTCAGCATGTGCCAGTCGGCGACGAAGAAGAAACAGTCGTACTGGTATTGCAGCTCCACCCAGTTGCGCAGCGCACCGTGAAAGTTGCCGAGGTGCAGCCGACCGGTGGGCCGCATGCCGGACAACACGCGCCGCGCCGGCGCGGGCGAACTCACGGGACGATAACGCTGTGGCTCACGGTGCGAATTATAGCGCACGCCCCGTGATCCGGCCGAGCGCGCCCTTGCCCTGGCGCACGATGAGCGGTGGCGTTACTGAAAGGTCCACCACGGTCGTCGGTACGACGCCGCAGTCACCACCATCGAGAATGGCGTCGATCTCGTGGTCAAGGCGCGCCTGGATCTCGCGTGCCGAGGTCAGCGGCTGCTCATCCGGGGCCAGCAGCAGCGTCGAGCTCATGAGCGGCTCGCGCAGCTCCGCCAGCAGCAGCTGCGCCACGCGGTGTTCGGGGATGCGCACACCAATGGTGCGGCGCTTCTCGTGCTGCAGGCGGCGCGGCGTCTCGCGCGTGGCGCGCAGCAGGAAGGTATACGGACCCGGCAGGCAGGCACGCAGGATACGGAACTGCCAGGTCTCCAGGTGCGCGAAACGACCCACCTGCGTCAGGTCCGCGCACACCACCGTGAAATGATGGTGGCGGTCGGCCTGGCGGATGCGCCGCACCCGCTCGAGCGCGTTCTTGTCGCCGATGTGCCAGCCCAGGGCGTAGCAGGAGTCCGTGGGATAGGCGATCAGCCCCCCGGCGCGCACCACCTCCGCCGCCCGGCGGATAAGCCGCGGCTGGGGGTCAACAGGGTGAAGCTCGAGGTATTCGGCCATGGCGGGTGCGCGTGGAGCGAACATGGAAAGTACGCGCGGAGCGTGACAATATACGCGGCCGTTTCGCCCCGTATAGGGTTCCATGCAGGCTCTCGCCGAGTTCGCGCCGTTGCTGGCGTTTATCGTGACTTATTACCTGCGCGGGCTGTACGCGGCTACCGCGGTGCTCATGCTTGCCATGCTGCTGCTCATCGCCGTGGACTGGCTGCGCCTTAAGCGCGTGCCGCCGCTGCATGCGCTGTCGACGGTGTTGGTGCTGGTGTTTGGTACGGCGACCCTGCTGCTGCACAACCGGCAGTTCATCCAGTGGAAGCCCACGGTGTTCTTCTGGCTCGCGAGCATCGCCTTCCTGGGCAGCTTCTGGATCGGCCGAGAGACCCTCACGCAGCGTTTCCTGGGCGCCGCCTTCGGCGCGCGCCTGCACTTAAGCGATGCACTGTGGCGGCGCCTGAATGGCTGGTGGACCGCTTTCTACGCCGCGCTCGGCGCCTTGAACCTCGTGGTGGCGCACTACGCGAGCGAGCGCGCCTGGGTGAATTTCAAGGTCTTCGGACTCACGCTCCTGACGCTGGCGTTTGTCACCCTGCAGATGGTGTGGCTCAACGGCCGCGCCGACGTGCTGCGCCCGCAGTCATGAACACCGCGGTCGTGGGCCAGCTGCGCCTGGCGATTGAACAGGCCCTGGCGCCACATTCACTCGAGATTATCGACGACAGCGCACGGCATGCCGGACACGCCGGCGCGCGCTCCGGCGGACACTTCCGCGTGACGCTGGTGGCCGAGGCTTTCCGCGGCCGCTCGCGCCTCGAGCGCCACCGGCTGGTTTACGAGGCGGTCGCGCCGCTCATGCAAAGCGGCGTGCACGCCCTGAACATCGTCGCGCGTACGCCCGATGAGACCTGAAGCATCCCTTGCCGATACCCATTCAACCACCCACCGGAAACCGCAGCATGAATCACTCTCGTGTCCTCCTCCTGGCCGTCGTGCTCACGGCGCTCGCCGCCTGTCAGCCCAAGACCACGACGCCGACCGTCGCAGCCGACACCTCCCCACCGATCGCGACCGTGAACGGCACACCGATCAGCCGCGCCTTCTACGAGTTCTACATCAAGGGACTCAGCGGCAAGAGCCCCGCGGAGCTGACTCCTGAGCAGCGCGGCCTGGCGCTCGATCACCTGATCGACGCTGAACTGGTCGCCCAGGAAGCCGCGAAGAACGGCCTCGACACCACTGGCGACACCGCGTACCTCCTGGAGATGTCGCGCCTCAACGTGCTGAACCAGGCCTCCTCGGAGCACTTCCTCAAGGACAAGAAGCCGACCGATGCGGAGCTGCGCGCCGAATACGACGCCCAGATCGCCAAGCTTTCGAAGGAGGAGTACCACGCGCGACACATCCTGGTCGCGACCCAGCCGTTCGCGCAGAAGATCATCGAGCGCCTGCAGAAGGGCGAGAAGTTCGAGGATCTCGCCCGCGCTGAGTCCATGGATTCCTCCGGCAAGACCGGCGGCGACCTGGGCTGGTTTGGCCTTGACCGCATGGTGCCGGAGTTCTCCGCGGCCATCGTGACGCTCAAGCCGGGCGAATACACGCACACCCCGGTCCAGACCCAGTACGGCTGGCACGTGATCCAGCTCATCGCCACGCGGCCACTCACACCGCCGCCGTACGACCAGGTCAAACAGCGGCTCACGCAGATGGTGGAAGCGAAGAGGTTCCACGCCTACTCCGAGGAGCTGGCGAAGAACGCCAAGATCGAGAAGTTCCTCGATCAGCCGGCCGCGGGTTCGGCAGCACCCGCTGCGGCCGCACCCGCCGCGGCCGCGCCCGCAGCCCCCGCTGCAGCAGCCCCGGCGGCTGCCGCACCCGCAGCGACTCCCGCGCCCAAGAACTAGGACGCGCGCGGCTTAGCCGGCGGGCCTGCCTGGGGCCCGCCGGCATTGAGCAGCTTGAGGAACTCGTCTTCGTCGAGCACCGGCACGCCCAGTTCCTGGGCTTTCGTAAGCTTCGAGCCGGCCTCATTGCCTGCAATCACGAAACTGGTCTTGCGCGACACGCTGCCCGCCACCTTGGCGCCGCGTGCCGTCAGCGCCTCCTGGGCCTGCTCGCGCGACATACTGCTCAGGGTCCCGGTGACGACGAACGTGCGGCCGGCCAGAGGGGATGCCGCGTCCGCAGCGGCCTTCTCGATATCAGGCCACTTCACACCTTTACTCCGTAACGCACTGATAACGCTACGGTGCTCCTCTGAGCCAAAAAACGCCGCGATGTGTGCGGCGACAATCGGGCCGACATCCGGGACCTGCTGTATTGCGTGCTCGTCGGAGCGCATCAGCGCCTCGAGCGAGCCGAAGTGGCGCGCGAGATTCAGCGCCGTCGCCTCGCCCACGTCCCGGATCCCCAGCGCGTAGAGAAACCGCGGCAGCGTCGTGTGTTTGCTCTTCGCAATGGCGGCCACGAGATTCGCCGCCGATTTCTCACCCATACGATCGAGCTGCGCCAGCTCGGGCGCGGTGAGGGTGTAGAAGTCCGCGGGCGAGCTGACCCGTCCGCGTTCCACGAGTTGCTCGATGAGTTTGTCTCCCAGCCCCTCGATGTCGAGTGCGCGGCGACTGGCGAAGTGCTTGAGGCTTTCCTGGCGCTGCGCACGGCAGGTGAACCCCCCGGTGCAGCGCGCCGCGGCCTCCCCCGCCACGCGCAACACCAGCGAGCCGCATACCGGACAGTGTGTGGGGAGTACCACCTCGCTCGCCGTCGGCGGCCGTTTGTCGTGCACCACACTAACCACTTCGGGAATCACATCCCCGGCACGGCGCACGATGACGGTGTCGCCGACGCGCACGTCCTTGCGATGCAACTCGTCGATNNCGCGCATTGAGTTTGTAGACCACGCCATCAATCTGGTACGGCAGCGCGCCGCGGCGCGCGCCGATATCCCGGTAGTACGCAAGGCAGCCGGCGACGCCGCGCACGGCGCGCACGTCCGGGCACACCGGCAATCCGAGCGTGCGCAACCACTGCAGCAGTTGCCCCTGCCCTGGCGGGAGGGTCGCGCCTTCCACCGCGCCCACGGCATAGAAAAACATGCTCAGCGGGCGGGCCGCGCTCACGCGCGGGTCGAGCTGGCGCAGACTCCCGGCGGCGGCATTGCGCGGATTGACGAACACCTTCTCCCCGCGGGCCGCCGCGCGCTCGTTCATGCGCTCGAAGCCCGCCTTGGGCATGAACACCTCGCCGCGCGCCTCCAGCAGCGCCGGTGCCTCAGCGCGCAGCGCCTGTGGCACCGCGCGGATGGTGCGCACGTTGGCGGTGACCTCCTCCCCGCTGACGCCGTCCCCGCGCGTGGCGGCCTGGGCGAGCTGGCCGGCGCGGTAGGTCACGGCCACCGCGAGCCCATCGAGCTTCGGCTCGGCGAAGTACTCAAGCTCGCCCTCGACGCTTAAGCGCTCGTGGATGCGGCGGTCGAAAGCCTCGACGTCTGCGTCCGCAAACGCATTGTCCAGGGACAGCATCGGCACCCGGTGCACGATCTCCCCGAATGCCGCGCTCGGGGTTCCCGACACGCGCTGGGTCGGGGAATCAGACGTAACCAGCTCGGGGTGCTGCGCCTCCAGCGCGCGCAGCTCGAGCATCAGCCGGTCGTATTCGGCGTCGGCGACCAGCGGCTCATCGAGGACGTAGTAGCGGTAGTCATGTTGCGCGATCTGGGCGCGCAACTCGGCGGCACGCGCCGCCGCCGCGCCGCTCACGCGGGCGATCCGCTGCCGATACGCTCGCGCAGGAGGGCGATGCGCGCGCTGGTCAGGGGACTGCCGCGCTCATCCTGCAGCACCCCGTGCAGGCGCTCGTTTAGGTTGCGCGCGGTGCTGACCAGGTCCTCGAACGCCTGCGAGGCCGGCCGGGGTCCCGGCAGCACCGCGAACAGCGACAAGCCGCCGAAGTGCTGCGAGTCCATGGTATCGGCGTCGAAGGTTCCCGGCCGCGTGAGGCTTGCCGCGCTCAATACCGCACGCTGCTCATCGTCGGGTTTGTGGAAAATCGCAAAGCGCCCGAGCACAAACCCCTCCGCCGCGAGCGCCTGGCGCAGCGATCGGCCGACGAAGCGCTCGGGTGTCGCAGCCACGAGCCGCAGTGAGACGATCTGCCGCTCGGCATCCGGCGGCCAGTCCACCACCGGTGAGGGGCCGGCAGGCAGTCTTGGAATTTCTTCGCGAACCACCGCCGCCGGCGGCGGCGCACCGCCCGCCATCGCGTCGCCGGCATCCAGCGGCGCAACTTCAGTATCCATCGCCGGCATGCCGGTAGCGCCGGCGGCTGGCGACGGCGCAGTGTTGGCGATCGCGTCCGCCACAAAATCCGTGCGCTCGTCACCTGGGTCTTGGTTCGGGCCCGGCGGCTCAAACGGCGACAGCACCGGCACGGCCGGCAGATCGCGCGCGACTTCGACCACGGGCAGCTCCCGACCCACGAGCGGATCGCGTGCCCGCATTTCAGGCAACGCCAGTGGAGGCTCGCGGGTCACCCGCGTGCCCGCGCCCGGCGCTTCCGGGTCGCGCACGCCCACGCGCTCGGCCCCGTCGGCGCTGGCCTGGCGCGGACGGCGCCGCTCCCACCAGATGAGCACGCCGATGAACAGCACGCCAACAATCAGCAGCGTCGCGCGCAGCTGCGACATCAGAAGCCCTCCGGTTCG
Source organism: Gammaproteobacteria bacterium (assembly GCA_003136935.1). Classification (GTDB taxonomy): domain Bacteria; phylum Pseudomonadota; class Gammaproteobacteria; order Steroidobacterales; family Steroidobacteraceae; genus 13-2-20CM-66-19. The sequence continues at coordinate 7,563 of PLEC01000135.1, forward strand.
CTGTGCGGCTTCACACCGCCGCCAGCCGCACCGCTTCGTCGACGTCCACCGTTACCAGACGCGACACGCCCGGTTCGTTCATGGTCACCCCGATCAGCTGCGAGGCGAGCTCCATGGTGCTCTTGTTGTGCGTGATGAACACGAACTGCACGCGCGCCGACATCTCGCGCACGATGTCGCAGAAGCGCCCGACGTTGTGTTCGTCGAGCGGTGCATCCACCTCGTCGAGCAGACAGAACGGCGCCGGGTTCAGGTCAAAGATCGCGAACACCAGCGCCACGGCGGTGAGTGCCTTCTCGCCGCCCGACAGCAGGTGGATGGTGCTGTTTTTCTTGCCCGGTGGCCGCGCCATCACCGTCACGCCAGCGGTGAGCTTGTCCTCACCGGCGAGCTCAAGGTAGGCGTGCCCGCCGCCAAACAGGCGGGGAAACTTCTCGCGCAGGCCGGTGTTGATGCGTTCGAACGTGTCCTCGAAGCGCGTGCGGGTCTCCTTGTCTATACGCCGCATGGCCTCATCCAGCGTATCGAGTGCGGAGGTGACGTCGGCGAACTGCCGGTCGAGGTACTCCTTGCGCTGCGTGTGCTCCTGCAGCTCGTCGATGGCGGCGAGATTGACCTGCCCGAGCTTCTCGATCTCGGTACGCGCGGTGGCGAGCTGTAATTCCCACTCCGGCACCTGTGCCTCGGGGGCCAGGCGTGCCAGCACCTCGGGAAGATCACAACGCGTCTCCGCGAACTGCTCGGCGAGGGCCGCGCGGCGCACGTGGGTCTCCTGCGCGGCCAGGCGCGCCGTGTCCATCGCCTCGCGCGCGCTGTTGACGCGCTGCTGCGCCCCGAGCCGCGTTTCATCCAGCGTCCGTAAAGCGCCTTCGGCTTCCTCGAGCGCGCCGCGGGCGACCGTCAGCTCCGCCTCGACCCCTAAGCGCTGCGCCAGGGTTTCATCCAGGCGCGCACGCGCCGCGAGAATCGGTGCGTCACCGGAAGACAGCTCCTGCTGCAGCTCGGCGCGCCGGCGCGTGAGCTGCTCGCGCTGCTCAAGCATGCGCGCCACGCCGACCGCGACCGAGCTCTCGGTGGAGCGCCGCCCCTCGACCCGTACGTGCAGGTCCCGCGCGCCCAGCTGTGCCGCCTGCGAGCGCGCGCGTGCATCCACCAGCGCCGCGCGGCGCTCGTCGCGCTCGCTCTCGAGTGCGCCGTGACCCGCCTCAAGGCGCTGCGCGGCGTCGAGTCCGCGCGCGAGCTCGGCATTGGCGCGCGTGAGTGCCTCGCTGGTCGCATCGCGATCCCGCGTCACTTCGTGCGCGTCCTGTTGTAATTGTGCGCGGCGCGCCTGCGTCCCCTCGGCGCGGGCCCGGGCCGCCTCGAGCGCGGCCAGAAGGTCGGCGTGCGCGCGATGCCCCTCATGGATGCGCGCCTGCGCGGCATCACGCCCGCCCTCCGCCTGTGCGAGTGCAGTGCGCGCGGCACTCAGCTGCGCCTCGCGCTGCGCGGCGTGCGCATCGGCCTCGCCCGCCACCCCCCGCAGGTTCTTCAGGCGCTGCTCGCGCTCGATGACACCACCACGCTGCTCGGCGGCGCGGCTCACGCGCAACCAGTCACGCCCCACCCACTCACCGTCGCGCGTGATGCGTGATTGCCCGGCTTGGAGGCTGCCGCGTCCACGCAGCGCCTGCTGGAACGAGTCCGCGGTGAGGACGCCGGCGAGGCGCTCGAGCACCGCCGCCGGAGCGTGCACCCGCGCCGCCAGCGTCGCCGCCACGCCGCCGCGCGCAGCCGTGCCGGTCTGCACCAGTGTGACCCTGCCCGCATCCAGCCGCTCGAGCGCGCCAACCGAGGCGTCGAGCTCCTCGACGCATACCGCTTCGAGATATTCACCGAGCGCGGTCTCAACCGCGCGCTCCCAGCCCGCGTCCACCTCGAGCGCCGCGGCGAGCCGCGGCCGCCCGGAAAGTCCCGCCGCGCTCAGCCAGCCGGCGGCCTTGCCGGCATGATCGGAGAGCGCCGCAGCCTGCAGCGCTTCGAGCGAGGTGAGTTCGGCGCGTGCCGCTTCGCGCGCGGCGCGTGCCGCCTGCAGCGCTTCCTCGGCCTGCAGCTGGGTGCTGCGCAGTGTCTGCACCTGTCGCAGCGCCGCCGCGTGCGCGCGCGTGAGATCTTCGCTGGCGGTACGCGCCTGGGATTCCTGGAGTGTCAGGGCCTGCAGCTGCTGCGCCGCGTCCTGCGCGCCGGCGGTCTCGTGCTCGGCGGCTAGGCGCTCAGCCTGGGTCGCAAGGCGGCGCAACTGCGCCTCGAGCTGCTCAATCCTGGCACGCTCGACCTGCGCGGTCTGCTCGGCCGCCCCCAGCTCGCGGCTATGGGCTTCCCAGCGCTGCTGCCACTCCTGCACGGCGCCCTCGGCGGCTTCCAGCGCTGCGGTGGCGTGGATTTCGGTGTGCTGTGCGGTGGCGAGCTGCGGCGTAAGCGCAGCGATTTCCGCGCGCACGGCAGCCAGCTGCTGCTCGTCGCGGGCGAGGTGCGAGGCCAGATCGGTGAGCGTCGCATCGGTTTGCGCAAGATCGGTCCGCTGCCGCTCGCGCAGCTCGCGCGTGTGCTCGATGGTCTGTTCGAGGCGCGAGATGTCCGCGCCGACCTGGTAGTAGCGTCCCTGCACCGCCGACAGCTGTTCGCTGTGAGCGCTGTGCACGGTGCGCTGCTTTTCGATCGCGGCCTCGGCGGCGCGCAGCCCGGCGAGCTCGGCCTGCATGGCGAGTTCGCGTTCGCGCACCGCGGCATCGTGCACCTCCGCGCCGCTGTCGAGGTCGCGCAGGCGCAGCGCCAGCACCTCCGCCGTGAGCCGGCGCTCCTCTTCCTTGAGTCCCTGGTAGCGGCGCGCGGTGGCTGCCTGGCGTTGCAGGTGGCGGATCTGCTTATCCACCTCCTCGCGCAGGTCCTGCAGCCGCTCCAGGTTCTCACGCGCCTCGGCTACCCGCGCCTCGGTTTCCTTGCGCCGCTCCTTGTAGCGCGAGATCCCCGCCGCCTCCTCGACGAAAGCGCGCATGTCCTCTGCCCGGGCGTCGATGACGCGCGAGATCATGCCCTGCTCGATGATGGCGTAACTGCGCGAGCCCAAGCCCGTGCCGAGAAACAGGTTGGTGATGTCCTTGCGGCGGCAGCGCCCGCCGTTGATGGAGTACGCCGAGGTNNCCGATCTTGCCGTCGGCGTTGTCGAACAGCAGCTCCACGGACGCGGTGCCGACGGGCTTGCGCGCCGCCGAGCCGTTGAAGACCACGTCCGCCATATTGTCGCCACGCAGGTGCTTGGCGGACAGCTCGCCCATCACCCAGCGCACCGCGTCGATAACGTTGGACTTGCCGCAGCCGTTTGGGCCTACGACACCGGTAAGATTACTGGGGAAGCTGATTTGGGTGGGGTCGACGAAGGATTTGAAGCCGGCAAGCTTGATCTTGGTCAGCCGCATCTCTAGTTTCTTCCCCGTGCCGTCCCGAAAGTCACGCCTTTCGCCAATGAGCTAGTGTAGAGGAATATGCCCGCGACTCCCACAACCGAACTGGAGACTTTTCAGAACCCGCAGGCCGCACGTGACTACACGATCCGCATGCAGATCCCTGAATTCACTTGCTTGTGCCCGCGCACCGGGCAGCCGGATTTCGCAACGCTGGAACTCGAGTACGTGCCCGACCGGTTGTGCGTGGAATTGAAGTCGCTGAAGCTCTACATCTGGTCGTTCCGTGATCGCGGCACCTTCCACGAGGCGGTCACCAACGAAATCGCCGACCACCTGGACGCCGCGCTGCACGCGCGCTTCCTGCGGCTCACCGCGCGCTTCAACGTCCGCGGCGGAATCTACACCACCGTTGTCGCCGAGCGACGACAGCGGGACTGGCAGCCCGCTCCGGCGGTGCCGCTCCCCTAACCGACGCTCTCGGGCCAGGGCCCATGGACGGTGCGCCAGCCCCCCGCCGGAACACCTGTACAGCGTGAAGTCGGCCGGTATAATCGCGCGTTCTTCAAAGGGGCTACCCCTTTTCCAGGAGCGATTGATGCCGGCCAAGAGACCTGCGCCGAAGAGCGCCAAGGGCAAGAAATCGGTGAGCCGCGCGCCGGCAAGAAAGGCCGTTGCACGCCTGCGGTCGGCGGCTTCGCGCGTTCGCAAGGGCGCCGCGGCGCCCAGGAAACCGGCCCACGCCGCCACTGCCTCCGCCGCCGCCGCCGCCGCCGAGCTGAAGAAGCCGCCGCGAGCCGTGCCGGTAAGCGCACCACGCGGCAGCAGCGCGGTGCTGTCGACACCGCGCCAGCCCGTGAGCAGCGTGAGCGCCGAGGGCGAAGACGCCGAGTCGGGGGAGCCGGGGAGCCTACTGGCAGGTCCGCGCAACGTACAGCCCTATATCGCCAAGCGTGGCGAGCTGTACATGAACAAGGTACAGCTCGATCACTTCCGCCGCATCCTCAACAGCTGGAAGCAGGACCTCATGGTCGAGGTCGATCGCACCGTTACGCACATGAAGGATGAGGCGGCGAACTTCCCCGATCCTAACGACCGGGCCACGCAGGAAGAGGAATTCAGCCTCGAGCTGCGCACACGCGATCGTGAGCGCAAGTTGATTCGCAAAATCGATGACGCACTCAAGCGCATCGAGGACGGCTCTTACGGCTACTGCCTGGAGACCGGCGAGGAAATCGGCATCAAGCGCCTCGAGGCCCGCCCGGTCGCGACCCTGAGCATCGAGGCACAGGAACGGCGCGAGCGGCGCGAACGCCAGTACGGCGATCGCGACGATCGCTACCGCTAGGCGCGCCTCCCAAGCCCCACCGGCGTGACGGCGCGACCACACGCGTACGTCGGGCGCTTCGCGCCCTCGCCCACCGGATCCCTGCACTTAGGCTCACTGCTGGCCGCGGTCGGTAGCTTCGTGGATGCGCGTCATCACGGCGGGCGCTGGCTGGTACGGATGGAGGATCTGGATACCACCCGGGTGATTCCCGGCTGCGCCGACGAGATGTTGCGCACGCTGGAGACCTTCGCCCTGCACTGGGACGGAGCGGTGGAGTACCAGAGCACGCGCACCCAGCATTACCGTCAGGCGCTCGAGGAGCTCAGGGCCCGCAACCTTACCTTCGAGTGCAGCTGCACGCGCCAGGACCGCTCGCCCCGGGGTGCGTATCCGGGCACCTGCCGCGCCGGCCCGCGACACGCCGGTCCCACCGCCACGCGCTTCCTCGTAGAGGGCGGGCGCATCGACTTCGAGGACCGGATCCAGGGCGCGTGCAGTTTCGAGCTCGGCCAACTCGGGGACGTTGTCGTGCGGCGCCGTGACGGGGTGTTCGCGTACCAACTCGCGGTGGTCGTGGACGACGCGCTGCAGGGGGTGACGCAGGTGGTTCGCGGCGCGGATCTGCTGGACAACACACCCTGGCAGCTGACTTTGCAGCGCGCGCTTCGCCTGCCCGCACCCGGCTATGCGCACCTGCCGCTGGTCGTCGAAGCGCGCGGCGACAAACTCGCCAAATCGCGGCGCTCGCTCGCCCTGCAACCGGCGGCTGCCGGCCTGCTGCTGCACCAGGTCCTCACGCTCCTCGGCCAGAACCCTCCGGATAAGCTTAAGCTTGAGCTGCCGCAGAGCATCCTGACATGGGCCACCGAACACTGGCGGCCCCAGGCCATGGCGGGTGTCAGGGAGGTCCCGGCTCCGTCATAGAACCCAGGACAAGTCAACTTCGTAAGGGAATGTTGGGTTTGCGGTGCGGTTGTAATAAGGTAGCGCCCGACACGTACGCACTATGGAAGGTGCATAACCCATAGTGAAGGACGTGCGATGAGCGAACCGCGCAGCATTAAAAAGTATCCGAACAGGCGGTTGTACGACACGGTCGAGAGTCGCTACATCACCCTCGATGACATCCGTCAGCTGGTGATCCAGCGAATTGATTTCGTCGTCATCGACAAGAAGACTCAGGGGGACATCACCCGCTCCATCCTGCTGCAGGTGATAGCCGAGCAGGAACACGGCGGCGAGCCCCTCATGAGCCGCGACTTCCTGTCGCAGATGATTCGTTCCTACGGCGGCGCCATGCGGGGCATGGTCGGCAGCTACCTGGAGCAGAGCCTGAAGCTGTTCGCCAATCAGCACGCGGGCACCGGCCCGCAGCCCTGACTGCTCGCCAATAGACTTACGCGGCGTCGACGTCGCGCATAGACAGGCGGATGCGGCCCTGGCGATCCACCTCGAGCACCTTCACGCGGATCACGTCGCCTTCCTTGAGCTTGTCGCTCACCCGCTCGACGCGCTCGTTGGAGATCTGCGAGATATGCACCAGGCCGTCGCGGCCCGGCAGGATGGTCACGAAGGCGCCAAAGTCCATGAGGCGTGCGACCTTGCCCTCGTAGATCTGACCGACTTCGACGTCGGCAGTGATGAGTTCGACGCGCCGCTGCGCTTCGCGCCCGGCAGCGCCGCTCACCGAGGCGATCTTGACCGTGCCGTCGCTCTCGATATCGATCGTGGTGCCGGTCTCTTCGGTGATCTGACGGATGACAGCGCCGCCCTTGCCGATGACGTCGCGGATCTTCTCCGGGTCGATCTTCAGCGTAATGATCGAGGGCGCCCACTCCGACATCTTCTCGCGCGGCGCATGGATGACCTTGTTCATCTCATCCAGAATATGCAGCCGTCCGGCGCGCGCCTGATCCAGGGCGACGCGCATGATTTCCGGCGTCACGCCTTCGACCTTGATGTCCATCTGCAGCGCGGTCACGCCGTCTTTGGTGCCGGCGACCTTGAAGTCCATATCGCCCAGGTGATCCTCGTCGCCGAGAATGTCGGTGAGCACCTGGTAGCGGGCGCCTTCGAGCACCAGGCCCATGGCGACACCCGCCACCGGTGCGGTGATCGCAACTCCGGCATCCATGAGCGCGAGCGACGTGCCGCACACGCTCGCCATGGAGCTCGAGCCGTTGGATTCGAGAATTTCCGACACCACGCGCACCACGTACGGGAAGGTCGCCATGTCGGGCATGACTGCCTTCACACCGCGCCGCGCCAGGTTGCCGTGACCGATCTCACGGCGCTTTGGCGATCCCATCATGCCGGTCTCACCGACCGAGAACGGCGGGAAGTTGTAGTGCAGCATGAATGGTTCGCGGCGCTCGCCCTCGAGCGCGTCGATGAGCTGCGCGTCGCGGCCGGTGCCGAGGGTCGTCGCCACCAGCGCCTGGGTCTCGCCGCGGGTGAAGAGTGCCGAGCCATGCGCGCGCGGCAGGACTCCGACCTTGACCGTGATCGGCCGCACCGTCTTGGTGTCGCGGCCGTCGATACGCGGCTCGCCGTTGAGGATGCGCTGGCGAACGATGTTGCTCTCCAGCTTGAAGAGCGCGACCTCCACGTCCTCGGCGCCGAACTTCGGCTGCTCGCCGGCGCTTAAGGTGGCGAGCGTCTGGGTCTTGATCTCCGTCAGGCGCGCGTGGCGCTGCGGCTTTTCGGTGATGGTGTAGGCCTGGGCGAGCGCGGTCTGCGCGTGCAGCGCGATGGCGCTCGTCAGCTCGGCGTTGTCCGCCGACGGCTGCCACTTCCAGCGCGGCTTGCCCGCTTCGCTTGCGAGTTCCTTGATGGCACGGATCGCGATCTGCATCTGCTGGTGGCCAAAGACCACCGAGCCCAGCATGACTTCTTCCGACAGCCCCTTGGCCTCAGACTCGACCATGAGCACGGCGTGCTCGGTGCCCGCCACCACCAGGTGCAGCTGCGACTCGGTCAGATCCTTCGCCTGCGGGTTCAGCAGGTACTGGCCGTCCTTCCAGCCCACGCGCGCCGCGCCGATGGGACCGCTGAAAGGGATGCCCGAGAGCGCCAGGGCCGCCGAGGCACCCAGCAGCGCCGGGATGTCCGCGTCGATTTCCGGGTCCAGCGACAGCACCGTCGCGACCACCTGCACGTCGTTGTAGAAGCCGTCCGGGAACAGCGGGCGGATCGGCCGATCGATGAGACGCGAAGTCAGCGTCTCTTTCTCGGTCGGGCGTCCCTCACGCTTGAAGAACCCGCCGGGGATGCGCCCCGCCGCGTAGGTCTTCTCAACGTAATTGACGGTCAGGGGAAAGAAATCCCGCCCCGGCGTGGCGGTGAGCTTGGCGCAGGCAGTAACCAGTACCACCGTATGGCCCATGGAAACGCGCACCGCGCCTTCCGCCTGGCGGGCCATTTCGCCCGTCTCAATAGTAATTGTGTGCGGTCCGTAGGGAAACGACTTGCTGACGACGCTCAAGGGTCAATCCTTAAAAAATTGGAAGTTGCGGGCAAAAACACAAAGGCCGCACGTCGAAACGGCGGCCCTTGGTTTTCAGCGGCGAAGACCCAGGCGCTCGACGAGCTCCTGGTACTTGTCGGGTTGCACGGATCTGAGGTAGTCGAGAAGCTTGCGACGCTGGTTCACCATCTTCACCAGCCCGCGCCGCGAGGAATGATCTCGCTTGTGCGCGCTGAAATGCTCGCCGAGGCCATTGATGCGTTCGGAAAGCAGCGCGACCTGGACTTCAGGAGAGCCGGTGTCGGCGGGTCCGCGGCGGTACTCGGCGAGGATTCCGCCCTTTTTCTCGGTGGTTAACGTCATTGCCCGATTGTCCTAACTACTTGGTCTGTAGAGCCTTTTGGTAAGCCGTGCATTGTACCCGGCTTGAGCCCCGTGCTTCAAGGGAAGAACCCCTCAGGGCTTCGGGACCGAGGGAACGCCATTGCACTTTTTCCAGCCGCGGCAGTCAACCTAAGCGTCCTTGTACGCGTTCTTTGAAGGGCATAGGCTCGTTCCGAGGTGCTGTCATGCTGAATAAATTGCTCATCGGCGCCGTCCTCACGCTGGCGCTTGCCGCGTGCGCGAGCACACCCTCCGCTCCTGGCGCGGCGAAGTCTGCCGTGGCTAAAACGCAGCCGCCGCCCGGCTGCGTCGGAACTGCCGGCAGCGCCATCGCGCGGCCGTCGGACAGCCCGCAGCCGTGCGCAGGTTTTGGCAGCGTGTACACGAGGGACGACATCGATCACACCGGGGCGATGAACGTCGGCGACGCGCTGCGGTTGCTCGATCCCACGGTCACGGTTCGCGGTCCGTAGCTGCGGACTGTGGCGCGAGATTGAGGAGTCGGCGCGGTTGCACGCCGCCGGACCCGTCGGCCGTTCCGAGGCCCAAGAACTCCCCTGAACTGTCGTAAAGGCGTACGTGCGCGCCGGGCGGCGCCACGTCCTCGACCGCCACCCGCTGACCGTGTCGCAGGCGCTGCGCCTCGGCTGCCGACAACACCACCGCCGGCAGATGCAGCAGCGCACGATCGGCCGCCAACAGGACGGGCCCGGCTCCGACGCCGCGAGCTTCGGTGAGGGACTCGAGCGTGTGCATGGGTTCACCCGCGAAAGGCTCGACGTACACACGGCGCAATTGAGTCACGTGGCCGCACGTGCCCAGCGCCGCTGCGATGTCCTCTGCCAGCACCCGGACATAGGTGCCCTTCGAGCACAGCACTTCCAGGTCAATGAAGTCGGGCGCGAGTTCCTGCACGCTGAGCGCAAACAGCTCGATGTCCCGGGCGGCGCGCTCCACGGTCACGCCGGCGCGCGCCAGGCGGTAGAGCGGCTGCCCGTCACGCTTGATGGCGGAATACATCGGCGGCACCTGCTGCTGCCGGCCGAGGAAGCGCGTCAGCGTCCCCTCGACCTCGCCGCGCGCGAGCGTGGGCACGGCGGCCGTCGCGATCACCTCGCCCTCGGTGTCCCCGGTCGCGGTGCGGGCGCCCAGCGTCACCGTGAAGCGGTAGCACTTGCGGCCGTTCAGTACCTCGCCGGCAACCTTGGTGGCCTCGCCCAGACAAATCGGCAGCATGCCGGTGGCGAGCGGATCGAGACTGCCCACGTGACCGGCTTTCTCCCGGTCATAAAGTGAGCGCACCCGCTGCAGGGCCACGTTCGAAGACAGGCCCCGCGGCTTGTCGAGCAGCAGGATTCCGCTCGGCATGCGCTTGCCGGTCAGCGCCGCGGAATGTCGGCGTCGGAGGCTGGATCGGGGGCTGCGGGCGCAGCATCGGGTTCGGCGGGTGCCTGCGCGTGGGCACGATCGCCCGCCACTGCGCGCTCGATGAGGCTCGCCAGGCGCTCGGCCCCCACCGCGCTGTCATCGAACACGAACTCAAGCCGGGGTGCGTGCCGCAACCCCAGGCGCCGGCCGAGCTCCCCGCGCAGGAATCCGGCGGCGCGGGTGAGCCCGGTGCGCACCTGCTCCGGCGGATTCATGGATGCAAACGGGGTAAAGAATATCTTCGCCGTCGCCTTGTCGGCGGCCATGCGCACCGCCGTGATAGTCACGTTGCCCACCCGCGGGTCCTTGACCTCGCGAGCGATGAGCGCAGCGAGCACCCGCTGGATCTCCGACTCGATACGTTGGTTGCGGGCCTGCGGCATTACTGCAGCGTTCTCGCCACCTCGACGCGTGAAAAGCACTCGATCTGATCGCCGACACGCACGTCCTGATAGTTCTTCACGCCGATGCCGCACTCGGTGCCGGCGCGCACTTCACTCGCCTCGTCCTTGAAGCGGCGCAGCGACTCGAGTGCGCCCTCGAAAATCACCACGCTCTCGCGCAGCACGCGAATCGGGTTGTTGCGCTTGACCAGTCCCTCGGTGACCAGGCACCCCGCGACCACGCCGAACTTGCTAGAGCGGAACACCTCGCGCACCTGCGCCACGCCGACGATCGTCTCCTTGATCTCCGGTTGCAGCATGCCCGACATCATCGCCTTCACGTCATCGATGGCTTCGTAAATGATGCTGTAGTAGCGCACTTCGACGCCGGTCTCCTTGACCGCATCGCGCGCGCCGGCATCGGCGCGCACATTGAAGCCGATGATCAGCGCCCTGGAGGCCGCCGCGAGCTGCACGTCCGAAACGGTGATGGCACCCAGGCCGGTGGCCAGCACCTTCACCTGCACCTCATCGGTGGAGAGTTTGTTGAGCGCCTCGCGCAACGCCTCGGCGCTGCCCTGCACGTCGGTCTTGATGAGCACCGACACGACGCCCGCCTTGGCCTCGCCCATCTGCGAGAAAGCATCCTCGGCGCGTGGGCTCACGCGTGCGAGTTTGTTGTCGCGGAACTTGCTCTGGCGATACAGCGCCACTTCGCGCGCCTTGCGCTCGCTTTCCACCGCCAGCAGCTCATCCCCGGCGTTGGGTGCGGTCGAAAGTCCCAGCACCACCACCGGCATGGACGGCAGCGCCTCGGCCACCTGTTTGCCGTTCTCGTCGAACATGGCGCGCACGCGCCCGAACTCCGCTCCCGCGATGATCGGGTCCCCGGTGTGCAGCGTGCCGCGCTTCACCAGCACCGTGGCCACCGCGCCGCGGCCCTTTTCGATGCTCGATTCGATCACGACTCCGGAAGCGAGCCCGTCGCGCGGCGCGCGCAGCTCCAGCACTTCCGCCTGCAGCAGGATTGCGTCCAGCAACTGGTCTATGCCGGCGCCGGTGCGCGCGGAGACGTTGACGAACATGTTCTGCCCGCCCCACTCCTCGGAGATGACCTGGTGCTTGGACAACTCGGTGCGCACGCGCTCAAGTCCCGCCTCGCCCTTATCAATCTTGTTGATCGCCACGACGATCGGCACATCCGCAGCACGCGCGTGCTGGATCGCCTCCACCGTCTGCGGCATCACCCCGTCGTCCGCCGCCACCACCAGCACCACGACGTCGGTGGCCCGGGCGCCGCGCGCACGCATGGCGGTGAACGCCGCATGGCCCGGGGTATCGAGGAATGTGATGGCGCCCTTGGGCGTTTCGACGTGATAGGCGCCAATGTGCTGGGTGATACCGCCAGCTTCGCCCGCGGCCACCTTGGTGGTGCGGATGTAATCCAGGAGCGAGGTCTTGCCGTGGTCGACATGACCCATGACCGTGACCACCGGCGGACGCGGCTCCCCTTCGGCCTCGCTCTTTTCGCTCACCTCACCCTGCAGACCCTCTTCGATCTGATTCTCTTTGAGGAGCTTGGGCGTGTGGCCCATCTCCTCGACCACCAGCACGGCGGTGTCCTGATCGATCGGCTGGTTAATCGTGGCCATGACGCCCATGTTCATGAGCACCTTGATCACTTCGTTCGCCTTGACGGCCATGCGCTGCGCGAGCTCCGCCACCGTGACGGTCTCGCCGATGCCGACCTCATGCACCACCGGAGCCGTGGGCATTTCAAAGGCGTGACGCCCCTCGGCGCTCGCCGCGACCGGGCGGCCCCGGGTGCGGCGCTTTTTCTTGTAGCGTGAGCTGACGTCGCCGGTGACGTGCAGTTCCTGCCGTCCGTAGCGAGTCGGCTTGTCATCCGCCACCGGGGCGACCACCCCGACCGGCGCTCGCTCGCGCGCCACCACTGGCGCTGCCGCCACTTGTGGGCGCTCCCGCTCACCGGTGCGGCGCGCATGTTCTTCGCGCTCGCGCGTGCGTTTCGCCTCTTCCTCACGGCTGCGCTGCTCGGTTGCCCGGCGCGCCTCGTCCTGCGCGCGGCGCCGCGCCTCCTCTTCCTCCACGCGACGGCGATTCTCGGCTTCCAGGCGTTCACGCTCGCGGCGCTCCGCCTCGCTGCGCGCGCTTTCGGCGCGCGCCGCTTCTTCGGCTTCCTGCTTGCGGTGATCGATCTCGTCCTGCTGCACCCGCGCCTGCTCTTCGAGCACGTCGCGCTTGATGTAGGTGCGCTTGCGGCGCACCTCGACGTTCACCGTGCGTGCACGCCCCTGGGTGCTGGCGAGCTTCAGCTCACTTTGTGTCTTGCGCTTGAGCGTGATCTTGCGCGGCGCGCCGTCCGCCTCGGCTTCGCTGCCGTGACTGCGACGCAGGTGCGTCAGCAGTTCGAGCTTGGCATCGTCGCTGATGCGCGCCTCGGGTCCGGTGACCTTGATGCCGGCCTGGTCGAGCTGCACCAGCAGCCGGTCGACCGGCACCTTCAGCACCTCCGCAAACTGGGAAACGGTTACTTCCGCCATAAGCTTGAACCCTCGTACCGTTTCAGTCAGTTACCCGCCTCGAACCACGGGGCGCGAGCCGTCATGATGAGCTTCGCCGCCTTGTCGGCCGCGAGTCCCTCAATGTCCGCGAGCTCGTCCACCGACTGCTCGGCGAGATCCTCGCGGGTACGCACGCCCCGGCGCGCGAGCGTCAGCGCCAGATCCGGGCTCATGCCCTCGAGCAGCAGCAGGTCGTCCGCCGGCATCGACTGGTCGAGCGTCTCTTCACTCGCGATTGCCTGCGTGAGCAGCATGTCGCGGGCGCGATTGCGCAGCTCCTTGACCATGTCCTCGTCGAACTCGTCGATCGCCGCGAGCTCCGCCTGCGGCACGTAGGCGATCTCCTCGATGGTGGAGAAACCCTCCTGCGCCAGAATGGTCGCGACGTCCACATCGACGTCGAGCTGCTTCATGAAGTTCTGTACCAGCTCCTTCGACTCGGTCTCGCTCTTGGTCTCCGCGTCCGACTCGGTCATGACATTCAGGTCCCAGCCGGTGAGCTGGCTGGCGAGGCGGATGTTCTGGCCGCCGCGGCCGATCGCCTGCGACAGCTTCTCCTCGCTGACGGCGATGTCCATGCTGTGGGCTTCCTCGTCGACCACGATCGACATGACCTCGGCCGGGGACATGGCGTTGATCACGAACTGCGCCGGATTGGCGTTGTGCGGGATGATGTCGACGCGCTCGCCGGCGATCTCGTTGGATACCGCCTGCACGCGCGAGCCGCGCATGCCGACGCAGGCCCCGACCGGATCGATGCGCGGATCATTACTCTTCACCGCGATCTTGGCGCGCACGCCGGCATCGCGGGCCGCACCCAGGATCTGGATCAGCCCCTGCCCGACTTCCGGAACTTCCAGCTTGAACAGCTCGATGAGAAATTCCGGCGCGGTGCGGGTGAGAAACAGCTGCGGGCCACGCGGCTCGGAGCGCACTTCCTTCAGGAACGCCTTGATGCGGTCCTGGGGCTTGGCCTGCTCGCGCGGAATCATCTCGGTGCGCGGCACGAAGCCTTCCGCGTTACTGCCGAGATCAATGTAGATGCCGTTGCGATCGACGCGCTTGACCACCCCGCTGACCAGGGTGCCGACGCGTTCACGGTAGGCATCCACCACCTGGGCGCGTTCCGCCTCGCGCACTTTCTGCACGATGACCTGCTTGGCCTGTTGCGCGGCGATGCGTCCGAAGAGCACCGATTCCATCGGCTCCTCGACGAAACCGCCGACCTCGGCCTTGGCGTCCACGTCGATGGCGTCATCGAACCGCAGCTCGCGCTCGGGCACCTCGAGTTCCTTGGAGTCGTCGGCAAATACCTTCCAGCGGCGGAAGGTCTCGTAATCGCCGCTCTTGCGGTCGATCGCCACCCGCGCGTCCCACTCCTCGCCATGCTTCTTGCGGCTCGCCGCGGCGAGCGCCGCCTCCAGCGCCTCGAAGATGACTTCCTTGTCGACGCCCTTCTCGTTGGAGACGGCATCGACAACCATCAGGATTTCCTTGTTCACAGTCTGTGCTACCTCCGCGTCCTTACTAAGACGCGAGTCTTGCCTTACCAATCTCGCCAAACCTCAGCGTGACCCGTTCGCGATCAACCTCGAGCGCGATCCCCTCTGCCTGCACGCCGACGAGCGTGCCGGTGTAGTGCCGCCGGCCCGCACGCGGCGCCTGCAGCTCCACCCACACGCGCGCGCCGACGAAGCGCTCAAAGTGCGCGGGCGTGCGCAACACGCGATCGAAGCCCGGCGAGGACACTTCCAGACTGTAGGCGCTGGGAATCGGGTCCGCGGCGTCCAGGAGCGCCGACACTTCCCGGCTCACCCGCGCGCAGTCCTCGACGCCCACGCCAGCCGGCGCATCTATAAAGAGTCGCACCTGCGCGCGCGAGTGCCCCGCACCGTATTCCAGGTCCACCAGCTCGTAACCGAGCCCGCCGAGCACCGGCTCGATCAGCCCGATCAGCTGCTCGCGCATGGATTGCGTCACCGTCGAAACCTACAAACGAAAATGGGCCTGAAGGCCCACCCAAAAAACAAAAAAGCCCCGTGGGGGGCTTCCGGTGATCTCACTAGCGGGGGCACTGTGCATCCTTCTTTAAGGATCCCCAGCGCCAGCCTCCCGTCCCCGCGCGACTTGTATCCCGTGGGGGGCCGCGCATTCTACCCAAACCGGGCGGACAGGGAAACTCTCCTTTCCTTAGCTATCATTCACGCCCGTTCACGAGGTGCTCCCCATGCCGGATACCGCCCGACCCGCACTGCGCGCCCCGCACGGCACCACCCTCAGCTGCCGCAGCTGGCTCACGGAAGCCCCCCTGCGCATGCTACTGAACAACCTCGACCCGGACGTCGCCG
>PLEC01000135.1:22995-23573 GCA_003136935.1 Gammaproteobacteria bacterium
CGGCTCGTGGATCTACATCGGCAGCCAGGGGATCGTCCAGGGCACCTACGAAACCTTCGTGGAAATGGGCCGCCAGCATTTCGGCGGCAATCTCGCCGGTAAATGGATCCTGACCGCGGGCCTTGGCGGCATGGGTGGCGCGCAGCCGCTGGCGGCCACCATGGCGGGCGCCTCGATGCTGGCGGTGGAATGCCGTCCGGAGCGCATCGCCAAGCGCCTGCAGACCCGCTACCTCGACGTGCAGGCGGGCACCCTGGAGGAAGCGCTGGAGATGCTCGAGCGTGCGCGCAGCGGCGGCAAAGCCCTCTCGGTCGGACTCCTCGGTAACGCCTGCGAGGTGCTGCCGGAACTTCTGCGCCGCGGCGTGCGCCCGGACGCCGTGACCGATCAGACCTCCGCGCACGATCCGGTGAACGGCTATCTGCCCGGCGGCTGGACCCTGGAGAAATGGGACCGGCTGCGCAGCACCGATCCGGCGCAGGTGGCACGCGAGGCGCGCACCTCCATGGCGCGCCACGTCGAGGCGATGCTGGCCTTTCAGAAGGCCGGCATTGCGGTGTTCGACTACGGCAACAACC
>PLEC01000071.1:0-15899 GCA_003136935.1 Gammaproteobacteria bacterium
GCCGCCACCACCACCACCACCACTGCCATCACCGGGCCCGGCTGCGCTCTTCGGCCCCGCCTGCAGCGCCGACATCCGCCGGTCGAGATCGTCATACAGGTCGCGCTGCTGCTTGCGCAGCATGTCGTTGCTGTTTTGCAGCTCTTCCAGATCGCCGCGCAGCTGGCGCATCTGCGCTTCGATCCCATCGAGCCGCTGCGAGAGTTGCAGCAGGCTCTGATTCACGTGTTCGACGCGTCCGAGCCGTTCATCGACGTCGTTAAGCTTGACCATCGTCGGATCGGGCTGCGCCGGCGTCGACTCGCAGCCGGCGAGCGCCAGCGTCGCCATCGCAAGGCACAGCGATCGGCGCAGCAACGATGACATCCTGGCCATTTCAGTTCAGATAGACGATGTCGACCCGTCGATTGCGCGCCCAGGCCTCTTCCGTGTGTCCAGTGACCGCCGGCCGCTCCTCGCCATAGCTCACGGTCGTGATCTGCGAGTCCGCCACGCCCTGCAGCATCAACGCCTCACGCACCGCCTGCGCGCGCCGCTCGCCCAGACCAATGTTGTATTCGCGCGAGCCGCGCTCGTCGGTGTGACCTTCAAGTCGCACGCGCGTGCCCGGGTTGGCCGCCAGGTAGCGCGCGTGTGCGGCCACCACGTCGACCCCGGCACCATGGATTTCGCTGCTGTCGAAATCGAAATACACCACCCGCGTTGCGAGCAGCCCGCCCTGGGGACCCGCGGCCGAGTCCTCGGCATTCGCCCCGGCTGCATTGGTGTCATTCGCCCCGGCGCCGTTGGCGCCGCTGGTTGCCGCAGTTGCTGCGGAGGGCACCGGTTTCGGCCGCTTGCTCGCGCAGCCCGCGAGGCTCAGTGACACGGCCATCAATGTGACGACGATCATTCGGTGCATATGACTTGTCTCCAACATGCTCACGGTTAGAAGGGTCCCCAGGCCGGCTCACGGATCTCTCCCTGCTGGGCCTTCAGGCGCAGCCCCGTCAGGCCGTCCGTCGACACCGTTGCCAGCGTGCCGCGGTTCCCTTCGCGCTCAGAATAGATGAGTGTAGCGCCATTGGGCGCAAAGCTCGGTGATTCATCAAGGCGCCCGTGCGACAGCACGCGCACCGTGCCGCTAGCCAGATCCTGCACCGCAATGCGGTAACTGCCGTTGTCGAGCGTCACCATCGCCAGCTGCGAGCCATCCGGGGACACCCGCGGGCGCGCGTTGTAGGTGCCGGTGAAGGTGATACGCCGCGGATGCGCACCGGACTGCACCGGGACCTTGTAGATCTGCGGCGAGCCGGCGCGGTCGGAGGTGAAATACAGGGACTGCCCGTCGGGTGCCCACTCCGGCTCGGTATCAATGGCCGGATCCTCGGTGAGCCGTATCAGCCCCTGGGTCGCAAGATCCAGAACGTAGATGTCCGGATTGCCGTTGCTGCCACCGAGCGTGAGCGCGAGACGCCGCCCGTCCGGGGACCAGGCGGGGGCGCCGTTCACGCCGGCGCGCGCTGACACCTGCCGCCGCTCGCCGCTGCGCACCCGTTGCACATACACGGCCGAGTGCCGGGTCTCGAAGGACACGTACGCGAGCCATTGCCCGTCCGGCGACCACGCCGGGGACATGAGCGGATAGCGTGACTCGAGGATCAGATGCTGGTTCTCGCCGTCGGCGTCGGCGACGATCAGCTGGTAGCGCTGCGCCGGGGGCACGCCGTCGACCCCGACGTAGGCGATGCGCGTCGCGAATGCCCCGCGTACGCCGAGAATCTTCTGGTACACCACGTCACTCACGCGATGTGCGGCGTTACGCAACGCGCCCGGCTCGCCCACGAAGCGCTGGGTCGCAAGCCGCGCACCGGTAAGGGTGTTAACGAGGTCGAACTCGACTCCAACTTGGCCGCCGCCGGCATCGATGACGCGTCCGACGACCACGTAGTCGCTCCCCAGCGCTTTCCAGACGCCAGCGACGACACCCTCCGCGTTGGTCGGGGTCGCGGGCATTTGTGCGCGCGGCAAGGCGCGAAATCGCCCGCTGCCCTGCAGGTCGTGCGCGATCACCTGGGCGACGTCCAGGCCACCGTCGGCGGGTGCGTTGCGCGCAAACGGCACGATCGCGATCGGCACCGGATCGCGCACTCCGGAGGTGATTTCGATATCCAGTGTCGCGTGCGCAGCCGGCGCCACGCCCAGGGCGAGGGCCAACACCGCCCAGGTGGCGATGAGCGTGCGATTTTGCAGCATGGCCATCAGTCCAGATCCGGCTTGAAGGTGATTTTCAGATTCCGGTCAAACAGCTCCGGATCCGGGGGCGGCGGCAGCGGCGAGGCGCGGTACACCGCCGCCTCGATCGACTCGCGCACGGCCTGGTCCCCGTTGCATTCCCCAACTCTGACTTCTGTCACTTGCCCTCCCGGAACCTGCGTCACATACAGATTACATTCCAAACCCTGTCGTGCGGTAGGCGGACGCAGCCACGCGCGGGTGATCTTCGCGGTGATCTGCGATCGCCAGCTCGCAAGCGCGCTGCTCGATGCAGCCGTGTCCACATGTTGCTCCGCCGCGAGACTGCGCTTCAGGTCAGCCTCGCGCTCGCTCTTGTCCTGCGCCTCCGCCTGGCGCTGTGCCTCGGCTTGCCGTTGCGCCTCGGCCTTGCGTTTCTCCTCAGCCTGCTTCGCCTGCGCCGCCTTCTCCTGCGCGGCGCGCTCCTGCGCCTGTTGTTCCTCCAGGCGCTGTTTCTCCGCCTGAGCCTTCTGTGCCACCGCCTGCTGCGCCTCTTTTTGCTGTGCTTCGCGCCGCGCCAGTTCCTCCGGTGTCGGCGGCGGAGGCCCGATCGCCTCCTGCGGCGGCGGCGGCGCCGGCGCGGGTTGCGGCGCTGGCACGGGCGGGGTGACCGGCTGCGGCCGGGTCATGCCGGCAACGGCGCGCGCGTCCACGACGGTCGCCTCGATCGCCAGCGTCGGTGCCGGGTGCGTCGGGCGCCGATACCTCCACCAGCCGTACATCACCGCAGCCAGCAGCACCGCGTGCAGCAAAACCGCCAGCGCAATCGCCACCCATCGATCGCCGCGCCTCTGCATAGCGGGAGCTCAGCTCCCGCGCTGCACGGGCGGCGGCAGTGGATCGGTGATGAATCCGAGCTTGTGCGCCCCGGCTCGCTGCAGGATGACCATCGCCTGCACCACGCGGCCGTAGGGCACCGCCCGATCCGCCTTCACCAGCACCGGCACGTCCGGGTTACGCCGCAGCACGGCCGTGGCGCGCAGTGCGATCGTCGCATCATCCACAGCGACGCCCGGATCGCCGCCCATGTTGAGATACAGGCGTCCCGCGCGGTCAACTGACAACACCAGGGGTTGGAGCCGCTGCGCGTCCATAGGTTCCGCACCCGCGCGCGGCAGGTCCACTTTCACCCCCTGGGTCAAAAGCGGCGCGGTAATCATGAAAATGATGAGCAACACCAGCATCACATCGATGTATGGCACGACGTTGATCTCGCCCATCAGCCGCCGCCCGCGTGAAGTTTGTGCCATGGCCGCTAGCGCACCGGGCCCGCGGCGGCCGCGCTACCACGCGCCGCGTGCCGTTGCAGAATGGTGGAGAACTCCTCGGTGAAGGCGTCGAAGCGCATCTCCAGCCGGGTCACCTGGTCGGCGAAGCGGTTGTAGGCCACCACCGCGGGAATCGCCGCAAATAAACCGAACGCGGTCGCCACCAGCGCCTCGGAAATCCCGGGCGCCACCATCGCCAGCGTCGCCTGCTGCACGTTTCCGAGCGATGAGAACGCACTCATGATTCCCCACACGGTGCCGAACAGGCCCACGTACGGGCTGGTGCTGCCCACCGTCGCCAGCGTCGCAAGTCCCTGCTCGAGGCGATCGATTTCCTTGAGCTGCGCGACACGCATCGCGCGCCGCGAACCCTCCAGCAACAGGTCCGCGGCGGTAACCCCCTGCTGCCGCAGACGCGCGAACTCGCGGAAACCAAACTCGAAAATCCCGGCCATGCCGGTGGCACCACCATGTGATTCGATGGCGCGGTACAGCTGCGCCAGGTCATCGCCCGACCAGAAGCGGCTTTCGAACCGATCCGCCTCGCGGCGCACCCGGCCGATGACACGGTTCTTGCCGAAAATGATGGCCCACGAGCTGAGCGAGGCCAGCAGCAGGATGCCAATGACGATCTGCACCGGCACGCTCGCCTGCACGATGAGCCCGATGATCGAAAGGTGCTCACCCATGCGCGATGCCTTCTTCCGTGGCCAGTGCCTCCAGCAGAAACTCCGGCAAGCGTTTTGGCCGCAGTGTACGCGCGTCCAGGCACGCGACCCTCACGTTCGCCTCCACCAGCAGGTTATGGCTGCGCCCCAGTGCCGCGCCTGCACGATAAATGCGCTGCACGAAGCGCAGCGAGGCGGCCCCTTCGGGCTGTGGTTCGCAGGTGATCTGCAGCTCATCATCAAGGCGCGCCGGCGCGCGGTAGTCAACGCGGAGGCTCACGACGGTGAACAGGATGCCCGCATCGCGGGCGAGCTCACGCTGCGAATGTCCGCGGGCGCGCAGCCACTCGGTGCGCGCCCGCTCCAGATACCGCAGGTAATTGGCGTAGTAGACGATGCCACCGCCGTCGGTGTCCTCCCAGTAGACCCGCGCCGGCCAGCTGAAAGCGCTCACCGCGGATCCTCGAACAGCTGCAGGGTGGGTGCCTGGCGGTCCGGGGCCTTCAGGCCAAAGTGCAGGTAGGACGCCCGCGTGGCCACGCGGCCACGGGCGGTACGCACGAGAAATCCCTGCTGGATGAGGAATGGCTCGGTCACGTCTTCCAGCGTGCCACGCTCCTCGCCGAGCGCGGCCGCCAGGCTGTCGATGCCGACAGGTCCGCCGTCGAAACGCTCGATGATCGCCGTCAGCAGTTTGCGATCCAGGGTGTCAAAACCCAGGCGGTCCACCTCAAGCAGATCCAGTGCGGCGTCCGCCACGGCCTCGTCGATGCGGCCGTCGGCCCTGACCTGCGCATAGTCGCGCACGCGCCGCAGCAGACGGTTGGTGATGCGCGGCGTGCCCCGCGAGCGCTGCGCGATGCGGCGCGCGCCGCCGTCATCGATCGCAACCCCGAGAATACCGGCCGAACGCTTGACGATGCGCTCAAGATCCGCGACCTCGTAAAACTCGAGCCGTTGCACGATGCCGAAGCGATCGCGCAGCGGCGAGGTGAGCAGCCCCGCGCGGGTCGTCGCCCCCACCAGCGTGAAGGGCGGCAGGTTCAGTTTGATGGAGCGCGCCGCCGGTCCCTCGCCGATCATGAGATCGAGCTGATAGTCCTCCAGTGCCGGGTACAGCACCTCCTCCACCACCGGCGAGAGACGATGAATCTCGTCTATGAAGAGCACATCGCGCGCCTGCAGGTTGGTGAGGAGTGCCGCCAGATCCCCGGGACGCTCGAGCACGGGCCCCGAGGTCTGGCGCAGGTTCACACCCAGTTCGGTTGCGATAATGTGCGCCAGGGTCGTCTTGCCGAGCCCGGGGGGACCGAAGATCAGTACGTGATCGAGCGCCTCCCCGCGGGCAGCGGCGGCACTGATGAAGATCTCCAGTTGAGTCTTGACGGGCGCCTGACCGACGTAGTCCTGCAGCCGCCGTGGCCGGATGGCATTCTCGACCGCCTCCTCCTCGACGCCGGCCGTGCCACTGATGATGCGTTCCGCTGTCACAGGTACGAGATCTACTCCCGCGCCGCGCCCTGCAGGGCGCGACGGATCAATTCCTCGGTTGAGTGTGTACCGGGACCGACCGCTTTGAGCAAGCGGTCGGCCTCCGCCGGACGATAGCCGAGCGCCACCAGTGCACCATAGGCCTCGCCCTCGGGAGTCGTGGCAGCCGGCCCGGCCGCCGTGGCGCCAGCAGCGTGCGGCGGGGTGAGCCGGTCGCGCATCTCGACGATCAGCCGCTCGGCGGTCTTGCGCCCGACGCCCGGCACGCGCGTCAAGGCAGTGATGTCCTCGTTGCGCACGCACTGCGCAAAAGCGGTCACGCTGATGCCCGACAGGAGCGCCAGTGCGATCTTCGGCCCCACTCCGGACACGCGGATGAGGCTGCGGAACAGCCGGCGTTCCTCCTCGGTGGCGAATCCATACAACACGTGCGCGTCCTCGCGCACCACCAGGTGCGTGAGCAGGCGCACTTCCTCGCCTATGGCGGGCAGATGGAAGAAGGTGGACATCGGCGCTTCCAGCTCGTAACCGAGCCCGCCGACTTCCACGGTGAGCTGCGGCGGCCTTTTGGCGGCGATCCGGCCCCGCAGCGAGCCGATCATCGGCTCACCACCCGCACCCGCACCGTGTCGGCCTGCTGCGCCAGCAGGGCCAGGCGACGCGCATGCGCGTGGCACACCGCCACCGCGAGGGCATCCGCGGCGTCCGCACCGGGGCGCTCGGCGAGGCCCAGTAGCGTGCGGATCATGTGGGCAACCTGAAATTTCTCCGCACCCCCCGAGCCTACGACCGCGAGCTTGACCGCCCGTGGGGCGTACTCAAACACCGGCGTGCCCGCGGGCACCGCACACAACGCGGCTCCGCGCGCCTGCCCGAGTTTCAGGGCGCTGTCGACGTTGCGGCTGACGAACACCCGCTCCACCGCCACTTCGCCCGGATGGTGTGCGGAAAAAAGCTCCTGCAGACCCTCGAGAATCATCCGCAGGCGCGCCGTAGGGGCGGCGGCGGTGACGTTCAGACAACCGTGCGCGACCGCGATGAGCTCCGTGCCGCGGCATTCGATCACACCGAAGCCGGTGCGCCGCGAGCCCGGGTCGAGACCCAGAATGCGCACGCTCACGGCCGGCGTGAAAGGGACTGCGGCGGCAGCCGGATCAAAGGCGCGCCAGGACCTCGTGCGATATCTCGACATTCGAATAAACGTCCCGTACCTCGTCGAGCTCTTCCAGGGCCTCGAGCAGGTGAACCATCCGCTCCGCCGCCTCACCGTACAGTTCCATGCAAGTCGTCGCGCGCTGCGTCACTTCCGCGGTCGTCGGCGCAAAGCCATGGTGTGTCAGCACCGCGCAAACGGTCGAAAACTCCAGTGGATCGGCGAGCACCTCCACCGACAGGTCGGCGTTGGGTACCACATCCTCAGCGCCGGCCTCGAGCGCCACCTGCATCAGTCGATCCTCGTCCGTGCCCGGCGGGTACGTCATCAGCCCGACGATGTTGAACAGGTAACTGACCGAACCGTCCGCACCGAGGCTGCCGCCATGCTCGAGAAACGCCTGGCGCACCTCGGCGCCCAGGCGCCCGCGGTCACCCGTCAGACACTCGACCATTACCGCCGAGCCACCCGGGCCGTAACCCTCGAAGCGCACCAGCTGCCGATCCGGGTCGGTCGCGCTCGCGGGGGACCGGTTGCGCCGGCGAGCCTGAACAGACTCGCGGCGCCGGATGTTGGCCCACTTGCTGTGTCCCGCCATAGATCACGGCACCCGGGCGTGACGCCTCAGCCGTCACGCAAAAAAACTGGCGGGTATGATAGCGGTTACCGTCGCGGACGGCACGTAAGCCGCGTTCACCGTCGCCGTTCGATAGCGGAAAAGCTCACCCGTGGAAACCAGCCAGCTGTGCCCGCCCGAGGTTCGCGATGCGCTCGCCGCGGCGCGTGCCGCGCTCGAGCACGCGAGCACGCGCGCGATCGTGGACCATGCGCTTGCCAACGAGGCGGCCGAAATCATAGGCGCGCTCACCGGCAGCACCGATCTGGCGCGCGCACTGCTGGCACGGCCGGCGATCACGCGCGGCAGCCTGACGCCGGAAGCGGCCGCTGCCATCGTCGGCCAGCCGGCCACCGACACGGCGCTCGCGCTGCAGCGCTTGGGCAACCTCGGCCTGCCCCGCGACTGGTCCCCGGCCCAGGGGCTCGATACCCCGCAGACCGAGACCCTGCGCAAGATGCTGCTGGCCGTAGTCAGCGATCCGCGGCTGGTGCTGGCGCGGCTCGCGGAGGAACTGGTCGCCCTGCGCCACGCGCGCGAGCTCCCGGCGGCGGACCGCGAGCGCCGTGCGCTGGAAGCGCGGGCGGTGTATGCGCCGCTCGCCAACCGCCTGGGCGTGTGGCAGCTGAAGTGGGAACTGGAGGATCTGGCCTTCCGCTACCTCGAACCCGAGGAGTACCGGCGCGTGGCGGCGGCCCTGAATGAACGCCGCGCGGACCGCGAGCACTACATCGCATCCCTGTGCGAGCAGCTGCAGGGCCAGCTGCACAGCGCCGGCATCGAGGCGGAGGTCTACGGGCGCCCGAAACACATCTACAGCATCTACCGCAAGATGCGGCAGAAGCAGCTCGCCTTCGAGCAGCTGTTCGACGTGCGTGCGGTACGCATCGTCGTGCCTTCGATCCCGGGGTGCTATGCGGCGCTTGGCATCGTGCACGGCCAGTGGCACTACATTCCGGGGGAGTTCGATGACTACATCGCGACCCCCAAGGGCAATGGTTACCGCTCGATCCACACCGCGGTGATCGGCCCGCAGAGCTTAAGCGTCGAGGTGCAGATCCGCTCCCGCGACATGCACGAACACGCCGAGCTGGGCGTCGCCGCGCACTGGACCTACAAGGAGGGTGGGCCGCGCGATGTCCAGTACCAGCGCAAGATCGAATGGGTGCGGCGGTTGCTGGAGCCCCAGGATGGCTCAAACGCCGGCGCGGATGCTGACCGTGACCTGCTCGAGGGCATGCGCGCGGAGCTCTTCGGGGATCGTGTTTACGTGCTCACCCCCAAGGGCGAGGTGATCGATCTGCCGCGCGGGGCCACGCCACTGGATTTTGCCTACAGCGTTCATACCTCGCTCGGGCACCGCTGCCGCGGCGCCAAGGTGAACGGCCGCATCGTGCCGCTCACCCACGCGCTCGCCAACGGCGAGATCGTTGAGATCATCACCGGCAAGCACGATGCGCCGAGCCGCGACTGGCTCGCTCCCGAGCAGGGTTATCTCGTCTCGGCACGCAACCGCAGTAAGGTGCGCGCCTGGTTCCGCAAGCTGGACGTCGGCGACAACCGCATCGCCGGCCGCGACATTGCGGAGCGCGAACTCGCCCGCATCGGGGCGCGCCCCGAACAACTCAGTGCACTCGCGCAGGAGCTCAAAGCGCGCGATACCGAGCATCTGCACCAGCTGCTCGGCGAGGGCGAGGTCACGGTCACGCAGCTGATGCACGCGGCGGCGCGTCTGTTCCAGCCGCCAGTGCGGCCCGTGGTGCGTCCGCCGCGCGCGGCCGCGGCGCGCCGGCGCTCCTCCCCGGTGCAGATCGAAGGAATCGGGGATCTGCCGATGACCCTGGCGCGCTGCTGCGCGCCGCTGCGGCCACAGCCGATCAGCGGCTACGTGACCCTCGGACGCGGCGTGACCGTGCATCGCAGCGACTGCGCAAGCTTCAAGCGCATGAGTGCGCTCAAGTCCGGCCGCGTGCTACAGGTGGAGTGGACAGCNNTGCGGGATCTGTCCGACGTGCTCGCGGTGGAGCGTCTGAACATTGA
The DNA here is from genome assembly GCA_003136935.1 of Gammaproteobacteria bacterium. Classification (GTDB taxonomy): domain Bacteria; phylum Pseudomonadota; class Gammaproteobacteria; order Steroidobacterales; family Steroidobacteraceae; genus 13-2-20CM-66-19. The sequence goes on from PLEC01000071.1 coordinate 9,511, forward strand.
CGCCGTCACCTCAAAGACCGACCGCGACACCGCGCTTGCGCACTTCGTACTCACCGTGGCGGTCAATGATCTGGAGCAGCTGGCGCGCGTGCTGCGCCGGCTTGCCGGCGTGCCGAACGTCATCGAGGCACGGCGGCGGCTCTAGTTAAAGGCGGGGCTCGATGCACACCTGCCGCGATCACCTCAGCAGCCGAGCACTTCATGGCAAGGCTGGGCGCACGGGCTTTTGCCGGCTGCGGTGGTGCCGTCAGCGGTTGATTGAGTCGATCGCGCGCTTGTCGGCGGCCAGAGCCGCCTCGTGCAGCGCCTCCGACAGCGTCGGGTGGGCGTGGATGGTGCGCTGCAGATCCTCGCTGCTGGCCGAGTACTCCATGGCCAGCACCGCTTCGGCGATCAGTTCGCCTGCCATCGGACCTATGATGTGGACGCCGAGGATCTCGTCGTCATCGCGCGCGGCAATGAGCTTCGCAAACCCGGCCGTCTGTTCCATGCCGCGGGCGCGGCCGCTGGCAAGAAACGAGAATACGCCGGTCTTGTACTCGCGGCCGCTCGCCTTGACCTGCTCCTCGGTGAGTCCCACCCAGGCAATTTCCGGGGCGGTGTAGATCACCGACGGGATCACCTTGTAGTTCACCTCGCCGAAACGGCCGGCGATGAGGTCGGCCACCGTGACGCCCTCCTCCTTGCCCTTGTGCGCCAGCATCGGGCCGCGCACGCAGTCGCCGATCGCCCAGACACCTTCGACGCCGGTCCGGCAGGAGTGATCCACCTTGATGAAGCCGCGCTCATCGAGCTCCACGCCGGTGTCCGCGGCCAACAGGTCCTTGGTATAGGGACGGCGGCCGATGGCGACCACCAGCCGGTCGACGGTGAGGCGCTGCTCGCCTTTCGCATCGGTGTAGGTGACCTGCACCGCCCCGTCTGCGACCACAGCGCCGGTGACCTTGGCGCCCAGCCGGATGTCGAGTCCTTGCTTCTTGAAGTGTCGCAGCGCTTCTTTGGCGAGTTGCTGGTCGGCGAATGTCAGGAAATCCGGCAGCGCCTCGAGCACCACCACTTCCGCGCCGAGCCGGCGCCAGACGCTCCCGAGCTCAAGACCAACGACGCCGGCGCCGATGACGCCCAGGCGCTTGGGCACGGCGTCGAAATCAAGCGCCCCCCACGAGTCCACCACGTACGGCGCCTTGAACGGCGCGGAGCGCAGCTCGATCGGCGTGGAGCCTGAGGCCAGCACCACGTTGCGGGCGCTGAGAGTGCGCCGCGCGCCATCGTGGGCGGTAAATTCGACCTTACGCCCCGCGAGGAGTTTGCCGTGACCCTGCAGGGGCGTAACGCCTGCGGCCTTGAACAGCGCCAGGATCCCTTGCGTCATGCCCTTGAGGATGCCGTTCTTGCGCTTTTGCATCTGGGCCACGTCGAGCTCAGCGCCCGCGACCTTGATGCCATGCACCGCGAATTCCTCGTGCAGGCGGTGATAGAGCTCGCTCGACTCGAGCAACGCCTTGGAGGGAATGCAGCCTGCATTCAGGCAGGTACCGCCGAAAACGGCGCTGCCGTCACGGTTCTTCCACTCATCGATGCAGGCGACGCGCAGCTTGTTCTGTGCCGCGCGGATGGCCGCGGGGTAGCCCGCCGGCCCACCGCCGATGACGATGACGTCGTAGGAGTCAGCCCCGGGGGGCGTTGCTGGGTCCGGCATTGCTTTTTTTGCGGTGCTGGGGGAGCACGCAAATTAGCATAAAGATGAGTCAGCGGTCAGCGTCTGGATCTTCCGGCACGTTTTCTGAGTCGGCTTCAGATCCCGAGCAACATGCGCCCCGGGTCTTCCAGAGCATCCTTGATGGCGACCAGAAACTGCACCGCCTCGCGTCCGTCGATGATGCGGTGATCGTAGGTCACTGCGAGATACATCATCGGGCGTGCGACGACCGCGCCATTGACCACCATCGGCCGCTCCTGGATCTTGTGCATGCCGAGGATCGCGCTCTGCGGCGCGTTGACGATGGGTGTCGACATAAGCGAACCAAACACACCGCCGTTGGTAATGGTGAAGGTGCCGCCGGTGAGTTCCTCGATGGTGAGCGAGCCCTCGCGCGCCTTGCGTGCGTAGTTGGCCACTTCCTGCTCGATCTGCGCGAAGCTCTTTGAGTCGGCGTCGCGCACCACGGGCACGATGAGCCCGCGGTCGGTGGAAACCGCGACGCCGATGTCGTAGTACTCGTGGTAGATGATGTCCGTGCCGTCTACCGAGGCGTTCACGGCCGGGAATTTCTTCAGCGCCTCGAGCGAGGCCTTCACGAAGAACGACATGAAGCCGAGCTTCACGCCGTGCTCCTTTTCGAAGCGCTCCTTGTAGCGCGCCCGCAGTTCCTGTGCGGCTGTCAGATCCACCTCATTGAACGTCGTGAGCAGCGCCTGGGTCGACTGCGCCTCGACGAGGCGCTGCGCGATGCGCGCCCGCAGGCGCGTCATGGGCACGCGCTGCTCGGCGCGGGTGCCGCTCGGCGCGCTGGGGCGAGCAACCGTCACTCGGGCGGCGGGTGCAGGCGGCGGTGCCGGCTGCGCGGGGGCTGTGCCGGTGTTGGGAGACGCAGGCGCGGTGTCTGCGGGCTTTTTGCCAAGGAAGCCGACCACGTCTGACTTGGTGATGCGCCCGTCGCGACCCGAGGCGGGGATCGTGGCGGGGTTGAGGTGGTTCTCTTCGACCATGCGTCGCGCGGACGGGCTGAGCTTGCCGCTGTCCCTGCCGCTATCGGCGAGCGGTGCGGCGGGCTTTGCGGCCGCCGCGGTCGGCTTAGTAGCCGGCGCCGCGGCGCCCTCTTCAATCACAGCGAGCACCTGGCCGCTCGTCACCACCGTGCCGCTCTGCACACGGATCTCGCGCACCACGCCGTTGGCGGGCGCGGGAACCTCCAGCACCACCTTGTCGGTCTCGAGATCAGCGAGATTCTCATCGCGGCGGATGGCGTCCCCGGGTTGCTTGTGCCAGGCGACGAGGGTGGCGTCCGCGACCGACTCCGGCAACTGCGGCACACGAATTTCAGTGCTCATGAACGCTTTCTCAATGGGGTCGTGTTCGCCACCGGTGCAGCGGCCGTAAGACGCGTCGTCTCGCGCGCCGACTCCTCGGTGGTGGTCGAATGCAGCGCAGCGGCTACCAGGGCCTGCTGCTCCATCTCATGGATCTTGCCGATCCCGGTCGCCGGCGCCGCGGCGGGCGAGCGCCCGGCATACAGCACCGCACGGCGCCCCAACACCAGTTCCTGCAGGCGATGGCGGATCTGGTACCAGGCGCCCTGGTTCTGCGGCTCTTCCTGGCACCACACCACTTCACGCGTCTCGGGGTAGCGGTTGAGGATCGCCTGGTATTCCTCGCTCGGAAACGGATAGAGCTGCTCGATGCGCACCAGTGCCACATCACGCAGCGCCTCCTTGCGGCGCGCCTTGAGCAGATCGTAGTAGACCTTGCCGCTGCAGAACACGACGCGCTGCACCTGCGGCGTGGGGATGTCGTCGATCTCCCCGATGACCCGCGCGAAGCTGCCGCGCGTGAGATCCTCGAGCGCCGAGACCGCGAGCTCATTGCGCAGCAGGCTCTTGGGCATCATGACGATCAGCGGCTTGCGGAACGACTGGCGCATCTGCCGCCGCACCATGTGGAACATCTGCGCCGGCGTCGAGGGCACGCATACCTGCATGTTGTTCTCGGCGCACAACTGCAAAAAGCGCTCCAGGCGTGCCGAGGAATGCTCGGGACCGGCGCCTTCGTAACCATGCGGCAGCAACAACACCAGCCCGCAGAAGCGCTCCCACTTGGCCTCCCCGGAGCTGATGAACTGATCGATGATGACCTGCGCGCCATTGGCGAAGTCCCCGTACTGCGCCTCCCACAACACCAGGGAATTCGGCTCGGTGGTGGAGTAACCGTACTCGAAGCCCATGACCGCNNTGGCGATGGAAGAAGGTGCCGCGCCCGCTGTCCTGCCCGGTCAGGCGGATCGGGAACCCATCCTCGACCAGCGACGCGTAGGCGAGCGTCTCGGCACAGCCCCAGTCGAGGGGCTGCGCGCCCTGCACCATCTTTCTGCGGTTGGCGATCACCTGCGCCACCCGCGGATGCAGGACGAAGCCTTCCGGGTAGCTCGTGATGCGCTCGCCTAAGGACTGCAGGCGCGCGAGCGGTACGCCGGTCGGCACGCGCTCGGTCCAGTCGACCTGCGCGTAAGCGGTCCAGTCCACCGTGTACTTGTTGCCGATCATGCCAAGCGAGGCGCGCGCCTGCGGCCGCCCCTCGTCGAGCCCGCTGCGGTACTGCTCGAACATTGCCTCGACGTCCGCTTCGGTGAGCACCCCGGCCGCGATCAGCTGGTCCGCGTACAGCCGTCGCGCGGTCGGATGCTGGCGGATCACGCGGTACATGCCCGGCTGGGTCGCGGCGGGTTCGTCCGCCTCGTTGTGGCCGTGGCGGCGGTAGCACACGAGGTCAACTACCACGTCCTTGGCAAAGCGCATGCGGTACTTCAGCGCGAGACGCGTTACAAACACCACCGCCTCGGGGTCATCGGCGTTGACGTGGAAGATCGGCACTTCCAGCATCTTGGCGACGTCGCTGCAGTACATGGTCGAGCGCAAGTCCGCCGGCTCAGACGTCGTGAAGCCAACCTGGTTGTTGATGATCACGTGCACGGTGCCACCGGTGAAAAAGCCGCGCGCCTGCGAGAGCTGCAGCGTCTCCATCACCACGCCCTGGCCGGCGAAGGCGGCATCCCCATGCACCAGCAGCGGCAGCACCCGCGCGCCGCGCGCATCGCCGCGACGTTCCTGGCGGGCGCGCACCGAGCCCTCGACCACGGGATTCACGACTTCAAGGTGCGAAGGGTTGAACGCCAGCACGGCGTGCACGTTGCCGCTCGCGGTGCGCAGATCCGCCGAAAATCCCTTGTGGTACTTCACATCCCCGGAACCCTTCAGGTGGCTCGGGTCGTAGGCCCCTTCGAACTCTGAGAACAGCGCCGCCGGGGACTTGCCGAGCAGGTTCACCAGCACGTTGAGCCGGCCGCGGTGGGCCATACCGATGACGACCTCTTCCACACCGTCGGCGCCGGCGTTCTGGATCAGGTCATCGAGCAGCGGGATGAAGGCGTCAGCACCCTCGAGCGAGAAGCGCTTCTGGCCCACGTATTTGGTGTGCAGGTAGCGCTCGAGGCCTTCGGCCGCCGTGAGCTGCCACAGGATATTGCGGCGCTCGGCGGTGGTGAGTGAGCCGGTGAGCCGCCCCTGCTGGAACTCGTCCTGCAGCCACAGGCGCTCCTCGGACTCCGACACATGCGCGAACTCCGCTCCAATGTTGCCGGCGTAGATGTGTCGCAGCTGCGCCAGGATGTCGCGCAGCTTCATGCGCTTGGGCACCGCGCCGATGCGGCTGCCGGTGAAGAACTCGGTGTCCAGATCCTCCGGCGTCAGCCCAAAGTAACCGAGCTCCAGGACCTTGGGACTCGGACGCGGGGTGAGTGCGAGCGGATCGATGTTCGCCAGCAGGTGCCCGCGGTTGATCCACACCTGCACCAGTCGCGAGACGGCCGCCTGGCGTGCATTCGCGCCACCGCCGGCAGGCGCGGCAGCACCTGCCGCGGCGTGACCTTCGAGCGCGCGGCGCGCGATAGCCGCGCGGATCGGGCCGTGGGCGCGTTCCGCGGTCGTCCCGGCGAGACGCCCGAAATAGGTGCGCCACTCCTCGCCTACGCTCGCCGGATCACGCAGGTACTGCTCGTAGAGCGCGTCGAGAAAGTCGGCGTTGCCGCCGTAAAGGGGTGTCGGTTCAAGCATGGGGAAAGAGAAACGCCGGACCGACAGTTTAACGCAAAACCCCCGGGGTCCGTCGCAGGGGGCGCCGGGCCGGCCTACACCACGTCCAGCAGCTTGAGCTCGTAAATAATGAGTGCGCTATAGAGCGCCAGCACGCCGTACAGCAGCACCCCGACCGGAATGCGCCCGAATGCCCGGATGCGCGCCAGATGCGCCAGCAGTACGACACCGGTGGCGGTGAAGCCGATTTTCACCAGCGCGAAGGTCAGCGACGAGCCGCCGACCAGCGGCGCCATGATGGGATTGACCTCATAGGCACCACGCTCGAGCAGCGCAAGCGTCAGAAATGCATCGGCACAACAGCAAAGAAGAATGAGGGTGGAAATCGCGAGCCACTGGGGGTGATGCCAGTCGACCGCGGTCACGGTGTGCTCATCGACGCGGCGTGGGGTGCGTCGCCGCGGCTTGAAGCTGCCCTGCACGAGTGAGCGCATCAGGCGCTGACGCCGATCGCTGCTGCGCCGCTCAGGTGCTTCGGGGTTTACGCCAGCGGGAGGTTGTTCCTTCAAGCCAGGCCCGTTCTT
>PLEC01000071.1:15911-18028 GCA_003136935.1 Gammaproteobacteria bacterium
TGCGCGCCCTCTATTAATATGAGTGGACACATGTCGAGTCCCGGTCACCCCGCGCCAGGCGCCGCACAGCACCCCGACGGCTTGCCGGTACCGCGGCGCTACTGGGCCATCGCGGCAATCCTGCTGGCGATCTGCATGTCGGTGCTCGACAGCACCATCGCCAACGTCGCGTTGCCAACCATTGCGCGAGATTTCGGCGCCAGCGCCGCCGCCTCGATCTGGGTCATCAACGCCTACCAGCTCGCGATTCTCATTCTGCTGCTGCCGCTGGCGTCACTGGGAGAAATCGTCGGCTACCGGCGCGTGTCCCAGGCGGGGCTCACGGTGTTCACGCTGGCATCGCTCGCCTGCGCATGCGCGCCGTCGCTGCTCACCCTGAGCGTCGCGCGCGTCATGCAGGGACTCGGGGCAGCCGGCATCATGAGTGTCAACGCCGCGCTGGTGCGCTTCACCTATCCGCAGCGCCACCTCGGGCGTGCCATCGGCATCAACGCCTTCGTGGTCGGTACCTCCGCGGCCCTGGGGCCCACCATCGCCTCCGCCGTGCTGGCGGTAGCGCACTGGCGCTGGCTCTTTGGCATCAATATCCCGCTCGGAATCCTCACCATTGCGATCGCGAGTTACTCCTTGCCGGAGAGCGAGCGCACCCGTCGGCCAGTGAATTACGGGGGCGCGCTGTTGTATGCGGGCACGTTCGGCCTCCTGCTCTCGGGCCTTCAGTCCCTGGCGCATGACGCGGCCACCGGGTTTGCGCTGCTGCAGATTGCCGCGGCCGGCGCACTCGCCTGGGTACTGCTGCGCCACGAGCTGCCGCGCGCGACGCCTCTCATCCCGTTTGATCTGCTGCGCAACCGCCAGTTCTTCCTGTCGATTGCGACCTCGATCTGCTCGTTCATGGCGCAGATGACGGCGCTGGTGGCCTTGCCGTTCGAAATTCAGCGCCTCGGACACAGTGCCGTGGAAACCGGTCTCTTCATGACGCCGTGGCCGGTGGGTGTAGCCGTGACGGCGCCCATCGCCGGCCGCCTCGCCGACCGCTACCCCGCCGGCGTGCTCGGAGGGCTGGGGCTGCTGTTGCTGGCGGCGGGGCTCGCGCTGCTCGCATTGTTCCCGGCGAGCGGCACCGCGACCGGCTTCGTGTGGCGCATGGCGCTGTGTGGCGTCGGATTCGGCCTCTTCCAGTCGCCCAACAATCGCGCCATGTTGTCCGCCGCCCCGCGCGCGCGCAGTGGCGCCGCCGGCGGCATGCTGGGCACGGCGCGCCTGCTTGGGCAGAGTCTGGGCGCTGCGGGCGTCGCGATCCTGTTTCGCGTTCACCCGCAGCTGGGTTCGAACTTCGCCCTGTACGCAGCGGCGCTCCTGGCTTTCACCGCCGCGGTGGTGAGCATGACGCGCCTGACCAACGTTGACGGAGTACGCGCATGAATGAAACCAAGCCCGCAGGCGCCGCGCCGGGCGCCGTACCAATCAGGCCACCCTTCACCCTTGAAAGCGCCGTCGCTAAAGTCAGGATGGCAGAAGACGGCTGGAACACCCGCGACCCGCAACGCGTCGCGCTTGCCTATACCGAAGACTCGCAATGGCGCAACCGCGCGGAGTTCCTGCAGGGGCGCGCCGCGATCCAGGAGTTCCTGCGCCGCAAGTGGAGCCGCGAGCTCGACTATCGGCTCATCAAGGAAATCTGGGCCTTTGGCGAGGAGCGCATCGCGGTGCGCTTTGCTTACGAGTGGCATGACGACTCAGACCACTGGTTCCGCTCCTACGGTAACGAGAACTGGGAGTTCGACGCCCGCGGACTGATGCGCCGGCGGCTGGCCTCTATCAACGACCTACCCATCACGGAAGCGGATCGCAGGTATCACTGGAACGCGCCGGGCCCCAGACCGAACGATCACCCGGGATTGAGCGATCTGGGTTTGTAGATTCGGACGAGATTAAAGACAGAAGATTTTGATTTAAATAAAGTCCCTGCCTAGTCCAGCACAGGGAAACGGGCCGCGCCAGCGCGCGGCCTGAACGACTCGCTCCCGGCCGGCTACTTGCTCAACCGGTCGTATGGCGACGGCACCTGCTTGAACCCGCTCGGCACTTCGAACGCCGAGGAGGGTATCGCCTCC
>PLEC01000071.1:18079-21131 GCA_003136935.1 Gammaproteobacteria bacterium
CTGGCGGCACCCGTGGCCGAGTTCGTCGCGGCCGCGCCCGCGGCCTGACTGGCATCACCGACCACGCTGCCTCCGGACCCTGCGGTTTGCTGCTGCTGCGCCTTCCCCGGAACGTCACCACCCATCCGCGTGACCTCCATGACCCGCGTGCCCTTGAGCTTCGCCATCTCCGTGTGCATCTGCGCCATCGCCTCCGCGGTTCCCGGCTTACTGCCGAACATCTGCGCAAGACCCGCGTTCGCGCCGGCGGGCTTCGTGAATGCCGACAGATCCGCCCCTTCCATCATCTTCTTCCCCATGCGGGCGTCGAAATCCTGAATCTCCTTCACCTCCGGCGGATCGGGCGCGATCCACGCGTCCGTCGTGACCGTGTACGTGACGGTGTTCTGCGCCTCGGGACCTGCTGCGTTCGGGTCGGTGACGTGCATCTGCATGTCAACCACTTGCTCCTGAGCGTTGAGCCCGTTGACGGTCTTGCTGACGCCGGTATTTTTCACTGACACCTCGAAGCTCGTCTTCAGATTCGGCTTCGGCTGCTGCGCGCCGGGTGCCTGCTGCGCTGGCGCCTGCTGAATCTTCTTCATCACGTCCGCGGCTGCCTGCCGCATCTGCGCGAAGGTCATGACCGAGTAAGACTTTTTCTCAGTGTCGATGTGGGTAATGGTCTCCTTGTCCAGGTCAATGATCTCCGTGGAGTTCTTGTTGATGACCGCCTTCTGGTTGCCGTGCACCATGGTCAGCGAGTTCGTCGGCGCCAGCAGGTCCCTGGTCGTCTTGCCCAGAAAGCTGACCGACTTGATCATATCGGTGAGCGTGCCGCCGGTAATCTGGCTCGTCTGCTCGTAGCTCGCATCGGCGTAGGCCACGCCACTCAGTAGCGACATGACTCCCAGCGCTGCGACATTTTGTGTATTCATCGGCTTGTTCCTGAATTGGCTGTGATTGTCATCGACCCAGTGCCACCATTCCCGGCGCATCGTGGGCTTGGGTTACTGCCGCCGCAACTCTACGCGGCGATTTCTGGCGCGCCCTTCCAGGGTGGCGTTGGACTCAATGGGCGCGGCTGCACCGTAGCCACCCGTCGCCAGCCGGCCCGGTGCGATCTGATAGCGGGTTAGCAACGCGTCCTTGACTGCGGCGGCCCGACGCTGCGACAGCGCAAGATTCGCCTTGTCGCCGCCGATGTTGTCGGTGTACCCGCTGACGCCCAGGTTCCAGTCCGGGTTCTTGCGCATGATATCCGCGATCTGCCGCAGCACGGCCTCGGATTCCGGCTTGATCGTCGCGCTGCCGAAGTCGAAGTAGATTCCGTAGACCGTCACCGGCTGCCTGGTCGCCAGCGCCCGCTCCATCGCTGAGCCGCCCTCGCCGCCGCCCGCCGCCGCTGACTTTGCTGTCGCAGGCGGCGGTACCGTAATCTTGATGACCTGCAGGCGCGAGTCGAGCGGCCCCAGTTGGAACGCCAGCGTCAGCGGATTGGCCGGCTGGTCGAGGTAGTAGACATGGACTTCCTCCTTGTCATCAAGCGTGCACATCGCGTGCAGGGCCGGCAGCTCGACGCGCTGGTCGTTCAGCAGCACCGGCACCGCGACGTCAGTGGCGCCGACCCGATGCAGGCTGCACGAATACATCATCTGTCCGGCGTACTTGGTGAGCGTCGGCTGCCGTGACTTCTGGTGTTCAACCTGCGCCCCGAGCTGCATGAACACTGCAAACTTGTCGTCGGGCGCAAAGTGGAACTCAGTCGGCTCGCCCGCGCGCAGCTGGTTCAGCATCTCGGTCGAGGCACTGATCGAGGTCACGCCGGTGAAATGCTCGACCTTGTTTTCGCAGAACAGTTCGCTGTAGCCGTGTGCCTTCCCAAGATCGGCGACGTCGATCAGCCGCAGGCACGCAACCTTGTCCGGAAACTCGTTCTTGGGATCGGCCGTGCCTCCCTCCCCGCTGCCGGGCAGGCCGGTCATTTTCGGTTGCGGCTTGTCGGCAGAGTACTGCAGCCGCACGACGTCGGCGCCGACGCTCTGGATGCTCTTGATCGATTCGTAGTCGCCCAGGGAAGCGCTGACGGCTGTGACGACCTTGAGTCCGGGCACGAGCGGGATAATTGGCGCCGCTGCACCGAAGCTGACGGGCTTCCAGGCCGGCAGCACCGGCGGCCCTTCGGCCGGCCCGTTCTGCACCGCCTTTAGCCGGTCCGCCAGACTGCCCTGCGGCGCCTGGGCGCAGGCCAGCTGGCTGCAGAGGACGGTTGCTACCCATAACATCGCCGTCGCAAGGCATGTCGTGGCGCGAACCTGTCCGGAGTTGAGTGGAACCGTCATCCTGCACCTCGAACGTCGTCCGGCGTACTGAGTATGACCGACCCTCTTGATGGATCAGGTCGATTTACAGAAATCGCTTGGCGGGCTCCACCGTGTGAACGTCTTGGTGAACCAAGGCTTGGTCGTCGTCGCACCCGGTGTCATGCCCAACAGCTGCGCATCGCCGCCGTACTGACCGTCTATTTTTAACTCGACCTTTGAGCACGAAACAGACATGGTGGTCGCCGAATGGGTCGCGCCCTCCGTATGGATGATCTGCACGAAGACGTCCGCCTGCGATGAAAGGGCGTTGCTGACCGAGAAGTTTCCAAACGGCGACTGATGGATCGCGTTGAGCGTCGCGGGTGACAGGACCTTTGAAGCCACTTTGCCTACGATAAAGTCGATCCCCGATGCAATCGTAGAAATCCCCTTGATGCCCGCGAACGGACCCAGCGGCGACACCTGCAGCTCCACTCGCGGTACGCAGAACGCGATGACGATCCCGTTGGGTGCAATGGGCGAAATGCTATGGTCATCGGTGATCTCAAAGGTCAGGCCCTCGCTGTGTCCCTCGCCATTCCAACCGAGAGTGAAGCCGCCCTTTTCATATTCGTCGCCCCCGGTCAGCGCCGGATGAATCAACATCGCCGCGCTGACATCCAGCGTCAGCGGCAAGCCTCCCAGCATCGGCCCGAGGGGAATCGTCACGCCGGCAGGCAGCTTGAGCTTGTCCTCCACGGCCCATACTC
>PLEC01000129.1 GCA_003136935.1 Gammaproteobacteria bacterium
AGTAAAATCAAAGTCTTAAAGGGTCTTGATGCGGTGCGGAAACGTCCCGGAATGTACATCGGCGACACCGATGACGGCACGGGTCTGCACCACATGGTTTTCGAGGTCGTCGACAATTCCATCGACGAGTCCCTGGCCGGTCACTGCGACCGGATTGTGGTCACCATCCATGCCGATGAATCGGTAACCGTTTCCGATAACGGCCGCGGCATCCCTGTGGATATCCACCCCGAGGAGGGGCGCTCCGCAGCGGAGGTCATCATGACCGTGCTGCATTCGGGCGGTAAGTTCGACGACAGCTCCTACAAGGTCTCAGGCGGTCTGCACGGCGTCGGCGTGTCGGTCGTCAACGCGCTCTCGGACTACCTGCTGCTCACGGTCTCACGCGACGGCAAGCTGCATCGCCAGGAATACCACCTGGGCGTACCCGCAGCCCCGCTCGCGGTGGTGGGCGACACGCATGACCGCGGCACGGTCATCCGCTTCAGGCCGAGCTCGCAGATCTTCACCAACATCCAGTTCAACTACGACATTCTCGCCAAGCGACTGCGCGAACTGTCGTTCCTGAACTCCGGTGTGCGCATCGAGCTCATCGACGAGCGCGAAAACAAAAGCGACGTGTTTGCACATGCCGGCGGTCTGCAGGCCTTCGTGAAGTATCTGAACCGCACGCGTACGCCGGTGCACGAGTCGGTGTTCTGGTTCCGCACCCAGGACGGTCCGGTGTCGGTGGAAGTGGCGATCCAGTGGAACGACTCCTACCAGGAGAGCATGTTCTGCTACACCAACAACATTCCGCAGAAGGACGGCGGCACGCATCTGGCGGGATTCCGCAGCGCGCTGACGCGCACGCTCAACGATTACGTTGAAAAGGAATTGTCCGGTAAGAAAGACCGGATCCCCATGTCAGGCGATGACGCGCGCGAGGGATTGACGGCGATCCTGTCGGTGAAATTGCCCGACCCAAAATTCTCCTCGCAGACCAAGGACAAGTTGGTTTCCTCCGAAGTGAAGGGCGTGGTGGAAAACGCGGTCGGCACCAAACTGCAGGAGTTCCTGCTGGAACATCCGCAGGAAGCGCGCCTCATCGTCGTCAAGATGGTTGAGGCCGCGCGCGCGCGCGAAGCGGCACGCAAAGCGCGCGATATGACACGGCGCAAAGGCGCGCTCGACATCGCGGGACTTCCCGGCAAGCTCGCCGACTGTCAGGAAAAGGATCCGGCGCTGTCAGAGATCTTCATCGTCGAGGGCGACTCCGCCGGCGGCTCGGCCAAGCAGGGACGTGACCGGCGCACGCAGGCGATCCTGCCGCTCAAGGGCAAGATCCTTAATGTTGAAAGAGCGCGCTTCGACAAGATGTTGTCATCGGCGGAAGTCGGCACGCTCATCACGGCGTTGGGTTGCGGGATCGGGAAGGACGATTTCAACGTCGAGAAATTGCGCTATCACCGCGTGATTATTATGACCGATGCGGATGTTGACGGAAGCCACATACGCACTCTGCTGCTCACGTTTTTCTATCGGCAGATGCCCGAGCTCATCGAGCGCGGCCACATCTACATCGCGCAGCCGCCGCTGTACAAGGTGAAGCGCGGCAAGCAGGAATCCTACGTCAAGGACGAGAGCGAGCTCACGCAACTGCTGCTCAACAGCGCGCTCGAAAACGCCGGCCTGCATGTGAATGCGCAAGCCCCGGCGCTCTCCGGTTCAGGACTGGAGCTCCTGGCGCGCAAGTACATGGAGGTACAGGCGATCGTCAAACGCTGGTCGCAGCGCTACGACGACCGGCTGCTCGATCAGCTGATCTACATGCCGGAGGTGACACCGGCAAACTTCGATCGCCCCGAGTGGCTGCGCGGCTGGGCACACGATCTGAACGCGCGGCTGAACGCGCTGGCGGACGGCACGCGCACCTACCGCATAGAACTGGGTAACGCGAGTGATGATCACGCGGCGCGCGTCATTGTGCACAAGACCGAGCACGGCACACCGAGCCACAAGTACCTGCCGCGTGAATTCTTCGAGTCCGCCGAATACCAGCGCATTGCGGAGCTGGCTCGCACCCTGGCGGGGCTCATTGGCGAGGGCGCCTATGTGACCCGCGGCAATGAACGCCAGGATGTCGGCTCCTTCAAAGAAGCGATGAAGTGGCTGTTCGATCAGGCCAAGAAGGGCCAGACCATTCAGCGCTACAAGGGCCTCGGNNGCGATCAGGTCGAGCCGCGCCGCGAGTTCATCGAGAAGAACGCCCTGTCGGTCATCAACCTGGACGTCTGAAGTAGAGCCGGTTCGGCAGCCCCGTATGTTCGGTCCGGCGCCGCTCGGTGGCGGCAGATCCATTGCACTGCAAAGTGCGCCGCCCGAAAGTCTGCCATATGCTAGGCGCCGCGCCAGATCCACCCACGGGCAATCTGGGAGGCGTCATGCCGATCCGCAGGAACAGCAAGACGAAGCGAGCGGGCATTGGCGGACTCGTGTGCGGCGCGCTGACCGCGCTGGTCAGCGCCAGCGTCATTTTCGGCGCAGCGCAGGCGCAGGGCCGTACCGAGAAGCCTCCGCTGCACGGACGGCACTGGATGGCGGTCACGGGCAAGCCGCTCGCGGCGACCGCGGGCGCGAAGATCTTCGAGCAGGGCGGCAACGCGGTGGATGCGGCGTGCGCGATGATCGCCGCCGACGCGACCATGTGGACCACCATGTCCTGGGGCGGTGAGACGCAGGCGCTCATCTACAACCCCAACACCGGCAAGGTAATCGGCATCAACGGCTTAGGCGTTGCCCCGACGGGCGCAACGCCTGAGTACTTCCACAAGCTCGGCATGAAATACCCGCCGGAGTTCGGGCCGCTCGCCGCCGTCACGCCGGGCACGCCCGGCGGCCTCATGACCATGCTCGCCGAGTACGGCACCATGAGCTTAGGCCAGGTGCTCGCGCCCGCGATCGAATTGGCGGACGCCTATCCCATGGAAGCGCAGCTGGTCAACACCATCGAGCACTTCAAGGCGGAGTTGAAGAAGTGGCCCGACTCCAGGCGCGTGATGCTGGTGCACTTAGGCCAGGAGCACGAGGCGCCTGAAGTGGGTGAGATCTTCCGCCAGCCGGATCTGGCTGCGACGCTGCGCAAGCTGGTGGAGGCGGAGAGCAACGCGCGCGCCGCCGGCAAGGACCGCAAGGCTGCCATTTACGGCGCCTACGAGCGCTTCTACCGCGGCGACATCGCGCGCGACCTCGTGAGCGCGGTGCGCGATCTCGGCGGGCTCCTCACGGCGGAGGATCTTGCCAACTGGAAGGTGAAGATCGAAGAACCGGTGCACACGCGCTACAAGGGCGTCGACGTCTACAAGCTCACCACCTGGGTGCAGAGCCCGGTGATGCTGCAGGCGCTCAACATCCTGGAGAACTTTGACCTGAAGGCGATGGGCTATGACAGCGCCAATTACATCCACACGCTCTACCAGGCGATGAACCTCGCCTACGCGGATCGCGACTTCTACTACGGCGATCCGGACTTCTCGCCCACCCCGCCGATCAAGGGCCTGCTCTCAAAGGATTACGCGCGCGCACGCGCCAAGCTCGTGCGACCCGATCACAACGACCCGGACATTCGCCCCGGTGACCCGTATCCCTTCGAAGGCGGCAAGAATCCCTATCTTTCGATCCTCGCGCAGTGGCATACGAAAATGCCCGCACCCGCGCCAACACCGACCAGCATGGCCGAGTTCGATCGCACCTTCCGATTGGGCACCACGAGTGTCGAGGCTGCGGATGACAAGGGCTGGGCGGTGTCGGTTACCCCGAGCGGTGGCTGGGTGCCGGCGGTGATCGCCGGCCACACCGGGATTGGCCTGAGCCAGCGCATGCAGTCCTTCGTGCTCGACGCGCGCGAGGACCCCTACAACGTGCTCGTCCCGGGCAAGCGGCCACGCGCGACGCTTACCCCCACGCTCGCGCTCAAGGAAGGCAAGCCGTACCTGGTGTTCTCGGTGCAGGGCGGCGACACCCAGGATCAGAACCTGCTGCAGTTCTTCCTCGATGTCGTCGAGTTCGGCATGACGGTGCAGGAGGCGACCGAAGCCGCCAACATCACGAGCTACCAGCTGCGCGATTCCTTCGGCATGCATGAGTCCTTCCCCGGGCGGCTCACGGTCAACAGCGCGACTCCGTCGTGGGTGCGCAAGGAACTCACGCACATGGGTTACGCGCTCGAGTTCGAGGAGCGCAGCTCAGGGCCCATCAACGCGATTTTCGTGGACCAGACCCACGGCACCCTATGGGGTGGGTCGAGCAACCACGGCGAGGACTACGGCATCGGGTGGTGAGAAGAGCGGATCGCCGCGCGGGCAGCGCGCGCTACCAACCCCAGAACCTCGCCCTCGACATGGGAATGAGATGTTGTCCGCCGGAAGTGCTTGAGGACGTGGCGGCAAGTTTCGCCGAGAGGAAATCGTAGATCCCCTGCTCGCTCATTTTGCGCGCGTCCGCGAGTTCCCCACCCTTGGTCGAATAGATCACCTGATCATCGGCGCTCAGTTCCACCACCGCCGGAATCCCCATCTTGATGGGATTGCCGTAGTGCTCGGCAAGCGCGAGATTCTTGTCGAAGTTACCGACGTCGATTTTCACCACTTCGAACTTGCCCTCGATGAGTGGCAGGCTGCTGCCGTGCAGCGCCTTGTCGAGATCACGGCAGTCCTTGCACCAGTTGGCGCCAAAGACGAGCAGTACTTTCTTGTGATTGGCCTGCGCCGCGCTAAGCGCGTGCTGGACGTCGGCCGCCGCGTCCGCTTTTTCGTTGTATGGCCATTCGGCGGCGTTCGCCGTGCAGGCGACCAGCGCCAGGGCCATGACTGCAAGCGGCCTGTATATTTCAATCTCCCCGTTCCCTATCCCGTCAATCATGCACCGGGCGGAACGGCCGTAGAAGAGCCGGTCGCTGCCTGGACCCTGCAGCCTGCCTGCCAGCTCGTTCCGCACGCCATATGACGGTGCGCACGCTCAGGGGTTCCCCAAGGCGTGACCCCGCCCACACTTCTGGCAGGCCTGGGTCGTCGCCTAGCCGCCTGCTCCGTTATAAGTAAGGAGTAAGAGAGGCCCCATGGTCAATCCAAACCGCCCAAGATCCGCATTCCCGCCCGCCAGCAACCCACCAGCACCGTCCATCGGGGCGCCGCGCGCCGCGCCGCGCATAAGTCCGGCCGTCCGTACCGGTACGCCGGCAGCGTCGCAGCCGGCGGCGAGCGGCACGACCCGCGCCGGAAGCACGGGCAAGGTTGTCCACGACGCCCACGGCAACGCGGTGTGGGACTGGGTGAAGCACACCGGGCGGCTGGCCATCGACAGCACCTCGCGGCTTCTGAAGAAGCTCGAAGCCCCGGAACTGAAGGTTGAACAGACCCACGACGAGGAACTGCGGATCATGTCTGATGCGGGAGCCGGCGGCGGCTCTGATCCGTACAACCAGGCGAACAAGCCGCGCAAGCCGCTCAAGTAAACGGCGGCACTTTTTTAGACGCGCCTGCGAGGCCGGCTGCTAGACGTGCCCCGGCGAAGAACCGGTAGCCGCTTTTTGCGGCAGTAAGAGAATGCAGGCGAGTATGAAAACCCCGAGGATCGCCGAGGCCAGCGGACGGCTTACCGCAAGCCCACCCTGAGCGTGAGGCTTGTCGAAAAAGTCGCCGACAGTGGCGCCGAGGGGGCGCGTCAGAATGAACGCAGCCCAGAACAACAGCACCCGCGAAGTATTGGTCCAGAAGTAGACACACGCGATCACGGCGAGCGCTGCGCCGAATACGAGTGCCCCGCCCCCATACCCCAGACCCGAGTCGGCAGCCCAGTCGCCCAGCGCCGTTCCCAGCGTCTGCGAGAACGTGATCGTGGCCCAATAAAAGACCTCGACCTTAGGCGTATTGACGGTGCTGACGGAGACCGAACCCTGGGACCGGTACCACAGCCCAAGCACCGCCAGCACGCAGGCGAGCAGGATGAGCGATCCGCCCGGGTAGCCAACGCCCAGTGAGCGGTCAGCGAAATCCGCCATCGTGGTGCCGGCGGTCGTGGAGGCAATGATGGTGGCCCAGTAGAGGAAGGGGTGGAATCTCCGCGCCCTGATCTGCAGCACCACGAGGACGATCAGCGCAGCGATAAAAATGAGGGTCCCGACCAGGTAGCCGAGGTTCATGGTCATGGAGACGGTATCGCCGCCGGTTTCCCCGAGGGTGGTGGCCGCAATCTTGATGATCCAGAAAACGAGCGTAACGGCCGGGACCTTGCTCGCAATGGTTTGGGCGTTCATGCGGCTGTTCTCTCCCTCGATGACTTCCTGTTGCCTGTTGCGCTGCCCGGGCGGCCCCACGCGTCTCCAATCCTTCACGCTCGCTGACCGCGTGCTGGTCTGCCTTTCTGACGCCCAAATAGAAAAAGCCCCTGAAGTCTTTCGATCTCCAGGGGCTTTTGGTTAGAAGCCTGGCGGTGACCTACTCTGGCATGCCTGAAAGGCACACTACCATCGGCGCAGAGCGTTTTCACTTCCGAGTTCGGAATGGGATCGGGTGGTTCCCACTCGCTATGGCCGCCAGACAAACTTTTTTGAGATTCATGGGGCCGCACCTCGCGGTGCAGCCCCACGCGTCTCCAATCCGGTTAGTTTCTGTTTCGACGCTTGTCGCGTTCACGATGGAATCAACCATCGGCATCAAGCCTCGCGTGGAACAAACCACTTGAGGTTATATGGTCAAGCCTCACGGGCAATTAGTACTGGTTAGCTGAAGCCATTACTGGCCTTACACACCCAGCCTATCAACCACGTAGTCTTCGTGGGCCCTTTAGGGGAATCGAGTTCCCAGGGAGATCTAATCTTGGGGGGGGCTTCCCGCTTAGATGCTTTCAGCGGTTATCCCGTCCGCACATAGCTACCCGGCAGTGCCACTGGCGTGACAACCGGAACACCAGAGGTGCGTCCATCCCGGTCCTCTCGTACTAAGGACAGCTCACCCTCAAATCTCCAACGGCTACGGAAGATAGGGACCAAACTGTCTCACGACGTTTT
>PLEC01000035.1 GCA_003136935.1 Gammaproteobacteria bacterium
GGCGCCACCACCGCCCAGGGGTAACCGAAGCCGACCAACCCCTCCAGCAGGGCGCCAAACGCCCACGCAAACAGCATCGTCTGCACGCGCACATCCATGCTGCCCTGCGCGATGAGCCAGCGCCGGAAGCTTTCGAAAAGCCCGGTAATCGACAGGGTGTTGAACAGGATCAATCCCCAGAAGGTAATCCAGTCGACGTTCCATACCCCGGTTGCCGCGCCGTAGAGATACGCGTGCGCGCCGTCGGCCAGCGGCATTTTCCATACCCACAACGCCAGCGCGAAGGTAACGATCGAGCCGAGCAGGGTCGCGAGCCACGCGGGATAACGGAATACCGCGAGCAGCACCAACAGAAAGACCACCGGAACCAGCGCCACCAGGCAGGTGAGCCCCAGATTGTTCAGGGGATCGATGAGTTGCGTGAACATCACTCCTCCGTCTTATGTTGCGGGTGCGGCTTAAGCGATGGGGTGCCATGTTCCGCGCTGCGGCCGCGCGTGTAAAGCCAGTCGCCTGACGCTGTGGCGCTCGTGCCTGCGGGGCGATGGGTTAGACTGTTGTGTATGGCCGCGCCGCAGGAAAACGCTGACGGGTTCATCCTGGAAACGNNTCGGGCCGAACGGAGCGGGCAAGACCACCTTTTTCAACCTGCTCACCAAGTTCCTGATCCCGGATCGCGGCCAGATCCTTTATCGCGGCGAGGACATCACGCTCGCAAGGCCCGCGCAGGTCGCGCGCCGGGGACTGGTGCGCTCATTCCAGGTGTCGGCTGTTTTTCCCCACCTGACCGTGCTGGAAAACGTGCGGGTCGCCCTGCAGCGCAGCCTCGCGACCACCTATCACTTCTGGAAGTCCGCAGTGAGCCTCGCGGTCCTCGACGGGCGGGTGATGCAGTTGCTGCAAGCCGTGGACCTGAGTTCCTTCGCGGGAACTCCCGCGGTCGAATTGCCCTACGGCAGAAAGCGCGCACTGGAGATCGCCACCACGCTCGCGATGGAACCGGAGCTGATGCTGCTGGATGAACCGACCCAGGGGATGGGATACGAGGACGTCGACCGGGTCACCACGCTGATCAAGCAGGCGGCGGCGAATCGCACGGTGCTGATGGTCGAGCACAACATGCGCGTCGTCTCGAAGATCGCCGACACCATTACGGTGCTGCAGCACGGCCAGGTGATCGCCAGCGGCAGCTACGCGCAGGTCTCACAGAACCCGCAGGTCATGGAGGCCTACATGGGCTCGGCCGATGCCGAGCTGCGAGGCGCGCACGCGTGAGCGCGCAGCTGCTCAAGCTCAGCGCCCTCAACGCCTGGTACGGTGAGTCGCACGTGCTGCACGGCGTCGACGCCCACGTCAACCAGGGCGACGTGGTGACGCTCCTCGGCCGCAACGGCGCCGGACGCACGACCACGCTGCGCTCGGTGCTCGGCCTCGTCGGCCGCCGCGCCGGCTCGGTGATGATCAATGGCTGCGAGGCGATCGGGCTGGCGCCGCACCGGATTGCGCGCCTGGGAGTCGGCTATTGCCCGGAGGAGCGCGGTATCTACTCGAGTCTCTCGACCGAAGAAAACCTCATGCTGCCACCGCTGCTCGGGCCGGGCGGTATGCCGGTCGATGAGATCTACGCTATGTTTCCCAACCTGGAGAAGCGACGCGGCAGTCGCGGCACGCACCTCTCGGGCGGCGAGCAGCAGATGCTGGCGCTGGCGCGGATCCTGCGCAGCGGCGCGAAACTGCTGCTGCTGGATGAGATCTCCGAAGGGCTGGCCCCGGTGATCATGCAGGCCCTGTCGCGCACCATCCAGAAGCTCAAGGAAAAGGGCTATACCATCGTCATGGTCGAACAGAATTTTCGCTTCGCGGCCCCCCTTGCCGACCGCTTCTACATCATGGAGCGCGGCCGTATTGTAGAGGGCTTCGCGGCTGCCGAATTGCAGGGCAGGATGGCGATGCTGCACGAGTTCCTTGGGGTATAACTTCGGGTAACGATTAATAAGGAGAAGGCGATGAACTTCCGGACCTTAGGCGCAGCAACGCTGGCCGTATTCCTGGCCGTGATGACGCAGCGCCCGGCGCTCGCCGCCGGCGACGAAGTCGTGATCGGTGATCTTGATGACATGTCCGGCGTGTACGCGGACGTGATGGGCGCCGGCGGCATCGAGTCCATCAAGATGGCGATCGCCGACTTCGGCGGCACGGTTCTCGGCAAGAAGATCACGCTGCTGACCGCAGACCACCAGAACAAGCCCGACATCGGGGCCTCGAAGTTCCGCGAGTGGGCGGATCAGAACGGCCTCAACATGCTGCTCGGCGGCTCCAACACCGGCGTCAACATCGCCATGGAGAAAGTCGGAGCGGTGAAGAAAGTGCCACTGTTCCACATCGGCCCGGGGGGCGCATCGCTCACCAACGAGGACTGCACGGCCTACTCGATCCACTATGTCTACGACACGACCTCGCTCGCCAACGGCACCGCGACCGCCATCGTCAACAGCGGCGCCAAGACCTGGTTCTATCTGACCGCGGACTACGCCTTCGGCACGCAGCTGCAGAGCGCGGCTTCCAAGGTGGTCGAAGCACACGGCGGCAAGAATGTCGGGGCGGTACGCGTGCCGCTGGGGACCGCGGACTTTTCCTCCTTCCTGTTGCAGGCGCAGGGTTCCGGTGCGCAGGTTCTGGGGCTTGCGAACGCCGGCACGGATTTCAGCAACTCGTTGAAGGCCGCCAACGAATTTGGCGTCACCAAGACCATGAAGCCGGCGGCGCTGCTGGCTTTCATCAGCGACATCCACAGTCTCGGGCTCAAGACCGCGCAGGGTCTGTACCTGACCACCGCCTGGTACTGGGACCTGAACCCGGAGACCCGCGCGTTCGCCAAGCGCTATTTCGCGAAGATGAACAGGGAGCCAACCATGGATCAGGCCGGCGCCTATTCGGCCACCCTGACGTACCTGAAGGCGGTCAAGGCGGTTGGCACGACGGATTCCGACAAGGTCATGGCCGAACTGAAAAAAATGAAAATCAGCGACATGTTCACCAGGAGCGGCTACATCCGTGCCGACGGCGCCATGATCCATGACATGTACGTGATGCAGGTCAAATCGCCGCAGGAATCGAAGTACTCCTGGGACTACTACAAGCTCGTGAAGACCATGAACGGCGAAGAGGCGTTCGGCCCGATCACCGGCCTGTGTCCGCTCGCACCCAAGAAATAAAGATCACTGCGCGCGCTGCCCCGGCGGGAAGACCGGGGCAGCGCTCAGCGTCACTGACGTGAGCGAAATCTTCGGCATTCCGGTCGCGGTCATCCTCGGTCAGCTGACGCTCGGGCTGGTGAACGGCTCGTTCTATGCCTTGCTGAGCCTCGGGCTAGCTGTGATCTTCGGCCTGATGGGCGTAGTCAACTTCGCCCACGGCGCCTTCTACACGCTGGGGGCTTTCGCCGCCCTCCTCGGCCTGCAGTATTTCGGGATTAACTACTGGGCGGCGCTCCTGCTCGCGCCGCTGGCGGTCGGGATCGTCGGCATCATCGTGGAACGCCTGTTCCTGCGGCATCTGTACCGGCTCGATCCCCTGTACGGCCTGCTGCTGACCTTCGGGCTGGCGCTGATCGTGGAAGGCTCACTCCACCAGGTATTCGGCGCCAGCGGCGAGTCCTACCCGGTTCCTGACAGTCTCGCGGGGGTCCTCAATCTGCATTTCATGTTCCTGCCGCTGTATCGGGCCTGGGTAATCGTCGCCTCCGTGGTCGTGTGCTTCGGCACCTGGTTCGTCATCGAGCGCACGAGTCTGGGAGCCACGCTGCGGGCCGCGACGGAAAACGCCCCGCTGCTGCAGGCTTTCGGGGTCAACGTGCCCATTCTCAAGGCCGCGACCTACGGCGGCGGCGTGGCACTCGCGGCGCTCGCCGGCGTGCTCGCATCCCCGGTGGTGCTGGTGAACTCGCACATGGGCACCTCGCTCGTGATCGTGGTGTTCGCCGTGGTGGTCATCGGCGGCATGGGCTCGATACTCGGCGCCATTGTGACCGGACTGGCGCTGGGTGTGATCGAGGGCTTCACCAAAGTCATTTACCCGGAAGCCTCCAACATCGTCGTGTTCATCATCATGGCGCTGGTGCTGATGATTCGGCCGGCGGGACTTTTTGGCAAGGAATGAGCGTGCGTCGCACCGCGATCTTCTATGCCCTCATCGCCGTGTTCGCGCTGTGCGTGCCGTGGCTGGGGATTTACCCGGTGTTCATGATGAAGCTGCTGTGCTTCGCCATGTTCGCCTGCGCCTACAACCTGCTGCTGGGTTTCGGCCGCATGCTTTCGTTCGGACACGCGGCGTTTTTTGGCTCGGCAGCCTACGTGACGTCCTGGCTCGTGACCGCACACGCTTGGGGACCGGCGACGGCCATCCTCGGCGGGGTCGCGGCCGCCGCGGCACTCGGTTTCGTCATCGGCGGCATCGCCATCCGCCGCCACGGCATCTACTTCGCGATGATCACGCTGGCGCTCGGGCAACTGGTGTACTTCGTGTGCCTGGAGGCGCCTTTTACCGGCGGCGAGAATGGCCTGCAGGGCGTGCCCCGCGGAACGCTCTTCGCCCTCCTGCCGTTACGCTCCGATGTGGTCATGTACTACCTGGTGCTCGGGGTTTTCATCGGCGTGTTCCTTTTCATCCGCCGCGTGGTCCACTCCCCCTACGGGCAGGTGTTGAAGGCGATCCGCGAAAACGAGCCGCGCGCCATCTCGCTCGGCTACGACATCAACCGCTACAAGCTGCTCGCCTTCGTGTTGTCGGCGGTCATCGCCGGGCTCGCCGGCTCGCTGAACGCGCTGGTGCTGGGCTTCGCAACCCTTACGGACGTACAGCAATCCACCTCGGGCGAAGTGATCCTGATGACGCTCCTCGGTGGCACGGGAACCTTCTTCGGTCCGGTGGTCGGCGCCGCCATTGTCGTGACGCTGCAGGAGTACCTCTCGGACATTGTTGGGGGTTGGGTGACCGCCATCATCGGCGTGATCTTCGTCGCCTGCGTACTGTCCTTCCGCCGCGGCATCGTGGGGGAGCTCGCGGGACGGCTGCTGCGCAGCGACCCTAAGCGCCCGGTGGCCGGCGCGCCAGGCTGACGGCGCTCGCGAGCGGCACGTCCTCCAGCGATGCCGCCCGCACGTCCGGGAATGCAGCTTCCATCAGGCGGCTGAGCACCTGCCCGGGCGGGGTTTCCAGGTAGACGCGACAACCGAGCTCGTACAGCAGTGTAACCGAGTCATGCCAGCGCACCGGGCGCGAGACATTGAGCATGAGATCTTCCGCCACTTCCTCCGCCTCCACGGTGGCACGGGCGCGGTGGTTGCTGACGTACGGCATGCGCGGCCGCTGCCACGTGACGCCGCGCGCGGCCGCGCGCAAGCGCGCCGATACACCATCCATCAGCGGGCAATGCGACGGGATTACAACCCGCAACACACGGATGGCCGCGCCGTTCGTGTGGGCCTCCTCTGCCGCCAGAGCCAGCGCCGCGCTGCTTCCTGAGACCACGATCTCAGTCGGCGCATTGATGCTGGCGACGTACAGGGGCGCGCGCTCACTCACCCGTGCAATGAGTTCCAGCACGCGGCGCTCCGGCAAGCCCAGGATCGCCGCCATGCCGAAGCCCGTAGGCGTGGTCTGCGCCATGCTCTCCGCGCGCAGTTTCACCAGGCGCAATGCGTCAGCGAAGCTGAGCGCGCCGCACGCGACCGCCGCGGCAAACGCCCCAACCGAAAGACCCGCGACGGCGTCGGCCTCCACGCCCGCGGCACGCAGTGCGCGCGCGGCGGCGACACCTGCGATGACGGTGCCGAGCTGCACGGCAGCGGTTGACGCGAGCGCTGCCGCACTATCAAGCTCGTCGAGGCTCTCACCGAGGATTTGCCGGGCGTCATCCAGCGTGGCGCCGACCGCCGGATGCTCGGGCAGCCGCCGCAGAAACCCGGGCGTCTGCGCGCCCTGGCCGGGAAATAACAGCGCCACCTGCATCAGGCGCCGGCCGCCCCGGCAACCCAGGGATCCGCCACCCACCCGGCACCGTTCGCCGTACGCAGCACGATCCGCTGCGCGGCCGATGCGTACTCGGCAAGCGCCACGGCGCCGCGCGGCGTTTCCAGCAGCGCGTCAACCCTCACGGGCAGCGAGGCGAATTCGGCAAGCAGCGCCACCGCCGCAGCGCGCTCAAGCGGCTGATCGGCGCGCACCATAAGATCCAGGTCACTGGCAGGCGTCGCGGTCGCCCTACCGCTCGCGAGCTCGAAGCCGACGCTCCCGGTCGGACCCCAGCACGAACCGAAGCTCGCAAGGCGCATGACCTCTTCAACCGGCGCCAGTGCTGCGAGCGCAGGCACCTCGGCGCACCGCCGCTCCGCGCGCCAGGCGCGACGTGCCGCGAGCTCGAGCGGGTCGAGCGCCTCCAGCACATCGCAGGATCGCAGCCACGCGGCGCAACGCTCGGAGCGCACCGCACCGCGTGCGCCCACCGGGATCATCCCGTCCCGTGGCGCGCCGCGCCGCACGACCACCCACGGGGCGAGGCCCAGCGCACGGCTCACCCAGTCCGGTGGCGGCGTGTCGTATCGCAGAACCTCAGCAGCTGCGATGCGCAGCAGGGTATGGGTGCGCATCTCAGGAGGCATGCCACTGCTCGCTCAGGCGCCGGCGCACTTCAATCGAGGCAGCGCGAGTCTCCTGGGCCGCCGGCGAGCGCAGGCGCTGACCGAGGTCGCGCGATCCGCCGCGCGCGTCCGCGATGGCAGCGATGAGCTCAGCACGCACTCGTTCCACGTCAGCACCCACCGGTGCGTCGGCGTTGATACCTTCAATGAGCTTGTGCACGAGTCCGAGTCTTGCGAAGGAGTGCACGTCGTAGGCCATCGGCACGATGCGCTCCCCGAGACACTCCAGCTCTTCGACAGTGCGGCGTGTCACGCGCGCCGCGGCCTGCTTGCTCATGGCGTGCAGGAGCACCTCCGGGGAGTTAAGTGCGAGAATGCGATTGGCCTGGTAGCCATGGCACAGGAAGCCGCCCGAGATCGCTTTGCCGACCAGGAGCGCAATCACCGGATGCCCGGCAAGCCGCGCGCTCGCGTACGCATCGACGGCCGCCGCGGCTGCCAGATGGATTCCCAGAAGCTCCTCGCGCCGGCCATATGCCTGGCTCGTCACATCAACGAGCGCGACGATGGGTCGCGCCCGCACGCCCTGATCGGCCGCCACGGTGGCGCGCACATGGCTCGCCAGGGCCCAGGCCTCGTCCACGCCGACTTCACCCTGGCGGGCGCGCGGAAAGCGGTTGCCCGCATCCGGTACCACCGCGATGTAACGCGCAGTCTCGGCCCCAAGCGGCGCGTCGGCCACCCGCACCGTTCGCGGGCCGGTTACGGCAAGTCCCTCCTGGCCGGTGAGCGCCCGCAACCAGGCGAGGCCACGCGGCGACAGCGCGGGCACTGCGCTCATGCTCCACCCTCGCGGCGCCAAACATCCCGCAGTGCGCGCGGCGAGGGCGGCAGCGCCACGTCCACGCGCGCCAGACGCTCGGCAAAGCGCTCCACCTGTTCACTGCGCGCCGGCCCTGGCGGGTTTGCGAACGCGCGCCGCACTTCGGCCGCAATCTCATCGACGTCGTCTTCGAGCAGCGCATCCGCCAGTCCGGTCGCGTAGCGTTGCTCTCCGCCCATGAGACTCCAGATGAGCGCGCGGTCGCCGGCGTCAAGCTCTGCGATACCCGCTTCCTGCTCGATCACTTCCGGGCCGTTCATGCCGAGCCGCGCCTGGCGCGTCATGATAAGCGTGCTGCACAAGGCCGCGGCGAGCGACATGCCACCGTAGCAACCGACTATGCCCGCAACCACGGCCACCACCGGCACGTGCCGGCGCAACGCGATAATGGCCGCCTGGATTTCTGCGATCACGGCTAACCCGAGATTGGCCTCCTGCAGCCGTACACCGCCGGTCTCCAGCAGCAGTACCGGGCGCACAGGCGAGCCGCGCTCGCAGTCCCGCAGCGCAAGTTCCAGCGCGCCGGCGATCTTGGAACCGCAGACCTCCCCGATGCTGCCACCCTGATACCTGCCTTCGACGGCCGCGACTACGGCGGCTTTGCCGTCGATGAGACCGCGCGCGATTACCACGCCATCGTCGGCCTGCGCGACCACCCCCTGCAGGGGCAGCCAGGGAGATTTAAGACCATCGAACGGGCCGAGCAGCTCGCGGAATGTGCCCGCATCCAGGACGGCACGCGCGCGCTCGCGCGCCAGCAATTCGATGTAGCTGCGGCGCCCGAGGAAACGTTGGCGCGAACCGGCGACGCCGCTCATGCGCGCAGCGCCTCGGCGGCCTGCTCGAGTCGCAGCAGGACCACCCCGGGGGTGGCGCCGAAATCATTGATCTCGATCAGCGCCGCGCCCTCAAAGCGGCCGAAGAAGCGATCCAACACGTTTTTCCATACCGCTGCGAACCCATCCACGCTCGTGGTCACGCTCACATGCGCATGTTGGTCGGACGAAGGCTGGAGCAGAACCTCCAGATCCCCGGAGCCGACGACTCCCACATGCGCACGGCGCGTCAGACGCTCGCGTGCGGGGTAAGTGAAGCTCAGACGTTCCATGGCTGGTTATTAACTCCTGGTGATTGCACCTCATCCAGGAACAGGCAGGCCGCGAGCAGGTCCGCGCTACCGCCGGGGGACGCAAAGCGGCGCAAGAGCTCCGCATCGAGTGACAGGAGCGCCTCCCACCCCGCGGCCGTGGCGGTGCCGCCGAGAACGAGCACGCAGCGTGCACCACGCCTGGCGGCCGCAACCGCCGGCCAGCCGCCCCGATGCAGGAGACAGGTGTCATCGAGACCCGCCATGATTGCCATGAGCGCATCCAGACGGGCGCGTGTCTCGTCGATGCCGCGCGCACGCGCGCCGCGCAAGGCCGGCAGTCCGACCCTGAGGACATGCGGGAAGCCGCTGGCGGCCTCGCCGCGCGCGCCGCGTACGCCAAAGCGCCGGCAGGCGCGTGAGCCGTTACTGGGAATCTGCGGCGCGTGCCGGTCGGGCAGTCGCGCGAGCGTTGCGGCGATGGCGGCGATCTCCTCCAGGGGCGCGTCCTCCGGCGCGATGGAACGCGCAGCGACCAGCAGTCCCATCACCCATATGGCGCCGCGGTGTGCGTTGCTGCCGCCGGTGGCGGCCAGCATGCGGGCTTCCGCCTGCCGGCCGAGGGCCCCGAGGTTCTCGCGCAATTCAAGGTCCGGCGCTGCGCCGCGTGCCTGCAGCGCCATGCTGTGAAAGCTGCCGCGCAGGGACTGCGCCGATCGCAGCAACCGCTCCAGATCCAGATCGTCGTGCGCCCCCGGGCCGCGCTGGTCAACCAGTGCCGGCTTGGGAGTCAGCAGGGCTTCCGCGACGAGTGCCTGCACCGCGCGATCGGCGAGTTCCCGGGCGCGCGCCTTGTCCGCGCACTGTGGCGCCGGCACGCCAACCAGTGGCGGTAACGGCAATGAAAGCGCTGGCGAACCCACGGTGCGCTTACCAGTTGCGAAAGCGGTCGGGCGGCTTGTAAAGCCCGTCCGACCAGACGACGAGGTCCTCGATGCTGCGGGCAGCGAGCAGCGTGCGGCTGGCGTCGGTACGCCGCACGCCGAGGTCTTCGGGATACGCGACGATGCCGCGCGCGCGCAGACCGGCGCTGCGCTGCGCGTCGGCGTTAAGGCCAATGGAAGTGGCTCCCGCGATCGCCGCCAGGGCCGCACGTCGCTCCGCAGGCCCTTCCGCCTTGTACAGATAGGCGATGCCCTCCTCGCTCACCACGTGGCTGATATCCTCGCCGTAGATCATCACCGGTGCGATCGGCATACCGCTTTGCTTGCCAACCGCCACGGCATCCAGCGATTCGACCAGCGCGGGTACCCCGCCGCGGCTGAAGGTTTCCACGAGCTGCACCACGAGCTTGCGCCCGCGCACAACGGGGGCATCCGTGGTGATGAGGCTCAGCCACGCGGGCGAACTGTGGCGCCGCCCTTTCGGGTCGTGGCCCATGTTCGGCGCGCCACCAAACCCGGCGAGGCGACCGAGTGTCACCGTGGAGGAATTGGCGTCCCCGTCCATCTGCAACGTGGAGCCGATGAAAAGGTCCACACCATACTGGCCGGCGAGCTGGCACAGCACGCGGTTGGAACGCAGGCTGCCGTCGGCGCCGACGAAAAAGACATCGGGTCGCGCGCGTACGTAATCCTCCATGCCCACCTCGCCGCCGAAGCAGTGCACGCTCTCGACCCAGCCGCTTTCGATGGCGGGAATCAGCGTCGGGTGCGGGTTCAGCGCCCAGTTGCGGCAGATCTTGTGCTTCAGCCCCAGGGATTCACCATACGTCGGCAGCAGCAGCTCGATGGCCGCGGTGTCGAAGCCGATGCCGTGGTTCAGAGAAGTGACCCCGTGGCGCTCGTAGATGCCACGGATCACCATCATGCCCATCAGCACCTGCAGCTCGGTGATGTCGCGCGGATCACGCGTGAACAGGGGTTCAAGCGCGAACGGCCGGTCCGCAGGCACGATGAGATCGACCCAGGAACCGGGAATGTCGACCCGCGGCAGTTCATCGACCACTTCATTCACCTGCGCGAGCACGATGCCATGACGGAACGCCGTCGCTTCGACGATGGTGGGCGTGTCCTCGGTATTCGGGCCGGTGTAGAGGTTGCCGAAGCGATCGGCCTGTTGCGCGCAGACCAGCGCCACTTTCGGCGTCAGGTCCACGAACATGCGCGCGTACAGCTCAATGTAGGTGTAGATCGCGCCGATCTGAAGTTTGCCGTCTTCCAGCAGTTGCGCCACACGCAGGCTCTGCGGCCCCGCGTATGAGAAATCCACCCGGTGCGCGATGCCGCGCTCAAACAGCGTCAGGTGCTCGGGGCGACTAATGCTCGAGATCAGCAGGTGCAGGTCATGCACCTGGGCAGGATCAACCTCCGCCAGCGACCGTGACAGGAAATCCGCCTGTTTCTGGTTGTTACCCTCGAGCGCGACGCGGTCGCCCGGACGCAGGAGCCCCTGCAGCACAGAGATGATGCTCTCACCCCGCAGCAGCTTGCCGTCGAGGTGGGCCGCGATCCCTGCGAGCCTCGCCGCCTTGTCATCGCGCAGCTGTGTCCAGGAGGACCGCCTCCCTTTGTCCTCGGCCGCGGTCATGAGAGCTGGGGATTGCGCATGTTGCGGCTAAATGTATTACAAGAGGCCTTACTTACTCGGTGCGGATGCCGAGATTTCTGATCAGGAACGCGTAGATGTCGGCGTTCTGATCGATCGCCTGCGACATGGTGCCGCCACCGCCGTGACCGGAGGCGTGCTCCAGGTACAAAAGGACCGGCGCGGATCCGGCCTGCGCCGCCTGCAGCGCGGCGGCGAACTTAAACGAATGCATGGGCATGACGCGTGTGTCATGGTCGCCGGTGATAATGAGCGTCGCCGGGTATTTCGTTCCCGGATGGACGTTGTGCACCGGCGAATACGCATACAGCGCCTTGAACTCCTGCGGGTCCTGCGGGGAGCCATAGTCCCCCATCCAGCCGGCGCCCTGCCCGAACTTGTTGAAACGCAGCATGTCCATGACGCCGACCGCCGCCACCACGGCGCCGTACAGGTCGGGCCTTTGAGTCACGCAGGCGCCGACCAGCAGGCCGCCGTTCGAGCCGCCGAGGATGGCGAGCCTCGGGGTTGAGGTGTAGTGCTGCGCGATGAGCCACTCGGCCGCGGCGATGAAGTCATCGAACACCACCTGCTTGTGGGTGCGGATCGCCTGCCGGTGCCATTTCTCCCCGTATTCGCCGCCGCCGCGGATGTTGGCAATGGCGTAAACGCCGCCGAGCTCCAGCCACGCGATGTGTGCGGGACTGAAGGTAGGCAGCGTGGAAATCCCAAATCCGCCGTAGCCGTAGAGCAATACCGGATTGTGGCCGTCGAGCTTCAGCCCCTTACGATATGCGAGCGTCATGGGGATCCGCGTCCCATCCTTGCCCGGGTAAAACACCTGGCGTTCCTCGAACTGGCTCGGGTCAAACGCCACCTGCGGTGCACGGAATACCGTGCTGCCTCCTGACTTCAGGTCGTAGTGATACACGGTCGTGGGGGTGATGAGATCGCTGAACAGATAGAAGGCCTGCGTGTCCTGCGGGCGGCCTTCGAAGCCAACGGCGGTACCCGGGCCGGGCAATTTCACCTCCCGGTGCAGGGCGCCATCGAGCCCGTAGACGAGCACCCGGCTGCGCGCATCGTGCAGCGTCCTGACAATGAGCTGATGACCCACCAGCGTGACGCTCGTCTGCGTGAGATCAATCGCATCCGCGCTGTTGGCGATGACGTTCTGCCAGTGCGCACGATCGGGTTGCAGAGGGTCGATGCCGATAATCCGCCCGTTCGGGGCATCCAGCGTGGTAAGGAAATACAGTTTGCCGGCGTCGGCCCCCGCGTAGATGTATGCGGCCTCGAAGCCGGACGTCACGGGTAGCGCCTTCAGCGGTTCCGCACTCAGGTCCACGAGATAGATGTTCTCGAGGCCCTTGTCTCCCACTTCGCCCTCGCCGGCGGCGATTACCAGCCAGCGGCCATCAGTCGAGAGGTGTGGCTCGTACTGCCAGTCACCGTGCGCGGGGTCCGAGAATATGAGGCGGTCCGCGCTCGCGGGCGTGCCCAGCGCGTGGTAGTACACGGCATCGCCCGCATCCTGCGTGGCGAGCTCCTGCCCGGCCTGCGGCGCCGGGAAGGCGCTGTAGTAAAACCCCTTGCTGTCGTGCGCAAACGCTGGCTCGTAGTACTTGGTGTGCCGCGCCACGTCCGGCAGGTCCTTGCCGACGTCGAGGTCACGCACCCGCCATTCGACCCAGTCGGAGCCCGCTTCCGACACCCCGTAGGCGAGGTGTCTGCCGTCACGCGCCGGCACGTAGCCGGTAACGATCAGCTTGACGCTGGCAGACAGGGCATTGGGATCCAGCGCCACCGTTCCCGGATCCTCCAGGCGCCTCGTCGTGTAGAGAACGCTTTGATCCTCGTGTCCGCTGTTGCGGGTGTAGTAGTAGCGCCCGCCCTCCTGGAACGGCAGGCCGTATTTCTCGTACTCGTAGAGCGCGGCAATGCGCGTGCGCAGCCCGTCGCGCTCGCTGATCCCTGCCAGGTAGTCATCCGTCAGCTTGCGTTCGGCGCCCACCCAGGCATGGGTCGCGGGGGAATCCAGCTCCTCCATCCAGCGGTATGGATCGGCGACCGCCGTGCCGTGGTAGTCCTCGACCACGTTGCCGCGCGGTGCCGGCGGGTATTTCAAGCCGTCGGCCTGCGCGGCCGCGCACAACAACCCGGTCGCCAGCCACGCCGCGACGCCCCTGCGCAGACTCCACTGTGCGGATATGCAGCGTGACATGACGTGGCAACTCCCGTCTTATGGATGAAATTGCGAGCGATTATGCCCAGCCGAGCTGCGTGGCGTAACACTTCCTCACCGCGAGACCCGAGCGCCGGCGCGGGGGTCCTTGTAGTATCCGCGACATGCCGCAGCACATCGGGATCATTGCCTGCTCGGCCGAAGGGGCGGCGTTGTGTTACCGCACCATCTGCCTGGAGGGCGCGCATCTGCCCGGGTCGCACGATCACCCCGAGATCACGATGCACACCCACCCGCTGGCGGCTTACATGCAGTACATCGAGCGCGACGACTGGGCCGGAGTCGGGGAACTCATGCTGTCCTCCGCCAACAAGCTCGCGAAAGCCGGCGCGCGCTTTCTTATCTGCCCGGACAACACCATCCACCAGGCGCTGCCGTGGATTGAACGGCGGCTGCCAAGACCCCTGCTGCACATCGCGGAAGTGGTGGCCAGCGAAGCCCTCGGGCGCGGCTACAAAAGACTCGGGGTGACGGGCACGCGCTACCTCGTCGACAGCGAGGTCTACCCGCAGAAGCTCACGGCGCGCGGGCTTGAGTATCTGCGTCCCATTCCTGCCGAGCGCGCCGAAATCAACCGCATCATTTTCGATGAGCTGGTGTGCGGTGTATTCCAGGGCGCGGCGGTGGAATATTTTCAGCGGGTCATGGGCCGGATGAAGAACGAGGGCTGCGACGCGGTGATCCTTGGCTGTACCGAGATCCCACTCATCATGAACGATTCCAACTCGCCGCTGCCGACGCTCGACTCCACCCGCCTGCTCGCGCGCGCGGCACTGCGCCGGGCGGCCGAAAGCGCCGGCGCACGCGCCTAGCCGGATGGGCGCGCGGTCGGGCGCGCAAGCTGGCGCCTTACTTCGCGAACTTGAAGGACAGCTTCACCTTCGCCCGGTAGGCCTTGACCTTGCCCTTGTCGACAACCATGTCCAGCTGCTCGACTTCGACGATGCGCAGATCGCGCAGCGACTTGGAAGCCTGGGCGACGGCGGCTCCCGCGGCCTTCTCCCACGACTCACTGCTGGTTCCGACCAGTTCGATGATCTTGTAGACGCTGTCGGCCATGGAATTTCTCCGTCTGCTTATTGTTCGGTCCGCGCGGCCGTCACGGCGGCGCAGCGCAAGTCATGATGCTGCCGGCCCGTNNTCTGCGCCGGACGGCGCCACACGGGCCGCCGCACCAGTGTGCTCTTGCCAAAGAGCGACTCGACCAGATCCACCGCCAGCACCGCGGTGCGATTGTGCACGTCGAAGGCCGGGTTCAACTCCACGATGTCAAGCGATGCCAGGCGGCGCGTGTCGGCGATCATCTCCATGCACAGTTGCGCCTCGCGGTAGGTGGGACCGCCGGGCACCTGGGTACCCACGCCGGGTGCGATTTCAGGATCAAGGAAATCCACGTCGAAACTCACGTGCAGATGCGTGTCGGCATCCAGGCCCGCAAGCGCCTGCTCCATCGTCTGTCGCATGCCCATCTCATCCACGCAGCGCATGTCGAACACGTCCAGTCCCTGCTCGTGCACGAACCGCCGTTCACCCTCATCGACACTGCGGATGCCGATCTGCCGCACCCATGAAGGCTCGATCGCCGGCACCGCGCCGCCGATGTGCGTGAGCGGACGCGGCCCGAAGCCGCACAACACCGCCACCGGCATGCCGTGCACATTGCCGCTCGGAGAAAGCTCACTGGTGTTGAAATCCGCGTGCGCGTCCAGCCACAGCACGCGCAGCTTCTTGCCCGCCTCGCGACAGTGGCGCGCGACCGCGCTGATCGAGCCGATACCGAGGCAGTGGTCACCGCCCAGCAGGAGCGGCAGCCGCGAGCGCTGCAGTTCCCCGTACACCGCCTCGTGAACCAGTTCATTCCAGCGCACCACCTCGGGCAGGTGTCGGTAGCCGTCCGCNNGAGCTCGCGGCCGCGCAGTGCCGCCGCCAGCCCCGCCACGCGCAGCGCTTCGGGTCCCATGGACGCGCCGCGGTCCGCGGCCCCTACATCGGTGGGCGCGCCGATGAGACTCGCCGTACGCGGGATCACGCCGGTACTCCGGGGCGGGCGACAACGCTGGCGGGCTGCGGCACGAGGAGTGCGAACAGATCCTTGGGATCATCGAGATCCGGCACGAGATCAATCTGCTGCTGTGCGCCGCGCTCCTCGTGATGAATGCGCAGCAGGTAACGCAGCGACGAGAAATCCTCCAGGGCAAAACCCACCGAGTCGAAGATGGTCACGTCGCGCTCGCTGGTGCGCACGGGTCGCTCGCCGGTGAGAACCGCTGCGAGCTCGGTGACAGGAAAATCCGCGTCCAGCTGCTGGATCTCGCCCTCGACGCGTGACTGCGGCTCAAACTCCACCACCACGCGCGCGTCCGCGCGCAGCAGGATCTCGCGGTGCAGCTCGGTCTTTCCGGGGCAATCGCCGCCCACGGCATTCAGGTGCACCCCGGGCGCGATCATGTCCGGGGTGAGGATGGTGGCGTTGCACTTGTCGGCGGTGACGGTCGTGATGATGTCGGCGCCCTCAACGGCCGCCGCCGTCGACGCGCAGCGCGCGACCTTAAGTCCCGGTAAGCGCAAGCGCGCGAGGTTTCTTTCCAGCTTGTCGGTGGCGCGAGCGTCGGTGTCGTACAGGCGCACCTCACGGATGCCCAGCATGTGATGGAACGCGATGGTCTGGAATTCGCTCTGGGCACCGTTGCCGATGAGCGCCATCACGCGGCTCCCGGCCCGGGCCATGCGCGTAGCGGCGAGTGCCGAGGTGGCCGCCGTGCGCAATGCGGTGGTGAGGGTGAGTTCCGACAGCAGCAGCGGGTAACCGGTCTGTACGTCCGCCAGCACCCCGAACGCGGTGACCGTGAGCAGCCCCACCGCGGTGTTCTTCGGGTGCCCGTTCACGTACTTGAAGGCATAGAGCCGCCCGTCGCAAGCCGGCATGAGTTCGATCACCCCGACGCTCGAATGCGTGGCATGGCGTGGCGACTTATCGAACGCGCTCCAGCGCAGGTAGTCGCTCTCGATCTCAGCGGCGAGTTCCTTGATGAACCGCGCCGTCCCGCGCCGTGCGACCAGTTCCTGAACGCGTTCAGTACCGATGAAGTCGACCATGGTGTTCTCCCGCCAGTCGGACCATGGTCCAACGGGGGGGAACCAAAATAAAGACAGAAAGTCGTACAAATTTTGATGTCAATTGATCATACTGTCATACCATATTGACGTTCTGATAATAAGGCAGACCCATGGACGACACCGACCGCCGGCTGATCGGCCTGCTACGAAGCGATGCCCGGGCTTCGGTGGCATCCCTCGCCAAGGCGCTGGGCGTCGCGCGCGGCACGGTGCAGAACCGCATGTCACGCCTGGCCGCCGACGGCATCATCGTCGGCTACACCGTGAGACTAAAGCCTGATGTGGAGGAGCAGCGGATGCGCGCCTTCATGACCGTGTCGGTCGAGGGAAGCCAGGTGGACGCCGTGCTCAAGTCGCTGCGTGGCGATCTGTCGGTGGCAGCTCTGCACAGCACCAATGGACGCTGGGACATCGTCGCGGAGTTGCGCGCCGACAGTCTCGAGGGCTTTGATCGCGCGCTCGCGCGCATCCGGCTGGTCGAGGGCATCTCGCAGACAGAGACGAGCCTGCTGCTGTCCACGTTCAAGTTCTGAAACCCAGCGCCGCGGCAGCACCGGCGCGCTCAGTACCAGTGATCGTCCGCGCCCTCCAGACCCTCCCAGACATCGACCTTGCCGACTCCGCGGTCAGCGCGGAACGATCCGAAGCGGCCGGCGTGAAACGCCAGCGGCGTCCCGAGCTTCTGCTCAAGGCCCAGTACTTCGCCGATCACGATCAGGTGATCACCCGTGCCGTGCAGCGCGTGCACCCGACAGTCAAAGCGGCACAGCGCGCCGGCGAGGTGCGGGTGACCTTCGAACTTGTCGGCGCTGCGACGTGAAAAGCGCAACGCGAGTTCGCGCTGCTCATGACACAACACGTGCACCGCGAAGCTCGCGCCGGGGGTGAATGCGGCGACGCCGCTGCTGCCGCTCGCCAGGCACCACAGGATAAGCGGCGGCTCGAGTGACACCGAGGTGAAGGAGTTCGCCGTCATGCCGAAAAGCGAGCCGTCCGGCCGCGTGGCCGTGACAATGGTCACGCCGGTCGCGAACAGGCCGAATGCGTCGCGCAGGTCGCGGGTCGAGAGGGGCGTAGTCAAGCAACCACCTCAGAAGTAATAGCGGCTAAGCGTATCAGCGACGCACACCGGCTTCTCACTCCCCTGCACCTCGATAGTTACCCGGGTCTTCACTTGCACGGCGCCACCCCCGACCTCCCCGGCTGCCAGGATCTCGGCGCGGGCCCGGACCTGCGAACCGACACGCACGACCGCCGGAAAGCGCACGCGATCGCAACCATAGTTGATACATAGCTTCGCCGCCGGCGCCTCGATGAGCTGCGGCAGGAAGTGATACGCGAGGGCGAGCGTCAGGAAGCCGTGGGCAATCGTGCCCCCGAACGGCCCCTGGGCGGCGCGGGCCAGGTCGATGTGAATCCACTGCTGGTCATCGGTCGCGTCCGCGAAGGCATTGATACGCGCCTGCTCGATAGTGAGCCAGCCAGTTGGGCCGAAGGTGCGGCCGACGGCGGCCTGGAATGCCTGCGGCGAAGCGAACGATTCTGTCATTTCAGCAGCCTCAGCCAGTCGCGGTCTTTGGGTCCATAGGCTACAAAAAATGGGTTGCGCACGTCCGCCCTGGTGTTGTATTCGAGCGCCGCGCCGTCGAGGCGGCTGACCACCCCACCAGCCGCCGTGACGACCGCATGTGCTGCCGCCGTGTCCCACTCGCTCGTCGGCCCCAGGCGCGGATACACGTCCGCGGCACCCTCCGCGACCATGCACAGCTTCAATGCGCTCCCCACGGGAACCAGCGTGTGGGGCCCAAGGCGCCCGAGAAATGCCGCCAGCGAATCGCCCGCGTGCGAACGGCTCCCGACTACGCGCACGGGCGACGCACTGCGCACCGCGACGTGGATCTCATGGCAGGCGCCACCGCCATCCTGCCGCCAGGCGCCGCTGCCTCCCAGTCCCTGGTAGCTCGCGTCGGTCACCGGCACGTGCACCACCCCGAGCGAAGGCGTGTGACCCTCGACGAGCGCAATGTTGACCGTGAACTGCCCGTTGCGGTCGAGAAACTCGCGTGTGCCGTCAAGCGGATCCACGAGCCAGTAACGGCCCCAGCGTGAACGCTCGGCGAAGGGGCTGCGGGCCGACTCCTCGGACAGCACCGGCAGGGCGGGAGTGAGCGCATTGAGGCTCGCCACAATCAGCCGGTGCGCGCGCAGATCCGCTGCAGTCAGCGGCGATGCATCGCTCTTCAGGCTCGTCGCGAATTCACCGCTGGCGTAGACCTCGAGGATTTCCTGCGCCGCCCGCCGTGCAATGTCCGCCACGCGCGCCAGCAGTTCACGCGTCGCACCCGTCATGCGTCGCCGGTCCTCTGCACGGCTGCCACCCGCTCGATGATCCACTGCGCCGCGCTGTGGGCGTCCATGGTGGTCGTGTCGATGCGGATTTCCGGCTTCTCCGGGATTTCATAGGGCGAATCGATGCCGGTGAAGTTCTTCAGCTCCCCGCGCCGCGCCTTGGCGTACAGGCCCTTGACGTCGCGACGCTCGGCTTCCGCCAGTGGCGTGTCGATGAACACCTCGAAGAACTCCCCAGGCGCGAACAGATCGCGCGCCATGCGCCGCTCGGAACGAAATGGCGAAATGAAGGACACGAGCACCATGAGGCCCGCGTCCACCATCAGGTGAGCGACCTCTGCCACACGACGGATGTTCTCGACGCGGTCCTGGGCGGTGAACCCGAGATCCTTGTTCAGTCCGTGGCGCACGTTGTCGCCGTCGAGGAGGTAGGTGTGCCGGCCCTGGGCGGTGAGCAGCTGCTCGATGCGGTTCGCGATGGTCGACTTGCCGGCGCCCGAGAGCCCCGTCAGCCACAGCACGCAGGCCCGCTGGTCTTTCTGGCGCGCGCGCGCCTGCTTGTCGATGTCGAGCACCTGCCAGTGCAGGTTCTGCGAGCGCCGCAGCGCAAAGTGGATGAGACCCGCCCCCACGGTGTTGTTCGTCAGCCGGTCGATGAGAATGAAGCCGCCCAGCGCGCGATTCACGGCGTACGGCTCGAACACCAGGTCGCGATCGAGCTGTATCTCGCAGACACCAATATCGTTGAGCTCGAGCCGCTCCGCAGGCAGCCGCTCGAGCGTGTTGACGTTGATCTTGTGCTTGAGCGGCGTCACGGTGGCGGCCGCGGTAGTCGTCTGCGACTTCAGAAGGTAGGTGCGCCCCTGCAGCATCGGCTGCTCGTGCAGCCATATGATCGTCGCCTCGAACTGGCGCGCCACCTGCGGCGGCGCATCGCTGCTGGCGAGCACGTCGCCGCGGCTGACGGCGAGCTGGGAGTCCAGCGTGAGCGTGACGGACTGCCCGGCCTGCGCACCGGCGAGATCCCCCCCGGCGGTGACGATGCGGGCGATGCGGCTCTCATAGCCCCCGGGTATCACCCGCACAGGATCGCCGGGGCGCACCGTGCCGCTC
Organism: Gammaproteobacteria bacterium; assembly: GCA_003136935.1. Taxonomy (GTDB): domain Bacteria; phylum Pseudomonadota; class Gammaproteobacteria; order Steroidobacterales; family Steroidobacteraceae; genus 13-2-20CM-66-19. Next base: position 20,019 of record PLEC01000035.1, read on the forward strand.
ACGATCTGGCCGGCAAAGCCGCGGAAATCAGCGTTTGGCCGGCTTACCCACTGGACGGGGAAACGAAATGGCTGTGCCTGCGCCTCGTCCACCACAACGTCCTCAAGATATTCAAGCAGCGCGGGCCCCGGGTACCACGGCATGTTGGTTCCACGGTGCACGACATTGTCGCCGTGCACCGCGGACAGCGGAATCGCGGTGATGTCCTTAAGCCCGAGAAGCGCGGCAAAGGCGCGGTAGTCCGCGGCCAGTTTCTCGAACGTCTCGCGCGCGTACCCGACCAGGTCCATCTTATTGACCGCCAGCACCAGGTGCGAGATGCCCATGAGACTCGCGAGGAAGGTGTGGCGGCGCGTCTGCGTGAGCACCCCCTGGCGGGCATCGAGGAGAATCACCGCGAGCTGCGCGGTGGAGGCACCGGTCACCATGTTACGCGTGTACTGCTCGTGCCCGGGCGTGTCGGCGGCTATGAACTTGCGCTTCGCGGTGGCAAAGAAGCGGTAAGCGACGTCGATGGTGATGCCCTGCTCGCGCTCGGCCGCGAGTCCGTCGACCAGCAAGGCGAAATCCGGTTCGCCGCCGCGCGTGCCGACGCGTTTTGAGTCCTGCTTAAGCGCCGCGAGCTGATCCTCGGGAATCAGTTGCGATTCGTACAACAACCGGCCGAGCAGCGTCGACTTGCCGTCATCCACGGACCCGCAGGTGATGAACCGCAGGAGAGACTGCTGCTCATGCGAGCGCAGCACGGCGTCAGCCATCAGAAGTAACCCTCCAGCTTCTTGAGCTCCATCGAAGCGGCCGTGTCGTGGTCGATCACCCGACCGGCGCGCTCGGAGGTGCGGGCGAGTAGCGTCTCCCTGACAATCGCCGCCACGTTATCCGCCTCGCTTTCGATGGCCGCGGTGAGCGGGTAGCAGCCGAGCGTTCGGAAGCGCACTTTTTTCAGCACCGGCTGCTCGCCGGGCTTCAGCGGCAGCCGCGCGTCATCCACCATGATGAGCGCCCCGTCGCGCACCACCACCGGGCGTGGCGCCGCAAAGTACAGCGGCACGAGTGGGATCCGCTCCTCCTGGATGTACTGCCACACGTCCAGCTCGGTCCAGTTCGCAAGCGGAAACACCCGCAGGCTCTCGCCCGCATGCACGCGCGTGTTGTAGAGCGACCACAGCTCCGGCCGCTGCTGCTTCGGATCCCAGCGGTGATGGGAGGAGCGAAACGAGAAAATGCGCTCCTTGGCGCGGCTCTTCTCCTCGTCGCGGCGGGCACCGCCAAAGGCCGCATCGAACCGGTGTTCATCGAGGGCCTGTTTGAGAGCCTGGGTCTTCATGACGTCGGTGTACACGCGCGAGCCGTGGCTGAAGGGGTCCACTCCGCGGGCGAGCCCCTCGCGGTTCACGTGCACCAGCAGCTGCATGCCCGACTCGCGTGCCATCCAATCGCGAAACTCGTACATGGCGCGGAACTTCCAGGTGGTGTCCACGTGCAGCAGCGGAAAAGGCGGCAGTCCCGGATAGAACGCTTTCCTGGCAAGATGCAGCATCACCGCGCTGTCCTTGCCGATCGAATAGAGCATCACCGGCCGCGCGCATTCGGCCACCACTTCCCTGATGATGTGAATGCTCTCCCCTTCGAGGCGCTGCAGGTGCGTCGGCGCCCTGGGTGGCGCGTCGCTGGCGGGCGCGACTCGGGTCATGCAGGTACTTTCGGCAGCATCGGTGGCGTCAGATCATAGGTTGTTGGCATGGTTTCCGTGCAATTCCCTGTGCTTCTCCCTGCCAACCCAACCCGAACTCCCTGCCCGGCGGCCGGTCAAACCGCACATGGAACCGGGGGGCTCCAAGGTTGCGGAGCGGGCTGCCCAAGTGGCCCTGATAAAAGCACGACCAGTTCGCTGGAGTGCCCCGCGCCGTCGTGATGTACTGCCGCCCGTGACCCGCCAAGCGATCACACGTGCCGGACTGATGGCCCCGCTTTACCTGGTGTGGCTGAGCGCCGCGGCCGGTCAGGGCGCCCCGATAGCCTTCGGCGCAGCGGCAGCCCCGGCGACCGCGGTATCCGGTCCCGCAGTAGCGGGCAGTACCCCCACACTTCCGGCCAGCCAGACACCGGTCCCCACCTCACAGCTGCCTGAGGTGCCGCTCGAGGAGGTCGTTTCCGAGCAGAACGAGCCGAAGTTCGTCGCGCCAACACGCCGTGATCGCATCGGGCGGATCTGGGCGCCGGTAAAGATAGACGGCAAGGGACCATTTCGCCTGGTGCTCGACACGGGTGCCAGCCATTCGGTCGTGATCCAGCGCACCGCGGATGCCCTGGCAGACCCGAAAACGGACGAGATGATTATCGTGACCGGCGTCACCGGAACCGCCACCGTGCCGGCGTTCCGCGTCGCCAGCATGGAGGTGGGCGAGCTGCTCCTCGGGCCCACGTTCCTGCCGATCGTGCCGGACGTGTTTGGCGGCGCTGAGGGCGTCCTCGGCCGCGAAGGCCTGCGCGACATGATCATTTACGCCGACTTCGGCCACGACCAGCTCACCATCACGCACTCGCGCAATCAGCACGCCGGGTACGGGTTCACCGTGATCCCTTTGAAGTTGGTGCATGACGGCCTGCTGATGGTCGACGCCCTGGTCGGCCGCGTGCGCACGCGCGCCATCATCGACACCGGTGCGCAGCGGACGCTCGGGAACGAGGCGCTGCGGACGGCTTTGCAGCGTCACCCATACGTGCCTTCAAGGCGCGAAGACATCGAGGGCGTGACGCTCGACGTTCAGTCGGGTGAAAACCAGCCGACTCCGACCATCGTCATGGGTAAAGTGGCGCTCCAGGGCGTGCGGGTGACCTTCGGCGACATGTATCTGTTTAATCACTGGGATATGACGCGCGAGCCCACCCTGCTCATCGGCATGGACGTGCTCGGATCCTTCGATGCGATGGTCATCGACTACCGCACCCACCAGCTCGAGCTGCGCGAGCGCAACGCGCGCCCAGGCTGGATTACACTTCCGGCGGGGTAATACAAACCCTTCTGATTTCACGAATGTGCTGCGCCCCCCTGCCCCAGGCGCAGGAAGCGCCGCCGCTCGTTCCACTGGTGACGCGCGTGCAGCCGTTCGGATTCGCTCACCGCCTCAGCGGGCAACGCACGCAGTGCGCGCAGCGCGCCGGCATGGGCCATCGCCACGCTGGGATCGGTCTGCAGCAGCGCGCGGTAGTGCGCGAGAAAATCCTGCTCTGCCGGAACCTGCCCGCCCGTCAGCAGCTCGCGCACGTGAGCACCGATCGCCGCCGCCTCGGTGGCAGGCAGATCCGGCACATGGGCGAGCGCGTGATCGATGTCGGCAATCAGCCGGTACAGGGGCTGCAACCATGCCCATTCCGGGCTGGTGGTGATCTGCTGCAGACGCTGCAGGGGTGAGGCCGGAGGCGCGAAGTGGCGCTCGGTTTCCAGCAGTGCGCCCAGCACCGTCTGCAGCGCGGCACTCACTTCGCGCAGGTGATCGAGCCACGGATGTTCAGCGCTCACTGCTCAAATCCTTTCAGCACACTCGGCCAGCTCACCGATGCTATTCAGGGTTACATCCGCCTCCGGGTAGGCGGCGACTTCGCGTGCATCCAGCGCGTAATGCCCCTGCCGCGGGAACACGGTGGTGACCCGTTCGCCCCAGAAGCCCTTCATCGCGGTGAGGATACGCAGCTTGTCGTCCACCATCACGTAGTGCGTGGCTGGGTAGCGCCTCTCGACGGCAGCGAGCATCTGCTCCTTGTGCAGGTAAATCAGTACCCGTCCCGCCACCGCATCCCACAGGCCCGAGCGCTGCACTTTACGGGGCTGAAACACGACGTCGCCGTCCGACAGAATCACGGTTTGCCCCAGCCGGCCACAGCACTCGAGCGCGGCGAGTGCGCCCGGATACAGGCGCTGAGCGAACGGGTAGTCCACCAGGAAGGCTGATACCTTCAGCAGCTGCGGATCGTCGAGGTTCTCGAGGCGGTAGCGCTGCAGGGCGCCAAGATAGTCCGCGTACCCGAGCTCGGCGCGCAACTGCTCGAAAATCGCCCAGTACCGGTCGCGGCTGGTGGTGCCGAATTCACGTGCGAGGTGAGCGCTCAGGTCATCCTGCACGGCATCGTTGTCGAGCAGCGTATTGTCCACATCGAAGAGGAAAACCGTCTTGGCCGCCTCACCCGGCATCACTGTGACTGCGCTCCGTGCCCACGCCTGCGGATGAGTGTACGCTCTCCGTAGGAACGGGAACGTGCCCCTACGGCTGTCAACCTGTCACGCCGGACGGCGTTGCACGCGTTTAGTCGTATTGCGCCAGGAGGTAACGCAACGTGAACATGCCCTCGTCCCTGAAGTGCGCCATCGCCGCAACGGTACTTACAACGCTTGCCAGCTGCGGCGGCTACGGGCGCGATAATTATTTCGGCTACCCCTACCCCAGCCAGACCACTACGGTCCCTAATTCGATCGCGGTCGCGGACGTGAACGGCGACGGGGTCCCGGATCTGCTGGTGGCGACCACGCTCGAGCAGGGCCAGATCAACAACCAGGGTTTCGCCAACGTCATCCTCGGGCAGACCAGCGCCCCGGGCACCTACCAGACCGGGGTCTCGTATCCGACGACCGGCGCCAATCCGTCCAGCATCGCGGTCGCCGATCTTGAGGGCTCCGGACATCTGGACCTTGTGGTGGCGAATTTCGGTAGCGGCAGCGTCACCGTGTACATCCACGGTTCGACCCCCGGGGTCTTCCAGCCAGGCCTCAACATCGTCACCGGCGGGGCGCCGAATCAGGTGGCGGTCGGCAGTCTTAACGGTGGCAACCCCGACATCGTGGTGGCGGACGCGAGCGCCAGCGGCAACGTGATCGTGCTGTTTCACGATCCGGCCAACCCCGGGCAATTTCTCGCCCCCGTAATGCTGCCGACGGGAGTCACGACCAGCGGCGTGGCGATTGCCGACATCAACGGCGACGGGCATCCGGACATCGCGGCGGCGACTTACGACTCCAACGGCAACAACGGCGCGGTTTTTGTCTTCTACCAGAGTGCAACCTCCCCCGGCACCTTCGCGGCTCCCGTGCAGTTCCCCGCCGGCGCCCAGCCGCAGGCCGTGCGCATCGCCGACGTCAATGGTGACGGGCTGCCGGATCTGGTGGTCGCGAACTTCGGCCCCGGGACCGACGGCACGGGTTCGGCGGGGGTATCGGTGCTGCTGCAGAACCCGGCCAATCACGGCAGTTTTCTGGCACCAGTTACCTACCTCACACAAAGCGGCGCGGTCGATGTTGCCGTGGGTGATCTCAACGGTGACGGTAAGCCCGACCTCGTCGTCGCGAACTTAGGTCCCGCACCTACGGGAAGTGTATCGGTGCTGCTGCAGAATCCGGCGAGTCCCGGCACCTTCGGGGCCGCGACCAATTACCCCGGCTTCGGGCAGCCGCTGAGCGTCGCCATTGCCGACCTCAACGGTGATGGTCACCCCGACATCGCGGTCGCCGATTCCACCACCGCGACGGTCATGCTGCAAAACGCCAGCGCGCCTGGAACGTTCGCGCAGCCGGTGCAGGTCGGCCAGTAGGTCGGCCAATAACCGTAGTGGGCGGGGTGCTGTTCGCACCCCACCCACTACCCGTGAGCTTCCGGATGATTGGCCAGCGCCCGCCCTGGTGAGCGGGCCTGGGCTTCAGCGCGCGGTGTACCCGCGCGCGTCGAGGCAGGCGATGATGGCTCGCCGGTAATCTGTAGGATTCCCGCCCTGCTGGCCCGAACGGGTCGGGTCAAAGCCGGTCTGGTTCGCGGCCCAGCTGTGGCACTGAAACCGGTCGGTCGAGGTCTGCTGATCGTTCTGACCGTTGCGCGGGTACACGTACACGTCAGCCGAGCCACTCTGACCGCGGGCACCCGCCGGCGGTTGGGGGGCGCTGTACTGCTGCGAAGCATCGGCCCCGTGGTACTGCGGGGCATCCCCAGTCGCATCGCCCGACGCGTCACCCGAGTCGCTGCCCGCCACCGGCGGCGGGTCGGTCACCACGTAGTCGTTGTTATCCGCGTCCCAGTTGTAATAGAGGTTATTGGAGTAGTAGTAGGGCACGCCGCCCCACCAGTAGGTCGCGTAGCCCAGGGGCAGGAATGGGAGGAACGCGGCGTAGCCCGGGTAGTAATAGGCGTACGGCCAGTAGCCGCCGCCCCAGTAGCCGCCGCCCCAGTAACGGCCACCCCAGCCACCGCGGCCACCCCAGCCGCCGCGGCCACCTGCAAAGCCGCTGCGCCCACCTGCAAAGCCGCCGCGCCCACCTGCAAAGCTGCCGTGGGTTGCCTGGAAGCCGTGCGCGGCGTACGCGCCACCGCCGAAGTGCGACCCGCCGTAATGCGCGCCTCCGAAGCGCCCACCGGCAAAGTGCCCGCCGCCGCTGTGGCCACCACCGAAGTGTCCACCGCTGGAATGTCCGCCACCGCCGCCGCCACCACCGTGGCCGCCCCCGCCGCCGCCCCCCCCGCCGCTATGCTGCGCATAGCTCAGTGCCGGGGCACACGCCACTGCGACACCAAGGAGCACCGCTCCGAAGGTTCCGATCGCCCGTCGCGCGTTTACTGTGTTCACGTTCATCACCTTTTGGCTACGCCTGGTTGATTAGACGCCCTGCATCGGCGGCTGTTCAAGTTGACATACATTAAAACGCAGTTGCATCCCGTTGCGTTGACGTATGCCCTTAATGGGGGAACGGATGTCGCACTTAAAGCGTGCTTTTGAGGGTTGCGGCGTTAACTTTCGTTAAGAATCCATTCAGCTTCAGAACACCAGGTTGATCGCGACCGCCGGCGTTATGCTCGTGGTGACATTGCGGCCGGTGGGAATGATCCTCACGCCGCCGATCACTCCGGCGCTGCTGCTCCAGCTGTACTCGACCGCCGGCGCAAATCCCAGCGAGGCATTGGCGCCCGAGGCCTGCTCGAAATTCACCAGCACACCGCTCCCGGGAAGCTGCGGCTGCATACCTGCTATGCGGGTGCTGTCGCCGTGCTGGTAAACCACGTCCATCGCGAGCACCCAGCTGCGGGTCAGGCTGTACTCCCCGGCGAGATCCACGGTGGCCGCATCCCCTGGATACACGCGGCCGCGGAACCCGCTCGAGGTGCCGTATACGCTGGCATCCTGTACGCCCGCCGCCGCAGACACCTGGTACGTGAGATCCAGCCGCACCCGAAAAATCCGCCCGTTCGGCAGCCACAGATAATCCTGCGAATAGACCGACAGCGCCGTGCTGTAGACACCCGCGCCAAGACCATCGGCGGCCCTCTGCAGCCGGTCATAGCGGCCCGTAGGCACGGTTTCCGCGAGGACCACTGAAATCGCCGGCATGAGATGCCCGTCCTCGAAGCGCGTGATGCCGTACTCGGCCTGCAGCGTGATATCGCCCACGCCCACCTGCGAGCTGTTGCTCTCTCCTGCAGGCTCGTTGTAGCCAAAGCGCGGAATCATCGCGACCGAAAGCCGGTCGGTGACGCCATAGATGAGATAGCTGAGCGAACCGATGTCATGTTCACCCGCAATCGCGTGATGACCACCGCCGCTATCCAGATGGCCGGTGCTCATCACATCGTACAGGTACGGCTCAAACAGTACGTGACCGGTGGGCAAGGTCGCGGCGGAGGCCGCCAGCAAGGGACCCGTCCACCAGGCGTCATCGCGCGATTCATCGGCCTGCGCCGTGGCACACAGCGTCAGCCCCAGTAAGCCCAGGATCCTCCAGCGCACTTCCAACCCTCCAACACCGATTCATGCATTTCACAGCGCGTAATCATCGCGGCAGTGCGGTCCGCCGCGCAGCCCGATTCCTGCTGTGAACTATGTCACACGTCAGCCCACGATTAACTTCGCGTAACAAATGTCAGCACTCCGCAACCTGCGACGTTGGTACCTCTACCGACCACTGAAATCCGCTCCCTAAGAGGAAAGTCCCATGTTGAAATCCGTACGCACCGTTCTGACCGTCACCGCGGCGACCTTCGCGTTGAGCGGCGTTGCCACCAACGCCATGGCCGAGACGCAGTGGCAGAAGGATCACCCGCGCCGCACAGAAGTGAACAAGCGGCTGAACAATCAGAACAAGCGCATTCACAATGAAGTGAAGTCCGGCCAGATCAGCAAGGCCCGGGCGGCGAAGCTGCATCACGAGGACCACGCGCTGCGCACGGAAGAGCGCACCATGGCGAGCACCGATCATAGTCACATCACCAAGACCGATCAGCGGGCGCTCAATCAGCAGGAAAACGAGGTCAGCAAGCAGATCGGCCGCTAACACGGCAGGGCAGCGGTTGGGGGCGCAGGCAACTGCGCCCCCGCCAGCGGCTGCCTTCATGCCCGCAGCGAAAACGGCGTGAAGTTTGTGCCGCTGTCGTAGTAATCCTCCTGCTCCGTGCGCTTGAGGAAGGCGACGACCCGGTAGGTTACGGGCGTCATGAACACCTCCCAGGCGGACTTCAGCACGTACTGTGTAACGGTGACCGTCAGCAGATCCCTGCCCTTCCACAGGCCGGCAAAGGCGATGCTGTAGAACAGCCCCGAGTCCACCAGTTCCCCGCACAGCGTCGAGCCGATGATGCGCGTCCACAGCCACCGCCCGCGCGTCAGGAGTTTCATTTTCGCCAGCACGTAGCTGTTGACGAATGAGCCGCACCAGAACGCGATGATGGATGCGCAGATGATGCGTGGCGTATTGCCGAATATCTCTTCGACCGCCGGCTGCTTCGAGCGCCAGAAGTCCGCCGGCGGCAAATGCACGATCACCGCGGCCATCACGGCTGCGAAAACCAGTGCCGCAAACCCACTCCATACGACCCGCCGGTCGCGCGCGTAGCCATACACCTCGGTAAGAATGTCGCCGAAGATGTAGGAGATGGGAAAGAACAGCACGCCGGCCATGAAGGTGACGGAGCCGATGAGCGGCACCTGCACCGTCGACACCTTGGCGGGGCCGATGAGGTTGGCGCACAGGAGCACGCACACATACGCGCCCAGGATCAGGTCGTAGTAGCGGTAATTCTTCACGCCTTCGCCGCCGGCAACACCGTGCCGGTGGCCTCGCCGAAGCCAATACGCGCGCACCCCTCGCGTTCGCACCAGCCACGCAAAGTCACCCGATCCCCGTCCTCGAGGAAGGTACGCGTCTCACCCGAGGCGAGCGTGAGCGGCTGCGTGCCCCCGGCGCTCAGCTCAATGAGCGACCCGGCCTGCGCCGGCAGCGGCCCGGACTGCGTGCCGCTGCCCAGCAGATCCCCCGGCTGCAGATTGCAGCCGTTGACCGTGTGATGCGTCACCATCTGCGACACCGTCCACCACGCGTCGCGGAAACCCGCATGTGACAGCCGCTGTGCAGGCGCCCCACGAGCGCGCATGCGCGCCGTGTCCAGCCAGACTTCAAGCTGGATGTCGATCGCACCCGTGAGCTGCGTAGCGGCACCGGCGAGATACGCCAGCGGCTGGGGTTCTTCCGGCGGCCGCGCCCACGGGCGGCGAAACGGCGCGAGCGCCTCGAGCGTAATCACCCAGGGCGAGACGCTGGTGGCGAAGTTCTTGCCGAGAAAGGGCCCGAGGGGCTGGTACTCCCATGACTGGATATCGCGTGCCGACCAGTCATTCAGCAGACACAGCCCGAACACGTGCTGTTCCGCTTCAGCGAGCGGTACGGATGACCCCAGCGCGTTGCCGCGGCCGATGAACACGCCAACTTCTAGCTCGTAGTCGAGGCGCCGCGTCGGCGTGAGTTGCGGCGCCTTCTCCCCCGCCAACAGCACCTGCCCGACCGGTCGCGGGAAATCAAATCCGGATACGCGGATGGAAGAAGCCCGGCCGTGATAGCCGATGGGCAGCCACTTGAAATTGGGCAGCAGCGGGTTGTCGGGACGAAACAGCCGCCCGATGGCCGTGGCGTGGTGAATCGAGGCGTAGAAATCCGTGTAATCGCCCACATCGGCGGCGACCCGGTACTCGACCGCATCCTGCGCCACCAGCGCTGTCCGCAGACGCGCCTCGTGCGCCGATCCAGCGCGCAATGCCGCGGACAGCGCCTCGCGCAGCGCTGCCGACGCCGCGTGTCCCATCGCCATGAACGCATTCAGCGATGCTTGCGTGCACGCAGCCGCTGCCTGCGCCGCGAGCCCCTCGAGCACTCCCAGCGCGCTGACCGCCGCGAGATCCAGGACCGCATCGCCGAGCGCCACGCCGCCGCGAAACGCCTCACGGCTCCCCGCGCGCCGGAACGACGCGAACGGCAGGTTCTGGATGGGGAAGTCACACAGCGGCGCATTCGCCGGACCCAGCCAGCTGCGAAGCTGCGGGTCGTGAGTCGCGTTCACGTCACTCACCTGCGCCGTACCGCGCGGCGCCGTGATGCGCGTTTCGCGGGCGCCACCCAGTCCGGCGAGAACTTCTTCGGCAGATCCCGCCAGACGCGCGAGTAGCCCTTCTGCAGCTGCCGCACCTCGAGCGCGAAGCGCGTTGGACGGATCACCGTGCGCGTCTCGAACATGAACGCCATGGTAGCGGCGATGTGCACCGGACGTGAGGTATCGGCGCGCAGCGCCTGCTCGTATGTGGCCGCATCCGGCCCATGGCCGCTCATGCAGTTGTGCAGCGACGCTCCGCCCGCCGCAAAACCTTCGGCCTTGGCATCGTAAACGCCGGTGATCAGGCCCATGAATTCGCTCGCGACGTTGCGATGGAACCACGGCGGACGGAAGGTGTCCTGCGCGACCTGCCAGCGTGGCGGGAAGATCACGAAGTCGATGCCATCGACCCCGGGCGTGTCGCTCTGTGACTGCAGCACGAGGAATATCGACGGATCCGGATGATCGTAGCTCACCGAGCCGAGGGTGTTGAAACGCCTCAGATCGTACTTGTAGGGTGCGTTGTTGCCGTGCCAGGCGACGACGTCGAGGGGCGAATGCGTGATGGGCGCCGCCCACAGCCGCCCTGCGAACTTCGCGATCAGCTCGAACTCACCCTCGCGGTCCTCATAGGACGCCACCGGGGTGAGGAAATCGCGTGGATTTGCCAGGCCGTTGGCGCCAATGGGGCCCAGGTCCGGAAGGCGTAACGGCGCGCCGAAGTTCTCGCAGATATAGCCCCGCGCCTCGCGCTCCAGGAGCTCAACCCGAAAACGCAGGCCGCGCGGGATCACCACGATCTCCTGCGGCCCGGCCTCGATCCTGCCGAGTTCGGTCGCAATGCGTAGGCTGCCGAGCTGCGGCACCAGCAGCAACTCCCCATCGGCGTCATAGAAGAAGCGCTCGCGCATGGAGCGATTGGCGACGTACCAGTAGATGCCGCAGCCGCCGTGCGCATCCGGGGAGCCGTTGCCGGCGATCGCACGCAGACCGGCGACGAAGTCCGTCGCCTGCCGCGGCACCGGCAACGGATCCCAGCGCAGCTGGTTCGGCGACGGCGTCAGCTCCTCGAAGCGGTTGGTGACCCACCCGGCCTCGAGCGGCAAGAATTCCCCGTGCACGGCCGCCGGCCGGATGCGATACAGCCAGCTGCGGCGGTTGCTATGGCGCGGCGCGGTGAACGCGGTGCCTGAGAACTGCTCGGCGTACAGGCCGTAGGCGCAGTGCTGCGGGGAGTTGCGTCCCTCGGGCAATGCGCCGGGCAGCGCCTCGGTCGCGAAGTGGTTGCCGAAGCCGCATTGGTAGCGCAGCGCTGCCGCGACGCTCTTCATGGTCGTTAAGCCCTTCCTGGTTGGCGCATGGGTCGCCGGGCCCTATAATGGCACAAACGGTTGCGCACGCAACTGTCTGGAGAACGTCGTGTCCCCGCGATCCACCCGTCGGGCCTCGCTGCAGCTGGCGCGCTTCGTGCCCTTTCGCCTCAACCGCCTGGCGGTCGCGGTAAGCCAGCATCTGTCGGCCATCTACCGGGGACGCTTCCAGCTCGATATCCCGGAGTGGCGCGTCATGGCAACCGTCGGCCAGGATCCGCGCTGCACCGCGCAGCACATCGCCGCCAGTACGCGCATGCACAAGACCCGCGTCAGCCGCGCCATTGCGCATCTGCTGAAGCGCGGGCTTATCGAACGCGTATCGCGGGCGGCAGACCGGCGCGAGATGCAGCTGCGCCTGAGCAGCTCAGGCAGGCGCATGTACGCGCAGCTTGTGCCGCTCGCCTTGCTGCGCGAGCGCGCGCTGCTCGCCTGCATGAGCGCGCGTGAGCTGCGCGGCTTCATCACCGGCCTTGCGCGTCTGGAGGGATTTCTCGGTGTTGCAGGCCCCGCGGCGGCGCGGGCTTCCGCCAGCCATGCGGAGTCGCTGCCATGATGTCGGTGATGCCGGTGATGCGGCAGCTGGTGGCAATAGCGATCACCGCAGGCAGCGCCGTGGGGCTGGCGTGCGCGCAAGCTCCCACGGATACACACTTCAGCGTGTTTGGGCGCTCCACGCTCGTGAGCGTGGAGGCCGCAAGGCTAGCACCCGACACCCTCACCCTGCGCATCCGCCACACCAACCAGACGGCGGTCGTACCGTTGGAGGTCGAGGCGGCGGCAGGCGGCCGCAATCTCCCGGTTACGGCCAACACGGATGGCACCGTCACGGTGTCACTGAAGGACTTAAGAGGCACGCCACCGGCGAGGCTTGATCTTCTGATCAGCCACGATGGTATCCGTGAATTCATAAGCGGCAAGCTTGCAGCACCCGTCGCGGGTACCGCGGGCGGCACCGCGGCGGGGCTGCTGCGCGATCACAAGCAGATGGCCTGGTGGATTCTCAACATCGCGATCGTGCTGATCGCCGCGATCGCGATCTCACGGCGCATGTCGTAACGCAAGAGCGCGTGGAGATGGCGGACGAGCCTTGCCTCAGGGCTCCAGCACTAAAAGCCGGAACGTGCCGGGCAAGATTGCCCCGCGCGGGTGCGGATGCTCGGGGGTCGCCGCTGGCGGCGGCCCAAAATCAGCCGTGACGACAAACACGCGATGTGCGGCAGGATCCAGCGCCATGGTGCGCGCGCCGCGTTGAGTCTTCACCGTTTCCACCACCTCCGGGCGACCCGACTTGCCCGCCCGCACCACGGTGAGCACGCCCTCGCCACATGAGGCGAAGGCCAGACCTGTTCCCGGATCGAAGTCGGCACCGTCTACCCCCTCGCCGATGGGCGCCGTGCCAAGTACCTTGCCCGATGACGCATCGACGACGGCCATCACCTTGTTGTCGCACGCGGGGAAGAGATACCCACGCGCCGCGTCGATGGCGAGACCTGAGGGCTCCTGGCAACCCGCGATCGGCCACACCGACGTGACGGTGAGGTGCGCAGGATCGATGACGGCGAGGCTGCTCTTGTCCTCAAGATTCACGTAGACGTGTCCCTTGCCGTCGGACACCGCGAACTCCGGCTTCGCATCCAGGGCGATGGTGCCGATCACCGCATTGGTCACGGCATCGATCGCGGTCACGTTGCGGCCGTGGCCGTTGAATGAGAACACCCGCCTGGTCGCCGCGTCGTAGAGGATAGCGTCCGGATTCTCACCCGTGGTCTTGATCTCCTGCAGCCGCGCCAGCGTCTTCAGATCAAACACCACGATGCTGTTGGCGCGTCCGGCACTGATGTAGCCGCGGCCAAGCTCAGGCGCGAGCGCGATGCCGTGCACGCCTGGGGTATCCGCGATCTCGCCCACGACCTTGAGCGTTGCGGTGTCGACGACCAGCACGCGCGCGCCGTGTGAGACGAACAGACGATGACCGCCCTGCTCGAAGGCGAGCATGTCCCACCCCTCTTCCCCGGGCAGCGACACCTGGTGGGCGATGTGATAGCCGGGCGACGCCTCGCTGCGCCCGGCACCAAGGACGAAGCCCAGCGCGGCGAGGATCGCGAACAACTCTACTGACAGGAATCTGGGGACGACGCGGTTCATACCATTCTCCGAAAGTAACAGGGTTTCGTTCAATGGATCAGGCGTGCGCACAGATCCAGCAGCGGTCCAGGCAGGAGCCCGAGCGCCAGCACTGCGACGGCGTTCAGCCCCAGTGCCAGCCGCACCCCCGGCGCGCCGGCGCTCGCCGGCACCGACCCCTGCGGCTCATCAAAGTACATAAGCTTTATGACACGCAGATAATAGAACACACCGACGACTGACATTGCGGCGGCGATGATGACCAGCCACAGGTGGTTGGACTCCCACAGCACCTGGAAGATGCGCAGCTTCGCCCAGAAGCCCACGAACGGCGGCACGCCCGCGGTCGAGAACATGAGCATCATCATGACCAGCGCCAGCAGCGGGTCGCGCCGGTACAGGCCCCGGTAGTCATCCAGCCGATCTGCTTCAAACCCCTTGGCGCCGGCCAGCATAATCACGCCGAAGGAGCCCAGCGCGACCAGCACATAGACCAGCGTGTAGTACAGCGCCGCTGCATAGCCATCCGGGGTGCCGGCGACGAATCCCAGCACGATAAAGCCCACATTCGCGATGGTTGAATAGGCGAGCATGCGCTTGAGATTCGTCTGCACGATCGCCACCACGTTGCCCACCACCAGGGTGAGCACTGCGAGCGCCGCCAGCATCTGCGACCATTGCGCCTCCATGCCGGCGAGGCCGTAGGCAAGGAGCCGCAGGGTGAGTGCGAAGTAGGCGATCTTGGGTACCGTGGCAATAAAAAGCGTCACGCTCGTCGGTGCCCCCTCGTACACATCGGGCAGCCACATGTGAAACGGCACGGCGCCGAGCTTGAAGGCCACCGCCACGACGATGAACGTGAGGCCCAGGATCACACCCGGGTGCAGCGGCGCGTGCAGGCGCGCAGCGATCTGCGTGAGATCGAGCGTGCCGGTCAGGCCGTAGATCAGCGACATGCCGTACAGCAGCGCTCCGGAGGCGATCGCGCCGAGCACGAAATACTTCATGGCCGATTCAGCCGCGATGCCCGAGTCACGGTCGAACGCGACCAGGGCGTAGACCGACAACGCCAGCAGCTCCACCCCCAGGTACACGGTGAGCAGGCTGTTGGCGGATATCAGCACGAAAATTCCGAGCAGCGCCGTGAGCGCGAGTACGTAATACTCGCCGCGCAGGATGCTGCGGCTCTCGAGGTAGGCGCGCGAATACAGGAGCGCCACCGCCAGCACCAGCAGCGCCGCGAGCTTCAGCACGAAACCAAGCTCATCGGCTATGTACAGACCGTTGAACAGCAGCGTGCGCTCGGTGACATGCCCGCAGGTCACCATGAGAGCCGCCCCCGCCGCCAGCACCACCAGGGTCAGCGTCGGGGTGAGTGCGCGCTGCCGCTCGCCCGCGAACACATCCACCAGCAGGACGTAGCAGATCCCAACCGCGAGCCAGATTTCCCCGACCGCCGGGGCAACGCTCGACCAGCTCATGACCGCATCGGGACTCATAGCTTGGTGGCGATCGCCTGGATGACCAGGTGATGGATGGTGGGCTGTAAGACCCTCAGGAGCGGCGCCGGCCACAGGCCGAGCAGCAGCACCGCGACGGCGAGCGCGCCGAGCACCAGGAACTCACGGCTGTTCAGGTCCTTGAGCGCCGCAACCTTGCTATTCGCCACCGGGCCGAACACCACGCGCTTCACCAGCCACAGGGTATACGAGGCGCCGAGCACCAGGGTTACCGCCGCGAGCAACGCATACCAGAAGCTGGCCCTGAAACTGGCGATGATCACCAGGAACTCGCCGACGAATCCAGAGGTTCCCGGCAGGCCGGTGTTGGCGAGCGCGAACAGCACCATGAAGGCGGCGAATACCGGCATGGTGTTGACCACCCCGCCGTAGTCGGCGATCTGGCGACTGTGCACGCGGTCATAAAGCACACCGACACACAGGAACAGCGCCCCGGAAATGAGTCCGTGGGAGATCATCTGCACCATCGCGCCATCCATTCCCATGCCGGCGCCGGTGAGCTGGCCGGTGTTGCGCACGATCTCGTAAACGACGAAGGCGCCGAGGGTGACGAAGCCCATGTGGGCGATCGAGGAATACGCGATCAGCTTCTTCATGTCCTGCTGTACGAGCGCCACGAATCCAATGTAGACCACGGCGATCAGCGAGAGCGCGATCACCATGAGATCAAGCTCGCGGCTTGCATCCGGTGTGATGGGCAGGCTGAAGCGCAGAAATCCGTAGCCGCCCATTTTCAACATGATGGCCGCCAGGATCACCGAGCCCCCGGTGGGCGCCTCGACGTGCGCGTCCGGCAGCCAGGTGTGCACCGGGAACATCGGTACCTTGACGGCGAAGGCGAGAAAGAACGCCAGGAAAATCCAGCGCTGCTCGATGAGGCTGAGCGGCAGCGCCTGGAAGCTCGCGATCGAGTACTGCCCCGCCTTCACGTACATGTAGATGAGCGCCGCCAGCATGAACACCGAGCCTAAGAACGTGTACAGGAAGAACTTGATGGTGGCGTAGACGCGTCGCGGACCACCCCAGATGCCGATGATGAGGAACATCGGGATCAGCATCGCCTCCCAGAAAACGTAGAACAGCAGCGCATCGGTTGCCGAGAACACCCCGATCATCAGGCCCTCCATGATGAGGAAGGCCGCAAAGTACTGCGCCGGGCGTGCCTCGATCACAGTCCAGCCGGCGATCACCACCGGCACGGTCATGAAGGCCGTGAGCAGGATCAGCGGCATCGAAATGCCGTCCACGCCAAGCCCGTAGTACGCCCTGAACCGCGGTATCCACGGCAGCAGCTGCGAAAACTGCAGGTCCGCGGTGCTGGTGTTGAAGTGGGTCCACAGCGGCACCGCCAGCGCCAGCGTCGCGAGCGAACCTGACAGCGCCACCCAGCGCCCGGCCGCAATGTTGCGGTCGCCAAGCAGCATGACGAGCACGCCCGCCGCGATCGGCAACCAGATCAGAATCGACAGCAGCTCATGCATGCGTCAGAAACCAGCCGAGGAGGACTGCCAGCCCGATCATCATCCAGAAGGCGTAACTGTAGAGGTAGCCCGACTGCACCCGCCGCATGAGGCCACCGAAGCGCCCGACCGTATCGGCCGTGCCGTTGACCATCACCCCGTCGATGAGTGCCTGGTCGCCTCCCTTCCACAACCCCAAGCCGATGCCGCGGGTGAGTGCAGCGAGCACGTTGTCGTTGAACCAGTCGAAGTAGTACTTCTGCGTGAGAAGCGTCTGCAGGCCGTGGAAGCGGCGCGCAATTGCGTCCGCCCACGCCGGCCGGTAAAGGAAACATGCCCACGCAGTGACCGCCCCGGCAAGTGCAAGCCAGAACGGCAGCGCCACAAGTCCCTGCAGCGCCGTCTGCATGGGTCCCGCGAACTCAGCTCCGACGGCCTCGATCACGTTATTCCGTGGCAGCACGAAGATGGAGTGCCCGAAGTAGCTGCCGAAGAGCACCGGGCCCACGGTGAGCGCGCCAATGACCACGGAGGGAATCGCGAGCGCCACCAGCGGCAGCCACACCACCGCCGGGCTTTCATGGGGGTCCCCCCCGAGAGCCTGGTCATCGTGCCCCAGCAGAATCGGGTGCGTCGGTTCGTCGGCCGGGTCGAGGTGCGCGCCGGCCGCGTGCGCGGCATCGCGAAAGCGTTCCGGACCATGGAACGTCATGAACAGCATGCGGAAGGTATACAGCGCGGTGACAAACACCCCGCACAACACGCACCAGTACGCGTAACTGGCCCCCCAGCGATGCGAGGCGCCGACCGCCTCGATAATCGCGTCCTTGGAATAGAAGCCGGAGAAGAACGGCGTGCCGATCAGCGCCAGCGCGCCGATCCAGCAGGTCACCGCCGTGATGGGCATGTATTTCGCGAGCCCGCCCATCTTGCGCATGTCCTGCTCGTGATGCATGCCGATGATGACCGAGCCGGCCGCGAGGAACAGCAGCGCCTTGAAGAAGGCGTGCGTCATGAGGTGGAAGATCGCCGCGCCATAGGCGGAGACCCCGAGCGCCACTGTCATGTAGCCAAGCTGCGAGACCGTCGAGTAGGCAATGACGCGCTTGATGTCGTTGTTCACCACCCCCAGCAGGCCCATGAAGAACGCGGTGGTCGCGCCGATCACCAGCACGAACGACAGCGCGGCTTCCGAGTACTCGAACAGGGGCGACATGCGCGCCACCATGAAAATGCCGGCGGTCACCATGGTCGCGGCGTGGATCAGCGCCGAGATGGGTGTCGGGCCTTCCATCGAGTCCGGCAACCACACGTGCAGCGGNNGAGTTCGCGGTGAAGGGCAGGAGCGCGTGCGCCATGTGCGGCGCGGCCGCAAAAGCTTGCGCGTAGTCGAGCGAGTGCGTGAAGTAGGCAATGCCGGCGATGCCGAGCACGAAACCAAAATCGCCGATGCGGTTGACGATGAAGGCTTTGAGACTGGCAACAATCGCGCTCGGGCGCGTGTACCAGAAGCCGATCAGAAGGTACGACACCACCCCCACTGCTTCCCAGCCGAAGAACAGCTGCATGAAGTTGTTCGACATCACGAGCATCAGCATCGAGAAGGTGAACAGCGAGATGTAGCTGAAAAAGCGCGTGTAGCCCTCGTCGTCGGCCATGTAGCCAATGGTGTAGACGTGCACGCACAGCGACACGAAAGTCACCACCACCATCATGAGCGCCGTGAGGCGGTCGACGAGGAAGCCGACCTCCATGCGCATGCCATCGCTCACCAGCCAGGTGTAGACCGGCGCGTTGTAGGTCGGGACGCCATCCCAGTAGATCTGCTTCAGCACCGACACCGACAGCGCGCAGGAAATCGCCACCGCCAGACAGGTGACGGTATGCGCGCCGGCGCGTCCGATCACGCGGCCGCCGAGGCCGGCGAGGATCGCGGCCGCAAGCGGCAGGAGCGCAATGGCGAGCAGCACGGGCGGATTCATGGCGGGGGCGGTCAGCCTTTCAGCGTGTTCAGGTCTTCGACGTTGATGCTGCGCCGCTCGCGGAACAGCACCACCAGGATCGCCAGCCCGATCGCCGACTCGGCCGCCGCCACGGTGAGAATGAAGAACACGAACACCTGTCCGTGCAGATCACCCAGGTAGCGCGAGAAGGCGATGAAGTTGAAGTTGGCGGCGAGCAGGATCAGCTCGACGCACATGAGCAGCAGGATGACGTTCTTGCGGTTGAGGAAAATTCCCGCCACCGCGAGGGAGAACAGGATCCCGGAGAGCGTCAGCAGTTGCGCCAGGCTGATCATGGGCGCTTCTCCGAGGCCATCTTGACGATGCGCACGCGATCCTGGCTGCGCACCGCCACCTGCGCGCTGATGTCCTGCTGCTTGAGCCCCCCGCGGCGGCGCATGGTAAGCGCGATCGCCGCCACGATCGCCACCAGCAGCAGTATGGCCGCGAGCTCCAGCGGATACGCGTAGTGCGTGTAGAGGATGCTGCCAAGCGCGAGCGTATTGCTGTAGTCCGCGGCACTGGCAACCCCGCCGCGGCTCGCATCGATCCCGAGCCCGCCGCGTGCCCACACCACGCCCACGATCTCCGCGATCACGGCAAGCGCCGTCAGCCAGCCCAGCCACGCGAAGCGCGTGAAACCCTGGCGCAGCTCCGCTAAGTCGATGTCGAGCATCATCACCACGAACAGGAACAGCACCATCACGGCGCCGACGTACACCAGCACCAGCACGACCGCGAGAAACTCCGCTTCCATCAGCAGCCAGATCGCCGCCGAAGTGATGAAGCACATGACCAGCGCCAGTGCCGAGTACACGGGGTTGCGGGAGCTGATGACCCCGAGCGCGGCCAGCACCAGGATGGTGCCAAAGAGATAGAACAGCCCCTGGATCAGCATCCGCGCCCGCCCGCCGCGGCAGTTTTGGCTCGCGCGCTCATCGGAAAGGCGCGTCCGCGGCGCGATCGGCGGCGATCATCGCCTCGTAGCGGTCCCCGACCGCGAGCAGCATGTCCTTGCTCATGATGTTTTCACCGCGCTTTTCCATGTGGTACTCGTGGATGCGCGTGAGCACGATGGCATCCACCGGGCAGGCCTCCTCGCAGAAGCCGCAGTAGATGCACTTGAAGAGATCGATGTCGTAGCGGGAGGTGCGCCGCGTGCCGTCGGGCCCCACATCCGAGTCGATGGTGATGCACACCGCCGGGCACACCGCCTCGCACAGCTTGCAGGCGATGCAGCGCTCCTGGCCGTTTGCATAGCGGCGCAGCGCGTGCAGGCCGCGGAAGCGCGGTGACTGCGGGGTCTTCTCTTCCGGATAGTTGAGCGTGTACTTGTTGCTGACAAAGGTGCGAGCCGTGACCATGAGCCCCCTGAGGAGCTCCGGCAGCAGGAAGGTCTTGAAAGGATTCACAGCCATCGATTCGTCCCGTCAATGAAACCAGGGCCGCGACCACGGCCCGATGTGATAGATGGCCATGAGCATTTCCACCCCGATCCACACCAGCGTCACCGGGATCAGCGCCTTCCAGCCTAAGCGCATGATCTGGTCGTAGCGGTAGCGGGGGAAAGTCGCGCGGAACCACAGGAACAGGAACACGAGACAAAACACTTTCAGGAACAGCCACGGGAAACCCGGCGCGCCGAGCCAGGCGAGCCACGCGGGTGCGGAAGCCAGTCCCGGGTAACCTTCCAGGGGGCCCTGCCAGCCACCGAAGAAGAACACCGCGGTNNGAGTACTCGACGTGAAAGCCGGCAACGATCTCCGACTCCCCTTCCGCCACGTCAAACGGCGCGCGGTTGGTTTCCGCGACGCCGGAGATGAAATAGACCATCAAAAGCGGGAACAGCCAGAACCAGTTCCACGACAGCAGGCCGCCTGCCTGGGTGCGCACGATGGTGCCAAGATTCATGCTGCCGGTGGCCATGAGCACCCCGACGAGCGCAAACCCCATGGCGATCTCGTAGGCGACCATCTGCGCCGCCGAGCGCATGGCACCGAGGAAGGCGTACTTCGAGTTCGCCGCCCAGCCGGCAATGATGACGCCGTAGACGCCCATGGAGGTGAGCGACAGCAGATACAGGAGGCCCGCGTCCGCCTTGGACACCACCACCGTCGGCGAGAGAGGAATGACGGCCCAGGCGGCGAACGCCGGCACCAGCGCGATGATTGGCGCCAGGCGGAACAGCAGCTTGTTCGACTTCGTCGGAACGACGACCTCTTTCATGAGCAGCTTCAAGACATCGGCGAATGGCTGCCCGAGTCCCGGCGCGAGACCGAATATGCGCACCCGGTTGGGTCCGCGGCGCAGCTGCATCCAGCCGATGACCTTGCGCTCCCACAAGGTGAGTAGCGCGACGCAGACGATCAGCACCACGGTAATGACGAGAATCCACACGGTGGACTGCCCGTAGTCCGGGAGCGCGAGCCAGAGTTTGCTGAGCTTGTGCATCGGGGAATCCGCCGCCTCAGTAGCTCGCCGCCGGCGTGCGGCCTTCGAGAGTCCTCTGCAGCGACGGCGCGCGCCGCACCACGGCGTCAACCTGGTACATCGGGACGTCGATGAGTGCGCCGCCCGCGGCGTGATCGCCCGCGCGCGCGCCCTCTCCCGTGCGCGTCAGCGCCGTCACCGTATGCGTTCCCTGGTAAGGGGCGGGTACGACGGCCTCGCACGCCGCGCGCACTTCCTTCAGCACTCCTTCCGAAGACTGGTAATCGAAGCCCTCGAGATTGAGCAGATTTCCGAGCACCCGCAGGATCTTCCAGCCCGGGCGGGCCTCACCCACCGGCTGCGCCGCGCCGTTCTGCGACTGCCACAGCCCTTCGCAGTTCACGTAGGTGCCCGAGGTTTCGGCAAACGTGCCCATGGGCAGCATCACGTGCGCGACGCTCTGCAACTCCCCGCTCGCGAACGGCGTGATGGCAACGACCAGTTCGGCTCTGGCGATCATGGCGAGACTGTGCGGGTCCAGGGCGTCAATCGAGGGTTCGATACCGCCGATCAGGACATACGCGCGCAGCGGCTTGTTCAGCATGTCGCGTGCCGACAGCCCCGGCTGTGACACGGCTTTCACGCCCGCCTCACGATGTGGTATCGCACCGGCAAGGTAAGCACCCGCGGCATTGCCGCCTTCGGTGATGCGCCCGAGGGAGGCTCCGGTGAGCTGCGCAAGCCCGGCCGCGAGCGCGCGCAGATCGGCAAACTGCGGATGGCGCGCGGCGAGCGCACCGAGCCACACGGCGCGCTTGCCCTCCGCGGCCAGCACCTGTGCCGCGGCGCGGTGTGCATCGGTGACGCGCGCGGCACTCACCACTGCAGCAAGGTGTGCCGGCACGGCCTTGCCCGTGACGGTTGCGGCGGCGGCGAGCACGGCGGCGAGATCCGCGACCAGCTGGGCGGGTGCCGAGGTCAGGTATGCCTTGAGCGGGAACAGGTACGGGAAGCGCGCCGGGTTCAGCATCGCCACCTGCGCGCCATGCGCGGTCGCCTTGCGCACGCGGTGCGCCAGGATCGGCGCTTCGCGGCGCAGGTTCGAGCCGATGACGAGCAGCGCATCGAGCGCATCCACATCCGCGATGCGCATGCCGAGTCCCGGGAATACCGGGTCCGCGGCCTGGTCGCGAAAATCCCGCTGCCGCAGGCGATGATCAATGTTGTGGGATTTCAGCCCGCGGGTGATGCGCGCGGCGAGATAGAGCTCCTCGACGGTGGCGCAGCCGCTCACCAGCACCCCCAGGTCCCCCGCCCGCGCCTTCAGCCCTTCCGCGACCTGCATGAGCGCGCTTTCCCAATCCGTCGCGCTCCAGTCGCTGCCACTCCTGATCATCGGCGTCAGGAGCCGATCCTCACTGTAGACCCCCTCGTAGCTGAAGCGGTCGCGATCGGAAATCCAGGTCTCGTTGATCGCCTCGTTCTCGCGCGCCACGACGCGCATCAGGCGCCCGCGCAGCACGTGACCGAAGAGGTTGCTCCCCATGCCATCGTGAGGCGCGATCAGCGGGGTGGAGCTCATCTCCCAGGCGCGCGCGCTGAAGCGGTAGGGCTTGGAGACCAGCGCGCCCACCGGGCACAGGTCGATGACATTGCCCGACAGCTCGTGGTTGACCGTGCCCTCTATATAAGTGCGCACCTTCATGTGCTCACCGCGGCCGATCATGCCGAGCTCCTGGATACCGGCGATCTCCTGCGTGAAGCGGATGCAGCGCGTGCAGTGGATGCAACGCGTCATGTCGGTGGCGATCAGCGGGCCTAAGTTCTCATCTTCGACCGAGCGCTTGCCCTCGTTGTAGCGCGACACGTCGCGGCCGAAGCCCACGGCGAGATCCTGCAGCTCACACTCCCCNNCAGATCGGGCAGTCGAGCGGGTGATTGATGAGCAGAAACTCCATGGTGGCGCGCTGCGCGCCAATGGCCCGCGCAGACTTGGTGAAGATCTTCATGCCCTCAGCCACCGGGGTTGCACAGGCCGGCAGCGGCTTGGGCGCCTTTTCTACTTCCACCAGACACATGCGGCAGTTGGCCGCGATCGAGAGCTTCTCGTGGTAACAGAAACGCGGCACGTAGGCGCCGTGAGCGTCGGTGGCACGGATGATCATGTCACCCTTGCGCGCCTTCACCGGCACGCCGTCGATTTCGATATTGACCTGCTCGTCCGCCATGACTTACGCCGCCTGCGCTCCCATCGTGTCGCTGACGAGGCTGCGCCCGCCGTGATCGATCATGTATTCGAATTCGTGTCGGTAATGTTTCAGGAAGCTCTGCACCGGCCACGCGGACGCATCCCCGAAGGCACAGATGGTGTGTCCCTCGATGCGGTTGGCGACGTCGAGCAGCAGCGCGAGTTCCTCGCGTCGCGACTGTCCGGCGAGCACGCGCTTGAGCAGCCGGTTCATCCAGCCCGTGCCTTCGCGGCACGGCGTGCACTGACCACAGGATTCGGACATGTAGAAGCGCGAAATGCGCTCCAGCACCCGTACCATGCAGGTGGTCTCGTCCATGACAATGGCCGCGCCGGTGCCGAGCGCGGAACCGGCGGCCTTCACCGAGTCGTAGTCCATGTTGGTTTTCAGCATGGTCTCTCCCGGCACTACCGGCACCGAGACGCCGCCGGGGATCACCGCCTTCAACTTGCGTCCACCGCGAACCCCGCCGCACAGCGCCAGCAGATCCGCGAACGGGATGCCCATCGGCAACTCAATATTGCGCGGCTTTTCCACGTGTCCGGACATGGAGTAAATCATGGTGCCGCCGGAGTTGGCGGGCCCGAGGCCCGCAAACCACGCCGGACCCTTGCGCAGAATGGTCGGCACCGAGGCGAAGCTCAGGGTGTTGTTGATGGTGGTAGGCGCGCCGTACAGGCCGAAGTTCGCCGGAAACGGCGGCTTGAAGCGCGGCTTGCCGGGCTTGCCCTCCAGCGAATCGAGTAATGCCGTCTCCTCGCCGCAGATGTAGGCGCCGGCGCCCACGTAGGTGTGCAGGTCGAAATCGATGCCGCTGCCCTTGATGTTCTTGCCGAGGAGGCCCGCGGCGTAGCTTTCCGCGAGCGCCGCTTCGAAGCGCGGCACCGGTTCCCCCAGGAACTCGCCGCGGATGTAGTTGTAGGCGACCGTGGTGTTGGTCGCGTAAGCAGCGATCGCCAGCCCCTCGATGAGCGCGTGCGGGTTATAGCGCAGGATATCGCGGTCGTGGCAGGTGCCCGGCTCGCTCTCATCGGAGTTGCACACCAGATATTTCTGCACCGGGGAGTTGCGCGGCATGAAACTCCACTTGGTGCCGGTCGGGAAGCCCGCGCCACCGCGGCCGCGCAACCCCGACGCCTTGACCTGGTCGATGACCGTGCCGCGCTCGGGCTTGTCTTTCAGCAACCGCCCCCACACCTCGTAACCGCCGATGCTGCGGTAGGTGGCGAGGGTCCACGAGCGTTCGAGCTTCAGCGGCTCGAACACCGTGAGGTTCATCTTGTCGCTGTAGTCCGGCGCTGCCGTGCTCACTTCAATGCATCCAGGATCGCATCGAGCGCCGCAGGCGTGAGGTGCTCGTGGAACACGTGGTCCACCATCATCATCGGCGCGCCGGTGCAGGCCGCCAGGCACTCTTCTTCCTGTTTAAGAAAAATGCGCCCGTCGGCAGTGCTCTCGTTCAGCTTAATGCCGAGTTTCTTCTGCGCGTGCGCGACCAGGTCCTCCGCGCCGTTCAGCATGCAGGAAATGTTGGTGCAGATGCTGACGTGATGGCGCCCGCACGGATGGGTCTCGAACATCGAGTAAAAGCTCGCCACTTCGTAGACCTGGATCGGCGGCAGCTTAAGGTACTCGGCGATCGCATCCATGAGCTCGCCCGTCAGGTAGCCGTTGTTCTGCTCCTGAGCGGCACGCAGCGCCGCAATGCAGGCCGAGCGCTGCCGCCCGGGCGGGAACTTCACGACCCAGTGATCGATTTCCTCGCGCGTGAGCTGCGACAGCAGGCTCACCTTGCTGCCGGCATCACCGATCGCGCCGGTGGTAGCTTCAGCCTCGATGCTCACCGGTCGATTTCCCCGAATACGATGTCCTGGGTGCCGATGATGGCGACGACATCGGCGAGCATGTGACCACGACACATTTCCTCGAGCGCAGCGAGATGTGGAAATCCCGGCGCGCGGCACTTCAGCCGATAGGGCTTGTTGGCGCCGTCGGACACCAGATAAATCCCGAACTCGCCCTTGGGCGCTTCCACGGCGGCATAAGTCTCCCCTTGTGGGACATCGTAACCTTCGGTGAAGAACTTGAAGTGATGGATGAGGGACTCCATGTCCTCTTTCATATGCTCGCGGCTCGGCGGCCGCACCTTGCGATCATCGACCATCACCGGTCCCGGGTTGGCGCGCAGCCACTCCACGCACTGGCGCACGATGCGATTCGCCTGGCGCATCTCCTCGACACGCACCAGGTAGCGGGCATAGCAATCGCCGTTCACGCCCACCGGAACATCGAAATCCATGCGCTCGTACACTTCGTAGGGCTGCTTCCTGCGCAGGTCCCATTCGATGCCTGAGCCGCGCAGCATGGGACCCGAGAAGCCGAGCTGCAAGGCACGCTCAGGGCTCACCACTCCAATATTGACGGTGCGCTGCTTCCAGATGCGATTGTCGGTGAGCAGCGTTTCGTAGTCGTCGACGGCCGCCGGGAACGCTTCAGTGAAGGCCTGGATGAAATCCAGCATGGTGCCGCCGCGCGCCTCGTTCATGCGCGCGACGTCCTTCTCGGAGCGCCATCTGGAGGCTTTGTATTTCGGCATCGCATCCGGCAGGTCGCGGTAGACACCGCCCGGGCGGTAGTAGGTGGCGTGCATACGCGTGCCCGAGACGGCTTCGTACACGTCCATGAGTTCCTCGCGTTCCTTGAAGCACAGGAGGAACACCGTCATCGCACCGATGTCGAGCCCGTGCGCCCCGAGCCACATGAGGTGGTTGAGGATGCGTGTGATCTCATCGAACATCACCCGGATGTACTGCGCGCGCTCGGGCGGGACGATCCCCAGGAGCCGCTCGATCGCGAGCACGTAGGCGTGCTCGTTGCACATCATCGACACGTAATCGAGCCGGTCCATGTAGCCGATGGACTGGTTGAAGGGTTTGGATTCCGCGAGCTTCTCGGTGCCGCGATGCAGGAGGCCGATGTGCGGGTCGGCCTTCTGGATGACCTCGCCGTCCATCTCCAGCACCAGCCGCAGCACCCCATGGGCCGCAGGATGCTGCGGACCAAAGTTCATGGTGTAGTTACGGATCTCGGTTGCGGGCGTGATGGACATCAGCGCGGCACCTGCGTGTCCTTAAGCGCCGGATCGTAGCGATGGTCGTGACGGATGACCTTGGGCACCAGCACGCGCGGCACGATCGTTACCGGCTGATAGACAACGCGCTTCTTGTCCGGGTCGTAGCGCACTTCCACGTTGCCGATGAGCGGAAAGTCCTTGCGGAAGGGATGGCCGATGAAGCCGTAGTCGGTGAGCAGCCGCCGCAGATCCGGGTGGCCACGGAACAGGATCCCGTACAGGTCGAAGGCCTCGCGCTCGAACCAGTTGGCGCCCGCCCATACATCCACCACCGAGTCCACGACCGGCTCGGCCGTGTCCGGGCACTTCACCTTCAGGCGCAGCCGCTGGTTGTGGGTGATGGACAGGAGGTTGTAGACCACCGCGAAGCGGCCGGCCTCGTCCGGATCGGGTACATCGGTGCGCGCGACACGTCCGCGGCTGAATCCCGAACGCGTCGCGCTATCGGTCTGCCACTCGTCGCGCCCGTAGTGCAGGTAGTCCAGCCCGGACAGGTCCATGAGCATTTCGAATCTGAGCTCCGCCGCATCGCGCAGGGTGCGGCATACACTCAGGAGCGCCGGAGCATCGGTCTCGTACGAAAGCTCCGACGCGAGCGCGGCCACGCGCCGCACCTGGCCGTGCAGCTGCGCATCAACCTTCGCGGCGAGAGCTTCGATGAGCTCGCTCAAGTGAACCACTCCATTGCCGCTTCAGCGTGCGATCGCGCTGGTGCGCGCAATTTTCTTCTGCAGCTGCAGGATCCCGTAGACGAGCGCCTCGGCCGTCGGCGGGCAGCCGGGCACGTATACGTCAACGGGCACGACGCGATCACAGCCGCGCACGACCGCGTAGGAATAATGATAGTAGCCGCCGCCGTTCGCGCACGATCCCATGGAGATGACCCAGCGCGGTTCGGCCATCTGGTCGTAGACCTTGCGCAGCGCCGGTGCCATCTTGTTGACCAGCGTGCCGGCCACGATCATGACGTCGGACTGGCGCGGGCTGGCACGAAACACCACACCGAAACGGTCCAGGTCGTAGCGCGAGGCGCCGGCGTGCATCATCTCCACCGCGCAGCACGCGAGTCCGAAGGTCATCGGCCACAGCGAGCCGGTGCGCGCCCAGTTGACGAGGTTGTCCACCTGCGTCGTGACGAAGCCGCGCTGCGCGAAGCTCTCCGGGCCGTCAGCCTCTAGTCCCACTCGAAGGCCCCCTTCTTCCACTCGTAGATGAAGCCCACGACCAGGATGCCGAGAAAGATGCCCATCGCGAGCAGTCCCGCGAGGCCGATCTTGTTCAGGGCCACCGCCCACGGAAAGAGGAAGGCGATCTCAAGGTCAAAGACGATGAACAGGATCGCGACCAGGTAGTAGCGCACGTCAAATTTCATGCGGCTGTCTTCGAAGGCCTCGAAGCCGCATTCGTAAGGCGAGAGCTTGGCGCGGTCCCCGCGGGAGCGCGTGAAATAGTGGCCAATGCCGGTGCCGAGCACGAGCAGCACCACGGCCAGGCCCGCGGCGATGACCAGGAAGATCAGGATAGGCAGATAGTTCGACAGCATGCGATCTGGTTGCGCAAAAAAGGCAGATCAACCTTCGGATCTGCCCCCAACAAAATCGCATTGTAGCAGCGCAACAGTCCTTTTGGTGCCGACGGTCGGATTCGAACCGACACGCCTTGCGGCGCTAGCCCCTCAAGCTAGTGTGTCTACCAATTTCACCACGTCGGCAACATTAAAATCCGCCGCGAGCAGACGCCTTATTTAGGCGCAGGCGCCGGCGCAGGGGTCGCAGCGGGGTCCGAGGCAGGAGCGGCAGTCGGCGATGACGCCGGCGCGGAGGTCGCAGGCGCAGCCGGAACCGAGGCGCCGGTAAGCGGCGCGGACTTCTTGCCCGCAGCGACCTCATCGAGAATCGTTTTCTGCTGCGCCTCGGCAGTGCGCGTGCCCGTGTAGGCGAGCGCCAGACTGTTGATCATGAAGATCGCAGCGAAAATCGCGGTGGCGCGCGACATGGCAGTGCTCGCACCGCGCGCGCCGAACACCGTGCCCGAAGCACCAGAGCCAAACCCGGCACCGGCGTCTGCGCCTTTGCCGCGCTGAAGCAGTACCAGGCCGACGATCGCAAACGCCGAGGCCCACTGCACAATAGTCAGAATCGAACGCAACATCGGAAAAAACCTACTTTCCCGGTCCGGCAGCCGCCAGGATTGTCAGGAACTCATCAGCCTTGAGCGAGGCGCCACCGATCAGACCGCCGTCTACATCCGGCATGGCGAACAGTTCGGCGGCATTACCGGCCTTGACACTACCGCCATAAACAATACGTGTGGCAGCGGCAATTCTAGCATCCCGGGCGGCTATCCGGGCGCGGATGAAGGCGTGCACGTCCTGCGCCTGTTCGGGGCTGGCGTTGCGCCCGGTGCCGATGGCCCACACCGGCTCGTAGGCCACGATGCCCTGCTCCAGGGCGCCCGCACCGGACAGTTCCAGAACCACCTCGAGCTGACGCGCGACAATTTCCTGCGTCCGTCCGGCATCACGATCCGCGAGCTGCTCGCCGACGCACAGGATCGGGATGAGCCCCTTGGCGTGCGCGGCGGCAAACTTGCGAGCCACCAGCTGGTCGCTCTCGCGGTACAGTAATCGCCGCTCCGAGTGGCCCACGATCACGTACTGGCAGCCGACGTCCTTCAGCATGCCCGCGGAGATCTCGCCGGTGAAGGCGCCCTGAGCTTCCGCGCAAACGTCCTGACCGCCGAGGCTCAACGCCGAGTCGCGCAGCAAGCGCGCCACTTCCTGCAGGTAAACGAACGGCGGGCACAGGACACAGGTCGCCGATGGCGCTGCGGCGCTGTGGGCCAGAAGCTCCTCGACGAGCCGCGCATTTTCGCTGCGCGAGCCGTGCATCTTCCAGTTTCCCGCGACGAGGGGACGACGCATGAATCAACCTCGAATGGCTGCGGCACGAGGCCGCCTGACCGCCCGCAAAGGGCGCGGGATCATAGCCATGTGAGGGGGGCGGCGCAATGCCGGCCGCCGGGGACTCTCAGCACGCGTCCGGAGGCGGACACGAGCGGAAAAAGGAGCTTCAGGGGATGGCCACCCAGGGCTTGCGCGCAGCAGGGACTGCGCAGCGCAATGGATTTACGGCGGCCCGGCACTCAGCCGGCGATGCCTTTGATGATCTCGGCAAGTTCGTTGGCGGCGGCTCGCGTCGCGGCCTCGTCGCGCCCTTCGACCATAACGCGGATCACGGGCTCCGTTCCCGAGGCCCGGAGCACCACGCGGCCGTCAGCGCCCAGCCGCTGCTCGATGCGTTCCACGGCCTGCTGCACGGCTGGCACGGTGGTCGGATCGAAGCGCTGCGCCACTTTCACGTTGAGCAGCACCTGCGGGAACTTCTGCATTTCGGCGCTCAGCTCCGCCAGCGAGCGACCGGTCCTCTTCATGACCGCAAGCACCTGCAGCGCGCTCACGAGCCCGTCACCGGTCGTAGTCTTGTCGAGGCACAGGATGTGTCCGGAGGCTTCCCCACCCAGAATGCCCTGGGTCTCGCGCAGCATCGCCAGCACGTAGCGATCGCCCACCGCGGCGCGGCGAAACTCAATGTCGGCCGCACGCAGCGCCACCTCAAGTCCCAGGTTGCTCATCACCGTGCCGACCACCGGCCCCCGCAGCGTTCCGGCCTGCTTGAGCGCTCGCGCCATGACGTACAGAAGCTGATCGCCGTCCACGATGCGGCCGAGATGATCGGCCATGACGACCCGGTCACCGTCGCCATCGAGCGCGAGTCCAACGTGCGCGCGTACACCCGGCACCGTGAGCTGCAAAAGATCCGGCGCGGTAGAACCGCAGCCGTCGTTGATGTTGCGACCGTTCGGCGAGCAGCCGACCGGCACGATCTCGGCGCCCAGGTCGGCGAGAATCCGCGGCGCTACCTTGTAGGCGGCGCCGTTGGCGCAGTCGATCACGATCTTCAGACCCGACAGATCCACGCCCGGCGGCAGCGTCGAGGCACAGAATTCCTGGTAGAAGAGGCGCGAGCGGTCCGCACGCGTCGCACGTCCAAGGCTGCGTGAAGCGCGCGTCAGCGGCGGCTGCGCGAGCTGCGCCTCGATCCGTTCCTCGAGTTCGTCCGAGAGCTTGCCGCCCGAGGCGTCGAAGAACTTGATGCCGTTGTCGTCGTAGAGATTGTGCGAGGCGCTGATGACGATGCCGAAGTCGCAATTGAAGCGGCGCGTCATGTAGGCAATGCCGGGCGTGGGCAGCGGTCCGATCAGCATGACGTTCACGCCCGCGGCGACAAATCCCGCCTCAAGCGCCGACTCGAACATGTAGCCGGAGAGGCGCGTGTCCTTGCCGATCAGTACGGTGCCGCCCTCCGGCGCCAGCACGCGGGCAGCCGCGCTCGCCAGATGCAACGCGAAGTCCACCGTCATGGGGTGCTCGCCGACACGGCCCCTGATGCCATCCGTGCCGAAATACTGCCTCGCCAAATCCCTACCCTCCCCTGTGAAGCGCAACCACGACCTTGAGCGCATCCACCGTCGCCGCAACGTCATGGGCGCGAATGATGCGCGCGCCTGCCTGTGCCGCAATCACGGCCAGCGCCACGCTGCCGGCAAGGCGCTCGTCAGCCTGCCGGTGAGTGAGTGTGCCCAGCATTGATTTGCGCGACAACCCGACCAGCACGGGCGACCCGTCGGCCACCAGTTCCGGCAGCCGGCGCAGCAGTTGCAGATTGTGCTCGAGGGTTTTGCCAAAACCGAAGCCAGGGTCCACCACCATGCGCTCGGCGGCGAAGCCCGCGTCCCGGCACGCGCGGGTGCGCGCGGCAAGAAATGCCCTGATCTCGTTCACGACGTCATCGTATCGGGGTGAGTGCTGCATGGTGCGCGGTTCCCCCTGCATGTGCATGAGACACACCGCACACCCGGACTGCAGGGCGGCATCCAGCGCCCCGGCCTCCCGCAGCGCTCGCACATCATTGATGAGGCCGGCGCCCGCGGCGGCGGCGGAGCGCATGAGCTGGGGCTTGCTGGTATCGACCGAGATCACGGCGCTCGTGAGGGTGCGTAGCCGCTCAATGACCGGCAGCACGCGCCGCGCTTCCTCGTCCACATCCACCGCTGCCGCGCCCGGGCGTGTCGACTCGCCCCCGACGTCAATAAACGCCGCGCCCTCGTCCGCCATGCGCGCGCCCTGCTCCAGCGCGGCTTCCACGGACAGGAAGCGCCCACCATCTGAAAACGAATCGGGCGTGACATTCAGCACGCCCATGACTACCGGCTGGGAGAGATCCACCGTCTTATCGGCGCAGCGGAGCAGGACCGGCGGGGCGGGCGGGGCGGACATGGGTGACTGCGTCCCCGAAAGTGCGAAATTCTCGCCGGCCGCGCTACCGGAAAAAAGAACGCTTAGTGCTGCCCCGCCGGTATGACTGGTCCGCCCGCAACCGGCCCCTCTGTAGATGCCTTGGGCGGCTTGTTGGAAAGCGTATCGTCCCAGTCAGCCGGTGGCTTCGGCACCTTGCCCGCCATGATGTCCCTGAGCTGCTCCTCGCCGATCGTCTCGTACTTGATGAGCGCTTCGGCCATGAGGTGCAGCTTGTCGAGCGCGGAGGTGAGAATCTCCCGCGCGCGCTTGTAGTTGGCCTCGATCAGATGGCGGATTTCCTCGTCGATCGCATGCGCCGTGACATCCGACACCTGTTTGTGCTGCGTGACGCTGCGGCCGAGGAACACTTCCCCGGTCTCTTCCGAATACGTCAACGGTCCGAGCTTGTCGGACAGGCCCCACTTGGTAACCATGTTGCGGGCCACCTCCGTGGCGCGCTCGATGTCGTTGGAGGCGCCGGTAGTGACCGCTTCGGGCCCGAAGATCAGCTCTTCGGCGATGCGGCCGCCGAACAGTGTCGTGATCACACTCTCCAGGCGACGCTTGGAGAAGCTGTAGCGGTCCTGTTCGGGCAGGAACTGCGTGACCCCGAGTGCGCGGCCGCGCGGGATGATGGTGACCTTGTAGACCGGGTCGTGTTCCGGGACCGTCATGCCGACGATGGCGTGGCCCGCCTCGTGGTAGGCGGTCATGCGCTTCTCGGCCTCGCTCATCACCATGGAGCGCCGTTCCGCGCCCATCATGATCTTGTCCTTGGCGCGCTCNNAACTCTTCCATGCTGACGACGCGACGGTTGGCGCGTGCTGCGAACAGTGCCGCTTCGTTGACAAGGTTGGCGAGATCCGCGCCGGAGAACCCCGGCGTGCCGCGCGCGATCAGCGCTGGCTTGACGTCCTCAGATAGCGGCACGCGCCGCATGTGCACGCGCAGAATCTGCTCGCGACCGCGCACGTCGGGCAACGGCACTACCACCTGGCGATCGAAACGTCCGGGACGCAGCAGCGCCGGATCAAGTACATCGGGCCGGTTGGTGGCGGCGATAACGATAATGCCCTCGTTACCCTCGAAGCCGTCCATTTCCACCAGCAGCTGGTTCAAAGTCTGCTCGCGCTCGTCGTGCCCGCCGCCAAGTCCGGCGCCGCGGTGCCGGCCGACGGCATCGATTTCGTCGATGAAAATGATGCACGGGGCGTGCTTCTTCGCCTGCTCGAACATGTCGCGNNGCGCCGACACCGACGAACATCTCGACGAAGTCCGAGCCGGAGATGGTGAAGAAAGGCACCTTGGCTTCCCCGGCGATGGCGCGCGCCAGCAGGGTCTTGCCGGTTCCGGGCGAGCCGACCATCAGCACGCCCTTGGGAATCTTGCCGCCGAGCTTCTGGAACTTGCCCGGGTCCTT
>PLEC01000012.1 GCA_003136935.1 Gammaproteobacteria bacterium
GGTCGGCTGTCCTGGGGTGTCGACGATTTCGACGAATCGTATCCTTTGCCTTATACAAATGATCTGGTGCGCCTGGCGGCCAGCGTAAGGATCGTTATCGACTCGGAAAAGCTGACAGTCAGATTTAAGGAAGGTTGCAGTGCCATTTTGGAGGGATATCAGAAGGCGTTAAGGGCCGGAGGTTGCCCATTTGTTCTTGCGGAGCACGAAAAAAACCTGGATCAACTAGGGGTTGAGGCGTTTGAGCCTCCCGACGGTTTTTGGGAGAAGCTAGACCATCTCCCGATTGTGCATCACGGTCTGCCTCGCGACGCGAAGCGGGTCTTGCGGAAAGCGCTTCCACATCCGAATCCGGATTATAAAGTAGTACGTAGGGAAGCCGGCATGGGAAGCCTCGGGCAGCAACGATTCGTCGCTATCGCGGGTTGGGAAGGAGGTCATATCGCGCGCGAGGCGAAAGCCATGCTGCCCTCGGCGTGCGCTTGGCTGGATGGTCACATCGGACATCGCCAGTCCTACTATCAGAAGACTATGCAGTCCGCTGTGCGGTCGCGCGATCCATTTCAGAAAATCATGGGGACGTGGCTGATTCGCCGTCTCTCACCGGAATCCAATCCCATTGAAATTGCCGACTTGCCGGCAGAGCGCGACGAGGAAACGCTTCTCTATGCAATGGGCTCTGAAGCCGCCAATGTTCACCTGGGAAGCAAACGCCAAGTTGCCCACATTTTGAGGGACCTGAGACACAGAAAATCAAGTTGGTTGCGCTCTGCCGCCAGCGATATGGCCCAAGCCATAGAAAGCGATTGGAAGAAGTACAGGAACTCTTGACTCCAATTCGCCCTGACCTGCTTGGTCTTGCATTCGGCCATCGGCGACGTGCAAAGAAAAACGCGGGCGTGCGATTGTAACCCCTCGTTTCTTCGGACCACCTGGAAGTTGAGGGTTATCGGGATTTTGATCGAGAAGTCTGTTTCCGACCTTACTGCCCTATTGAACGGACGAGGGAAGGAGCCGGTCACTTTCCTTTCTTACTACTTCGTAGCACTCGCACGAGCGCTCTTCGATGCCGGCCCGATTGAGCACTCTAATCTCACCGGAGTTATAGTGAATCAGCCCCGCGTTCTCCAACAGACCTGTCGCCTTCGTGACATCGCCGGAGCTGATGCCGAGCATGTTTCCAATCAGCTTTTCCGTCATACTAATTTGAGTTGAAGGCAGTCGATCCAGGCTCAACAGCATCCAGCGGCAAAGTTGCTGGTCCACCGAATGATGGCGGTTGCACGCGGCGGTTTGTACCATTTGCGTGATCAGTGACGATGCGAACATCAGCAGGAGGCGGCTCAGTGCCCCTCCGCTATGGAACTCATCCTTGAGTACCTGTGCCTTCAGGCGGTAGGCGTGACCGGCGTTCTGCACGATCGCTCGGCTCATGGTTGATTCACCGCCCATGAACAGCGCAATACCGACCATGCCCTCGTTCCCTACAACGGCAATTTCTGCAGATTCACCATTTTTCATGACGTAGAGCAGGGAGATGATGCAATCGATTGGGAAATAAGCGTGGCTCATCGTTTGGCCAGACTCATACAAGACCTGGCCCAGTGTTAGAGTAACCAATTCCAGATCGGTGGCCAGACGATCGCACTCTGCGGCTCCCAATGCAGCAATGAGAGCGTTTTGGTCCGGCGCGGGGGTCTTTTTCACCTCAAACTCCACTCGATGGATCCACTGAGTGTGTCTTTGTCGAAAGACATTGAGCTGGGAGTGACTCGAGCCTTATCGGCATCCGCTGACCAGTCCGCCGTTCCCAGTACGACTCAGGCTCTACGCAGCACAAAGAGCACGAGAGCAACGACCAGAATGAGTCCAAGTATGCCGCCGCCGATGTACATGTCGATCTCCAAATTGTTCGATTGAGCGGACATTGGAACATTAAGAGGACCCAGCAGTCAGTACGCTACCGCACGTACATGCGTTTGCCAAAGACCAAGTTTCCGACACCCAGGGGTGCCAGTTGTACCGCTGTACTCTGGCTATCGGCGTCCTGCGCGATAATCGCGGTGGACCCCAGCAACGTGCCCAGTCCGCTGTCCGGCTATGCCGCACGCGCTTTTCCAAGAGCCGCAGAATAGAGGCGGTAACTGACCGTTCGCGACACATTGAAGCCGGTATGAGCCTCGGGCGTCCGTGGTGTTCCGCACAGACGAAGCAGGCGCCGAGGCGTAAGTTGCAGAGCCGTACAAAAGCGTGGCGGTACGAAAGTGTCGCGGAGGCAGGAGCCCCTCACAGTCGACGTCTTGTACGTTTCGAGGATTCAACACAGCCTGTCGGCCTTTAGCCGGCACGCACAAACAGGAGCATGCTATGGACGTAAACAAGGACCAGGTGAAGGGCCGCGCCAAGGAAGTGCAAGGCAAGATCAATGAGGTGACCGGCAAGGTCGTCGGCGACAAGAAGCTGGAAGTGAAAGGCAAGATCCAACAAATCGGCGGAGAAGCTCGAGCAAAGTTTGGAGACGTCAAACAGGACGTGAAAGACGCCTCAAAGAGCGACAAGTGACTGCTTAGACCCGAGCGACTTTTGCGAGTGTCGGGTGCCCGCCAGAACGGCGTTCGTGGTCAGTGTGGCCGGCTGTCGGCCACACTGACGTGCGCTGCTTGACCGCGATCAGACCTTCAGTCGTTTTCCCCTTACAAGGCGAACGTCGGCGGTTCGATGAAAAAGCTGCTTTGTTTCGCAAATTTCACGACCGCGCGGCTGGAGCATAGAGCAGCGGGAAGAACCGCCCTTCGACCTTCTCGCCGGCTGGGATTGCCGGTATGCCCTGAAGCAGAGGCTCATTGCTTGCAGAGCGCACGCCATCCTTCATGACATTAACTACCGTCGCGCGGCGGGAATGATCAGAACGGTTTGCAAATGATCCATGCACCAGGCGTGGATGATGGAACGAGGCCTCGCCTTTCTTCAATTCAACCGCGACGGGGTGTTGAAACTCACGTCGCTGTTCCTCGTTCAGAACCGCATTGATAGCGGTCATATCTCCTGCTAGCCCGGTGATGGGCAGATCCGGCCAGCGATGGCTGCCAGCGATGTAATGCAAGCATCCGCTTTCGCGGGTCGAATCATCGAGACCAATCCAGCAAGTCAGGTGGGCAAGCGGTTGAGTTCGGGTCCAGTAAGAGTAATCCTGGTGCCAGGCAACAATTCCCCCGTGATGAGCGGGTTTGCAGAACAGCTGGTCGTGCCAGAAGCGAACAGCGCCACCTAACAGTTGCGCCGCCGGGACGGTGAATGCCGGGTGCCAGAGCAGATCGTGAAAGCCTGGCGCGATGCGCCAGGCGCCGAGCGCATGGAACAGCACATGCTTGGGATCGGTTGACTCGTTCGAGTTGTATTCGTAAAACAATCCTCGATCTTCTGGTGACGCATCCAACAGCCGGGCCAGCTCCTGTCTGAGCGCCTCTATCTGCTCGTCCGAGAGAATGCGGACTCCGCTCAAGTAGCCATATTCGTTAAAGAAGTCGACCTGCTTGGGGTGCAGCCCGTACTCCGCCATCGGTCGATGAGTCACATCAGGAAAAAGCGAACTGATGGGGTGATGTTCAACAGAAAGATCGTGAATCATAGGGCTAAGTGGCCTCCGCTTTTGCCTTTGCTGACTGCACGCAAGCCGGAGATTGCGCAATCCTTCAGAGCCGATCGTCCCATGTTTCCGAAATGCCGTGGCTCCCGGCCGGAATCGTAAATGTAACAACTCCATTCCATACGGGAAGGTGGCGCGCGGGACCACCATCAACCATTAATGAAACGGCAACTGACTTCGTTTCCATGGTCTCTATCCGGGTAGTGCGAGCCGTCTTTATCGAGAATGACAGGCTATCAGGCGTAACGCTGTAGTTCCGTACAACTACGCCGGCATTGGCGTCGAAGCGGGTCTGGCCGTCTCGCTTAACGGAAGTGACATCGGGTCCGATCTTCACATCGTAGCGATGCTGCGCCCACATGACGCCGAGGAGTTCACCTTCGCGCGGGGGTTGCAGGGCTCCAAAGCGAAGCCCGTCCCAGGGATTCTCGTCGATGAACTGCTCCATCCCGATGAGGCACAAGAGGGCGCCCCACGTGTAGTGAACGTCTCCTCCTGCGCTGCCTCCCCAGGCATAGTATTGCTCGTTGGTTCGCTGATGTGCTTGCCAGTCCTCCATGAAAAGCTCATAGCTCTTCTCGGCAAACTCCAGTGCTACCTCGTCTTCGCCGTAGCGATTGATTGCCTGGTAGACGAGGTAGTTTGTAGGCCCCCAGATGTCGCCTCGCCAGTAGTATTGATCCTGAAATGCCGGGTCGTTCCGAGAAATCGTTGGAATGACGTACTTGCCCCAGAACTCCTCGGAATTGAGTAAATGCTCACGCACCATGCGTTTTGCCTGTGCGGTGGTCGCGATACCGGCGAGTAGCGGATAAAAGTTCGTGGGTGAGAGTCTCTTCGAGAAACGGCCATCCCAATACCGGTTCTCAAAAATGCCATCCTGCTCGTTCCAAAGGAGCTGGCGCACCAGGCTTTTGACTTTGTCGTACTCAGCCACGAAACGTCGGTTGTCATCCTCATAGCCGAGAATGGCGGCGATTTTGGCCAAACATTCGGCATCCAGGGCATACAGAGAGTTGAGACCGACATCATCGAGTTCCATTGTGTAGGTCTTCGGATTGTAGGTGACGTCGTCGTACATTGGGCTGTCGTCCATGCCGCTCTCCCATTTGGCCTGGACGAGGAAGCCACGCCCGCCGACGGAAAAGGTCGCGCCCCGGTCACTGCCCCACTCAAGCAAACCGTCCTGGTTTCCATCTCTCCAGGGTTGGCCATCGCCGCGATTCGCCAGCCACCATTCGTGCCACTTCTTCAGTCTGGGGTACGTCCATCGCAACTGCTCAATGTCGCGGTTCCGCTCATAGTTCTTCAATACGATGTACGCGCCGACCGGCGGCTGCGATCGATCTGGACTCGTACCGTTAGCGGCATCGACATTGGGGACAACCCCGTTGGGAGATTGGGCCAGGAGAATTGCCCGCACAGCAGCCGATGTCTGCTGCGAATCCTCAACATTGGTCAGAAGCGAGCCAAAAAAGCAGTCCCATTCACCAACTACCCAGCCGCCAAAGCCATGAGCCCAGTTGCGACTGATACTGGGAAACTCTAAGCCGAGGGAAGGAACATACAGGCTGTTCCAGAACATGGAATTGCCGATTGCTTCTGGCGCGCCTGCAAAGAGCCCGGTAATGTGAGGTCGACGCCTGGCATAAGATCCCGCCTTCCGATCAAGGATCGAATCGATTTGCCCCGACGCCAGCAGCTGGTGGGCGTACTGCGATATTTCGGCAGAATTCCAGCCGATCTTGGCCACGAAATGAGCGCCAGAATTGGCTGACGCCACAAATTGAAGACCCGCCGCTCCATGCGACTGACGGCTGTCAACTGGGAATTGAACGCCAACTACGTCGGCTTTGTTCTGCTTCGAGGGGCTTGCTAATTGGCCCGCATCCATCATTTTTTGCAGCTGGTTGACCTCCGAAAATAACCCGGCGCCGACCACGGGGCGATCAACGGCCACAACAAAGTGGGCAGCCTCGCCGAATACACCGTCTATGAAATGCTCCCCCTTGATCTGACCCTCCTCTCGGTGGACGCTGTAAGTTCCCGCGAAATCGCCGGCGCCCGGGCTATAGGCCTCCAGCACGAGCTGCACGTCTTCCGGAGCCTTGAGTCTTCCCACCACAGTTGTCTCGTCAATGCGGGACCATTCAAGGGTGATGGTTGCCGCGCGGGGACGGTGTCGCCAACCGAGGAGTGAGTAGGATCCGTCTGGCGCATGAGGTCCAACCAAACTGACCGCATCAAAGATGCGATTTCCGTCCAGAAAGGTGTCGGTCTTCGAACCGATGCGAATGGCAAAGGGCACTCGTTGCCCATATGCTTTGGACTCGAATACGATCCCGTTCCACGCATCCGCATCGAAAGCGCCGATATGGACCTCAGAAAAATCTTTTGCCACCTGCGCAGCGAGAGACAACGGAAGAAGCAGAGCAAGGAAAAGTGCTGGATGCTCCCATTGGGCTCCTAGACGGCGCACTAGTTGCTTGTATCGAAGGTCCCCCGTGCCTTCGTGGCTGATCGCGCATGTGATTGCGCGTGAGCGGCTTCCAGTTGATTTATTGACTTCGTTCATATGCAGATCGGCGTGCTCGTTTCGAGGTGGTGGCCGACTCTGGTTCAATGGAACTGCCAAGGACAACGAACCAGACCATAAGGGGTGGCTCCGCCCGAATGTCGGCGGTTCGATCCCGTCAGCACCCAGCAGTTAAGTTGTGCCGGGGTTCACCCACCCGGCACAACCGCGAGCCGCCAGCACTTCGGCCTTAGCCGAAGACCCCGTACTCCACCTGGATGATCTGACCGGTGGTGACATTCACCAGAATGGCGTCGGTGTCATCCCGCACCCACTCGAATCCGACCGGCGGCACTTCGAGTGCGAACAGCCAGTAGTCCGCGAGGAGATACGGTGCGGCCCAGTAGGCACGCGGCAGGATCTGTCCGTACCCCCAGCGGTGGGCTACCCAGCCCGGCGGACGACGGTACACGCCGACGTGGTAGCTGCGCGCCGCCTGGTAGTTATGCTGGTAGTTCGCTTTGTCGACTTGGGCGGGCCGTTTGTTCCAACCCGTCGGCTCGGCGACCCGCTGATACTTGGCAGGACCGGCGTGCGGCTCACCATGCGCGGCGGGCCGTGCTCCCTGAGAAGCGTGGCCCTGTGGGGCCTTTCCGCCGTGCTCAGCGTGTTCCTGTGCGTTGGCTGCGGTCGCCATTCCCCCTGCGGCAAGTGCCAGGGCCATGAGAAAACTAAACTTTGTTACAAGCGCCACGTGAGTACTCCTTGTGATGGGAACGCGATGCTAGCAGGCCGGTAACCCAAAACAGAAGCCGGCCGGGGTGTCTTGCCAGCCAGACGGTTGTCCTGCTCCTGTCGCGTTTGTCAGACTGCGGTGAACATGTCCATTCCGCGCCCCCCCAAGGCATTCGTCTCCTGGAGCTCCGGCAAGGACAGCGCCTTTGCGCTCTACGAGGCGCAGCGCTCAGGTCTCGCCGAGGTCGTCGGCGTGCTGACCACGATCAGCGAAGTGTACGGCCGGGTGGCCATGCACGGCGTGCGCGACAGCGTGCTGGACCGGCAGATCGCCGCCCTCGGAGTGCCGGCCCTGAAGGTGATGCTCCCGACTCCCTGCTCCGATGAGACCTACCAGCAGCGCATGGCGCAGGCGTGCGCGCAGATAAAAGGGCAGGGCGTCAGCCACATCGTGTTCGGGGATCTGTTCCTGGAAGACATTCGCGCCTATCGGGAAAAGCAGCTGGCAGCGGTGGGCATGACCGGGATGTTTCCGCTGTGGCGGCGGGACACGGGCGTGCTGGCGCGCAGCATGATCGCGAGCGGACTGGTTGCGCACCTCGTGTGTGTCGATCCGCGCCGGCTCGCGCGCGAGTTTGCCGGCAGGCGGTTCGACACCGCGCTCCTCGATGAACTGCCGGCGCAGGTTGATCCATGCGGTGAGAACGGTGAGTTCCATACGCTGGTTTCCGCAGGTCCGATGTTCACGGCGCCGATAGCGGTCACTATCGGTGCCGCCGTCGAGCGGGATGGCTTCGTATTCGCCGATGTCACCGCTGAGGCGGCTGACCCTCAGAAGCGCAGCGTGAGTGTGTCGTAGAGGGTGAGTCTCGGTCCGTAGGCAGACTGGAAAATGCCTATGCCCTCGGCAGGCCGGATGAGGTTTGTCCGGTCGAAGACATTCAATACGGCGAGCCGGTTGGTGAGCACTCCGACACCGGGCACCTCGAATGCGCGCTCGGCGCTTACGTTCACCTGCAATACCTGCGGCAGCTTTTTCTCATCGGCGAACCCCGCGCGCAGACCGCTGCTGTAAATGCTGTCGGCGCCGATGGTGTACGACCCAACCCGCCAGCTGGCGCCGGCGGAGGCCCCGTAGAGCGGTTGGTGATCGAGCACGATCGCGTGGCTGTCGATGTAGGCGAGCTCGCCCGGGTCAAAGTTGAATTGACCGGTCAGGACGCCCTGCTGCCAGTTGCGACCCAGGGTCAGGTTGGCGTAGGCCGACAGGCCCTCGACCTGATAGTGCGCGGCAAGCTCTGCGCCCCACAGGTGCCCCTTGTCGTAGTTGAATGGGGCGAAGATGGGTACCACGCCAAACTGCCCGGTATCGAGGTAGTGCGTGGTCCACTCGTAGTACGCGTCTGCGGAAACCGTGAGGTTGCCGGTGACCTGGCGCACGACGCCGGCGTCCCATTCACGGTCGTCCTCTGGCACCGGTGTTGGAATGCCCGGCGGTCCCGCCGCGGTGGTGCCGGCGAATGCTGCCTGCGCGGTGGGGGAGATGCCCAGCAGCGAGGGCACCTGGAAGTAACGCGCTGCGCCTAAGTGAAACGTGGTCGCGGCGTCGGCGCGGTACACGAGGTTGATGCTCGGGTCGAGCTGATGACCCGACGTGAAGCCACTCAAGGTATCGAAGCGCATGCCCATTGAGGCGCTCAGCGGTCCGCAGATGCGCCACAGATCGCTGAGGTAGGCTCCGGCAATCACATTGTTGGCGTGCGCGTTGTTGGTGACGTTCAGCGGCACATCACTCAGCTGATCCCCCGCGGGGTCGGCGGGAAATGCCAACGACGAGTCATTGGCGCTGACGCGGTATTCGCCCGCATAGAACCCGCTGGCGAGGGTATGTGCGCCGAGTTTGAAGCTCACGTCCGCCTCGAGCGTGTAGTCGTGGTCGTCGTGGCTGGCGCTCGAGGCGACGCCCTGGTAGATCAGCTCGCCAATGGGGTCCGGATCGAAGCGCTGCGAGATCGCATGCTGGCTGTAGGCGATCTGGTACGAGGCGTTGCTCGCGAGTGATCCGCTGAGCGACAGCACCGCGAGTGCGTCGCTGAAATTCAGATACGAGTTGATGTCCGCCGAGGACGGCGCGACCGC
Source organism: Gammaproteobacteria bacterium (assembly GCA_003136935.1). Lineage (GTDB taxonomy): Bacteria > Pseudomonadota > Gammaproteobacteria > Steroidobacterales > Steroidobacteraceae > 13-2-20CM-66-19. The sequence continues at coordinate 9,036 of PLEC01000012.1, forward strand.
AACGCCGGCCAGCTCATACTGCGCTGCCAGCCCGGCGACGTTCGGCAGCTGATTGCTGCTGCGCGCACCCGACACGAGCAGGCTCAGCGTGTCGCCCGGGGTGACCGGATAGGAAAAGAAGCCAAACACCTGACCCTGCCTGGTGAAGTCGTGTATCGGGGTGGGCCCCGGGGTGGCGGAGCTGAAGGCCGTGTTGCTGTGCTGATAGACGGCGCTCACGTAACTGCCCAGCCCATCGTGGCAGCCCGCAAATTCAAGGCTGGGCTCGAGCGTATCGCGCTGCCCGGCACGCAGGCTCACATCGCCGGACGAGGACTGCTCGCAGCCGTCCTTGGTCTGGATGCTCACAACCCCGCCGGTGGCGTAGCTGTAACGGGAGGGCAGCACGCCATCGAGCAGGTCCAGCCGCTTGATGAACAGCGGGTTGATCATCGACAGGAACGGCGGGTTGGTGTTGACGTCGAGCGGGATCAGCACGCCGTTGATCTGGTACTGGAACTGAGGACCTTCGGTGTTGCGGATGTGGATCTGCTGGTTCTGATCGATCGCGACGCCGGGCATCTGCGCCAGCACGTCCGTCAGGGGCGCGGTCTTGCCTTGCGGTGTCGCCGCGATGTCCTCGGCGCTTGCCGAATACTGGTTGGCGCCAGTGGGCGAGACCGCAGGCCCTGCCAGCGCGGTCGCCTCGATGACCACGGTGTTAAGGGGGCTTTCGGGTATGGACGTGTCTTCCGCGTAGGCGCCGGGCAGGACGAGGCACGCGCCGAGGAGTGCGGCCACCCTGACGGCAGCAGAAGGAGTCCGAAGATGCGGCATGACTCGGGATGTTGTAAATGAGAATCGTTCTCATTCGTATCCTAAGCCGCCCCCAGCCTGAACGTCAACGAGGGGAATTCCCCTAGTGGTTCTGCGCGGCGTCCTGGGCGGCCAGGGTCGCCGCTGTGCCGTCTGACTTGCCGAGGGAGGTCGAGGTCCAGCCGCCGCCCAGGGCCTGGATCAGCGTGACGCTGGCGGTGAGTCGGTTCTGGCGGATGGTGAGCAGAGTCTGCGCGTCGCTGAGCGCAATCGCCTGTGCGGTGACGACCGCCGTATAGGCGACTATTCCTGCCTTGTACTGATTGAGCATGAGCTGAGCCGCCAGGTTCGCGGACTTAACCGTCTGGTCCTGCACCTGGTATTGCTGCTCGAGGATGCGCAGCGTCGCAAGTTCGTCCTCGACCTGTTGGAACGCAGTGAGGACGGTCTGGCGATAGTTGGCGACTGAGATATCGTAGCCCGCGCGGGCCTGCCGCACCTGCGCGGAGCGCGCACCGAAATCCAACAGCGCATCGCTCGCGCTGGCCCCGGCCGACCAGAGGTTGTTTGGCGCGCGGATGAGTCCCGCCACGACGTTGCTCGCAAAGCCGTACGAGCCACTGAGCGTCAGATCCGGGAAATACGCGGCCACCGCCACGCCGATCAGGGCATTGGTGGCCGCCATACTGCGCTCCGCCGCGGCCACGTCGGGCCGGCGTTCGAGCAGGCTCGAAGGCACACCGCTCGGGGCAACGGGCACGCTGGCGCCGAGCGTCCCTGGCGCGAGCGAGAAGTCTGCCGGCGCCTTGCCGACGAGGACCGCGATGGCGTGCTCGAGCGTGGCGCGGGTCACGCCGATGGCGATCTGCTGCGACTGCGCGCCCTGCAGTTGGGTCTGGGCGGTGATCACGTCGGCCTTGGCGACCACACCGACGTCGTACTGGTTCTGGGTGATCTGCAGCGAACGCTTGAAGGCCTCGACCGTCTCGTCGAGCAGCTGCTTTTGTTCGTCGGCGACACGCAGCTCGATGTAGTCGCTCGCGAGCGTTGCCTGCGCCGAGAGTCGCGCGGCCGCGAGATCCGCCTCGCTCGCCTGGGCGTTCGCGACGTTGCTTTCCAGCGTGCGGCGGATCTTGCCCCAGATGTCGATGTCCCAGGAGGCGGTGCCCGCGAGTTCAAACTGGTTGGTGGGGTGTTGTGACACGGACGCCGCGCTGCCGGCGGCCGCGGCGGCGGCAGCGCCTGCCGCGGAACCTGCACCGGCGCCACCCGAGCGCGTGGCCGCTGCGCTCACTCCCACCGTGGGGAACAGGCCCGCGCGTGTCTGGCTGACCAGCGCGACCGCCTGGCGCCACGCTGCCTCGGAAGCCTTTAGCGTCTGGTTTGATACATCGATTTGCTTCTCGAGACCGTCGAGCGTCGCGTCGTTGTACACCGACCACCAGTCGGTGCCGCTCGCGGCTTCACGTGGCTCGGCGGCCTTCCAGCCGTCCGCCTCCTTGAACTGCTGTGGCACCGGCGCTGCGGGCCGGTGGTAGTTCGGACCGACCGCACACCCGGCGCACACGCAAGCCGCGATCGCGGCGGCGACGGACGAGGGGCGCGTGACGGGCTTGGGTCTCACGACGGTTGGCTTCATGGTGTGTGTGCCGGCAATGCGGATGGAGCATGTGGCGCGGGGGGCTGCAGGCGCGACCACATGCGCCCGCACCAAAGGCCGAAGCGATCCAGGTACAGGTAGGTCACGGGGGTTGTGTAGAGCGTCAGCATCTGGCTGACGATCAGGCCGCCGACGATCGAGATCCCGAGCGGCTGGCGCATTTCCGCGCCGTCGCCGGTGCCAAAGGCGAGCGGGAGCGCACCGAGCATCGCCGCCATGGTGGTCATCATGATCGGCCGGAACCGCAGTAGCGAAGCGGTGTAGATGGCATCTTCGGGACTGCGGCCCTGGGTGCGCTGCGCATCCAGCGCGAAGTCAATCATCATGATCGCGTTCTTCTTCACGATACCGATCAGGAGGATCACGCCGATCAGCGCGATGATGCTGAACTCACTGCCAAAGAGGCGCAGCGCCAGCACCGCGCCGGCGCCGGCCGAGGGCAGCGTCGAGAGGATGGTGATCGGGTGGATGTAGCTCTCGTACAGCACGCCCAATACGATGTACACGGCGGCGAGCGCGGAGAGGATGAGTATCGGCTCGCTGCTCAGGGAATCCTGGAACGCTTGCGCGGTGCCCTGGAAGCTGCCGTGGATGGTGGGCGGCATGTGAATTTCGTTGACGGCCTGGGCGATTGCCGCCTGGGCGTCGCTTAAGGAGGCGTTCGGCGCCACGTTGAACGAGATGGTGGAGGCGACGAAGGTTCCCTGGTGGTTGACGGCGAGCGCCGTGTTGACCGGCGCGTACTGACTGAACGCCGCGAGCGGCACCATCTGCTCGGCCGCGGTGCTGTCGGCGGCCCCGGTCGAAACCGCGCCGCGCCCCGACTGGGCGAGGGCGTTGGTGGCCTGGTTGCGGGCCGTGTCGGCGGCGAGCGTCGCGGCGGTACTGCTGGTTGCCGTTTGCGTTGAAGTCACGGTGCCGGCGACGGCGTTGGTAGACTGGCTGCCGTTCACCGTGCCGCCGGCCGTGCTGATCCACAGGTTTTTCAGCGTGTCGGGGCTCTGCCAGTACTTGGGCGCCACCTCCATCACCACGTGGTACTGGTTAAGCGCGTTATAGATGGTCGACACGTCGCGCTGGCCAAAGGCATCGTAGAGGGTGCTGTCGATGGCGGCCGGGTTCAGCTTCAGCCTTGAGGCGGTATCGCGATCGACGGTGAGCTGGATCTGGAGCCCGTTCTGCTGCTGGTCGGAGTTGACGTCGGTCAGCGCCGGGGCGTGTTGCAGCGCATCCGTGAGCTTCGGCGTCCACTTGTAGATGTCCGTCACGCTGTCGCCCTGCAGGGTGTACTGGTACTGGGCGTTGCTCTGGCGCCCGCCGACGTGGATGTCCTGCACCGCCTGCAGGAACAGGCGCGCGCCTGCCACCTGGTTTAACTTCGGCCGCAGCCGCGCGATCACCTGGTCGGCAGAAATGCGCTGCGCCTTGGCCTTCAGAGCGACGAAAATGAAGCCGCCGTTGGTCTGGCCGCCGCCGGTGAAGCCGACGACGGTGTCGACCGCCGGATCTGCCTGCACTATTTTTATGAACTGGCGCAGCTTCCCCGACATCGACTGGAACGAGATCGCCTGGTCGGCCTGGATACCGCCGTTCAGGCGGCCAGTGTCCTGCTGGGGAAAAAATCCCTTCGGGATGACGTAGAAGAGGTAGATGTTGAAAATCACGGTGGCCGCGAGCAGCACCATGACGAGGCCGCGATTCGCCAGCGCCCAGCGCAGCGTGCGCGCGTAGAAGTTCAGCATGGCCTCGAACACGCGCTCGCTCGCCCGGAACAGGCGACCCCGGGCCGCCGGGTCGATATGGCGGATGAGCCGTGAGCACATCATCGGGGTCGTGGTGAGCGACACCAGCAAGGAAACCAGCACCGCCACCGACAGGGTGATCGAGAACTCGCGGAACAAGCGCCCGACAATGCCGCCCATGAGCAGGATCGGCAGGAATACCGCGACCAGCGACAAGCTCATCGACAACACGGTAAAGCCCACTTCGCGCGCACCCTGGATCGAGGCCTGCATGCGCGGCATGCCCGCTTCCATGTGGCGCGTGATGTTCTCCAGCACCACGATNNTCGTCCACCACGAAGCCGGTGGCGATGATGAGGGCCATGAGCGACAGGTTGTCGAGGCTGTAGCCGAGGAGATACATGGCACCGAAGGTGCCGAGGAGCGAGATCGGCACCGCCACCGCCGGCACCAGCGTCGCCCGGCCGTTACGCAGGAACAGGAATACCACCAGGATCACCAAAGAGATCGCGAGCAGCAGCGTTAGCTTCACGGCCTGCAGTGAGGCGCGGATGGTGACCGTGCGGTCGTTGGCGACGTTCATCTCGATGTCGGTGGGGATCGAGGCCTTGAGCGCAGGAATCAGCGCGATAACACGATCAACGGTGTCGATGATGTTGGCGCCCGGCTGGCGGTAGAGGATGACGAGCACGGCGGGCTGGCCGTTGGCGAGCCCGAGGTTGCGGATGTTCTCGACCGAATCCTGAACTTCCGCGACGTCCGAGAGACGTACCGCCGCGCCGTTGCGGTAGGCGATCACCAGTCCCGAGAATTCCGCCGCCTTGCTCGCCTGGTCGTTGGTGTAGAGCTGATAGCGACGGCCACCGAAGTCGATCGAGCCCTTGGGCGTGTTGGCGTTGGCCGCGGCGAGCGCCGCGCGCACATCTTCAAGCCCGATGCCGTACTTGAACAGCGCGCTCGGATTTAACTCCACGCGTACCGCCGGCAGCGAGCTGCCGCCAATCTGCACTTGGCCGATGCCGCTCACCTGCGAAAGCTTTTGCGCGAGGATCGTGTCCGCGGCGTCGTAGAGCTGCCCCGGGGTGAGGGTTTTCGAGGTTAAGGTAAGAATCAGGATGGGCGCGTCGGCGGGATTTACCTTGCGGTAGTTCGGGTTGCTGCGCAGCGCCGCCGGCAGGTCGGCGCGCGCGGCGTTGATCGCCGCCTCGACGTCGCGGGCGGCGCCATCGATGTCACGGTCGAGGCCGAACTGCAGCGTGATGCGGGCAGCCCCGGTGGAGCTCGAGGAGGTCATCTCGGTCACATCGGCGATGGTGCCGAGGTGCCGTTCCAGCGGTGTCGCGACCGTCGACGCCATGACATCGGGGCTCGCACCGGCCATGGACGCGGACACGGAAATCGTCGGGTAATCCACCTGCGGCAGTGCCGCCACGGGCAGCTTGAAGTAGGCGATGCCGCCGGCGAGCGCGATCCCCACCGTCAGAAGCGTGGTCGCCACGGGGCGGCGGATGAAGGGTTCCGACAGGCTCATGGTGTCGGTGCCCCGCTTTCGGTGGCGCCACGCCATCCGGCGATGCGCCGCTCGAAGCGATCGAAATACAGGTAAATCACCGGCGTCGTGAACAGTGTCAGGAGCTGACTGAGAATCAGGCCGCCCACAATAGTTATGCCGAGCGGGTGGCGCAGCTCAGAGCCCGTGCCGGTACCGAGCATCAGGGGCAGGGCGCCCAGCAGCGCCGCCATAGTGGTCATCAGGATCGGCCGGAACCGCAGGAGCGAGGCGTGATAGATGGCATCGCGTGGCGCCATGCCCTGTTCACGCTCGGCGACCAGGGCGAAGTCGATCATCATGNNCAGCACGATGTAGACGGTGACGAGCGCCGCGATGATCAGGAATATTTCGTTGCCGAGAGTCGCCTGGAACGCGAGCGCCGCGCCCTGGAAGGTCGTCATCACGCTTGCCGGCAGGTTGATATCAGCTTCCGCCTTTTTGATGGCGTCGACGGCATCGCCCAGCGCCGCCCCCGAGGCCAGGTTGAACGACACGGTGGTCGAGGGAAACTGGCCGAGATGATCGATCGACAGGGGAGCCAGGCGCGTCGACACGCTGACCAGCGCCGACAGCGGCACCTGCCCGCCGACCGCGGTGGCCGAGGGCAGGTAGATGGTGCCGAGCGAGTCGAGCGAGGC
>PLEC01000099.1:0-5484 GCA_003136935.1 Gammaproteobacteria bacterium
ATGGTGGTGTGCGAATCGGTGCCCACGAGCGTGTCCGGGTAGGCGCGGCGCACGCCATTGTTTTCGGTGTCGAAAATCACCCGGCCGAGATACTCAAGATTCACCTGGTGGACGATGCCGGTGTTGGGTGGCACGACGGAGAAATTGCGGAAGGCGGTCTGGCCCCAGCGCAGGAAGGCGTAGCGCTCCTTGTTGCGTCCGAACTCGATGGCAGTATTCGCGGCCAGTGCGCCGGCGGTGCCGTACTCGTCCACCTGCACCGAGTGGTCGATGACCAGCTCCGCGGGGCTGAGCGGATTGACCCGCTCGGCATCCCCGCCTAAGCGCACGATGGCATCGCGCATCGCCGCGAGATCCACAACGCAGGGCACGCCGGTGAAGTCCTGCAGGATGACGCGCGCGGGCGTGAAGGCGATCTCATGCGACGGGGTCGCCGCCGGGTCCCACTCGAGCAGCGCCTCGATGTCCGAGCGCGTCACGTTCACGTCGTCTTCCGAGCGCAGCAGATTCTCTAGCAGGATCTTCAACGAGTAGGGCAGGCGTGCGACTTTGTCCTGCGGCAGCGCCGAGAGGCTCCAGATCTCGTAGGAGCGATCGCCGACCTTGAGGGTTGAGCGCGCCCGGAAACTGTTCGTCATGCGTGCCTCCACTGTGAGCACGCAATTATATCGGGCGGGGCCGCGCCGCGCTGGATCCCTTCTAAGCCGCCGCCGCCAGTACCGCCGGCGCGGTTGATCCGATCACGCCACCGCCGAGGCAGCGATCGCCATCGTAGGCGACGGCGTACTGACCGGGCGTGACGGCACGCTGCGGGTGATCGAAGCGGATGAGCACACTGCCGTCGGCACGCGGCTCAAGAAGGGCTGGCTGATCGGCCTGGCGATAGCGCACTTTCACGGTGCAGCGAAATGCGGCGCCGCGCGCGGGCACCAGCCAATGCCAGTTTTCCGTCGTCAGCGCGCCGCTCGACAGCAGCGGGTGATCATGCCCCTGCACGATGACGAGCGTGTTGCGCGCCACTTCCTTGGCAGCGACATACCAGGCCTGCTCGGCGTGCCCGGGGCGGCCACCGATGCCGAGGCCGCCGCGCTGGCCGAGCGTATAAAACGTAAGACCCTCGTGGGTGCCGAGGCGCTCGCCATCAGGGGACTCGATGGGGCCGGGGCTGCGCGCGAGGTAGCGGCCGAGAAACTCGCGAAACGGCCGCTCGCCAATGAAACAGATGCCGGTGCTGTCGGGCTTGTCGAACACCGCCAGCCCCGCACGGCGGGCGTGCGCGCGCACCTCGGACTTCGGCAGTTCCCCTAAGGGCATGAGTACGCGTGCGAACTCACCCGGCGGCACCGCGTGCAGGAAGTAACTCTGGTCCTTGGCGGCATCACGCGCCTTGTGCAGCCCGGGCTCCGCGGCGCCGGTGAGCAGGCGGGCGTAATGCCCGGTTGCAAAATGCGTCGCGCCGAGGCGCCGCGCGTAACGCAGTGCCTCACCGAACTTGATCTCCCGGTTGCACAACACATCCGGGTTGGGGGTGCGGCCGGCGCGGTGTTCGCTTAAGAAATACCCGAAGACGCGCTCGCGATACTGCGCGGCAAAGCTCACCCGGTGCAGCGGGATGGCGAGTTCGGAGGCGACCGCGCGCGCGTCCTGGAAGTCCTGCGCAGCCGTGCAGTAGCCGTCCTCGTCATCCCAGTTACTCATATAGAGTCCCTGGACGTCCCACCCCGCCTGCTTCAGGAGCAGTGCCGCGACGGCGGAGTCGACGCCGCCGGAAAGGCCGACGATGACCCGAGCGGTGCAGGCAGGCGGAGGAGGACAGGTGCTCATGCGCGTGATTCTACCGAAGGGCTGTGGGCGCGCTCAGATACTGAGCGCCTCAACCCCGAGAGCGGCAGTCAGGTCCAGCTGTGCGACAGGGGCGAGCTGGCGGCGAACCCCCGCGAGGTAGTCCTCGATGCAGCGCATGACGAGGGGGCTGCGCAGACGCGTCTCGCGCTGCTGCAGTTCGGCGTGCGATAGCCAATGGGTGGCCACGATGCCGCGATCAAGCCGGGCGTGCGGATCGTGCGCCGTAACCGTCCCCGTGAACGCAAAGCGCATGAATGAGCGTCCGTTCTGGGGATTGCGCCACGAGTACACCCCTACGAGCGCCTGCGGCTCAAACTGCCAGGCAGTCTCCTCGTGGACTTCACGTACCACCGCCGCCAGCAGGGTCTCACCGCGCTCGACATGTCCGGCAGGCTGATTGAATACCAGGCGCCGGTTGATACGTTCCTCAACCACGAGGAAGCGGCCGTCGGTTTCGGTGACGGCCGCGACGGTGACATCGGGTGTCCGGGGCATGGAGGGATTGTAATCGCCGCCGCCGGGAGCGGGCCGCGCCTTGCGGAAGCTCCTAAGGGAGTATCAGCCGCGGCGGGCGGCGCGCAGGCCGTGTTCGGCCGAGCTGGCGTTCCACACCTGGTCGAATTCCTGCAGATACAGCCGTGCGGCTACCGGATTGTTGATGTCGGAGACGCCGTCCCAGGTGTCGGCGCGCAGCCGGTAGACAATCGCCCGGTCGTCGGCGATCAGGTAGGCAGACGCGCGCTGCGGGGATTGCGCGGTGACGTAGCGGATATCGATGCAGCTGGAGAGGCGCCGCCCCATGGCAACGAAGCTGTTGCTGTCGCGCATGACGCGCGTGGGCTCCGCCAGCAGCACGCGCACCTTGGCGAAGCTGCGCGTCAGCACAAAATGCTTGATGACTTCGAGGAACGCGGTCTGCTCGTATAGATCCGGCTCGAGGTCGGGCGTAAAGATGGAGATGAGGCGCTGGGCAGTGGCCGCGATTTCGTTGACCGCGCCGCGCACTTCCGCGAGCGAGGTGAGAACCGCAAGGGTCTCGGCTCCCTGGCGGCCTGATCCCGGGCCACGGGCTGTGCCCACGGATTCGGGTGCGTAGCGCGCGTTCGCGAGCTGCGCCAGTGCGCCGGTAAGGTCCAGTTCCCCAGTCATTGCCACGAGTGGCATCCGCCCATGCCCGCTAAAAAGGCAGGCTACGAGCGATGTTAGCGATGCGCTATGGCAATACGTTGCCGAACCGGTCACGGTTTGACCGCTGTGGAGCGCCCCTGAGGCACGAAATCCGAACGTAGTTCGCACTTCAGGGCCGCTTTAGCTGCCGCGGGCAAGTCCTTGTCGGGCTTGGCCGCCAGCGCGGCCTTAGCTCAGAGGCGCCGCGCGAGCTGTGCGGCGAGGCCGAGGTAGTCCTGCGGCCTCATGGCTTTGAGGCGTGTCTTGTCCGCCGCCGTGAGTGGCAGAGAGTCAATGAACTGCGCCAGCGTTGGTGCATCGATGGCCCGGCCACGCGTGAAATCCTTCAGCCGCTCGTAACCGCCGGCAACACCGGCGGCGCGCAACACGGTCTGCACTGCCTCACCCAGCACTTCCCAGGCGCCGGCAAGATCGGCCTGCATACGTGCCGCGTCCGCCTCGACTCGCGTGAGTCCGCGCGCGAGCGCATTCCAGGCGATCAGCGTATGGCCGAGCGCCACCCCCACGTTGCGCAGCACGGTCGAGTCGGTGAGATCGCGCTGCCAGCGCGACAGCGGCAGCTTGTCGGCGAAATGTCGCAGCAGCGCGTTCGCGACCCCGAGGTTACCTTCCGCATTCTCGAAGTCGATGGGATTTATCTTGTGCGGCATGGTCGAGGAGCCGACTTCACCGGCAACCGCCCGCTGACGCAGGTAGCCAAGCGAGATGTAGCCCCAGAAGTCGCGGCACAGGTCGATGAGGATGATGTTGGTGGCGGCGATGGCGTCGCAGTACTCGGCGATCCAGTCGTGCGGCTCGATCTGCGTCGTGAACGGGTTGTATTCGAGCGACAGCGAGGTGACGAACGCCGCGCTCACCGCCGGCCAGTCGACCGTGGGGACGGCCGCCACGTGGGCGTTGAAGTTGCCGACCGCGCCGTTCCACTTGCCGAGGATGCGCACCGCACTCAAGCGCTGTTGGGCGCGTGCCAGCCGCGCCGTGAAGTTGCCGATCTCCTTGCCGAGCGTGGTGGGGCTGGCCGCCTGGCCGTGGGTGCGCGCCAGCATGGCGGTGTCTGCGTAGCGATGGGCGAGCTCGGTGAGCTCGCTGATGCGCTGGCCGAGCACCGTGAGCAGCTCGCCGCGCGCCGCCTTCAGGAGGCAGGCGTAGCTTAAATTGTTGATGTCCTCGGAAGTGCAGCCGAAATGCACCAGCTCGAGTGTCGCGACGCCGGCGCTGGCGGCCGTGAGCTGCTCGCGGACATAATATTCAACCGCCTTGACGTCATGATTGATGCGCGCCTCGATGACTTTGACGGCGGCGGCGGCACCGGCGTCGGGCGCCTCCGCCAGGTGTTGTGCGCGCTCGCGCACCGCGGCGCTCAGTCGTGCCCCCGGCAGTTGCGGCGCGGCGGCGGCGAGATGCAGCAGCCAGCGCGCCTCGATTCTTATGCGTTCGCGGATGAGTCCGCCCTCGGAGAGCAGGCCACGCAGCGGCGCGGTCGCGGCGCGATAGCGGCCGTCAAGCGGCGACAGCGCGTCGACTGCGGCGAGCGAATCGCTTTCTGGCGGGGCGTCGCGCGGGCTCGCGGACATGCGTTTCCGAAGACCTCGAAGTGCTAGAATTCACATCATAACCGCGGAGTGCATGCATGACGACTTCCTTCCGCATCGAACATGACAGCATGGGCGAGCTGAAGGTGCCCGCCGACGCCTTGTGGGGTGCGCAGACGCAGCGCGCCGTCGATAACTTCCCCAAGAGCGGCCTGGTGATGCCGGCGGCTTTCATCGCCGCGCTCGCGCTGGTGAAGCAGGCCGCCGCACGCGCCAACGCAGGTCTGAAACTCCTCGATCCGAAGCTGGCCCAGGCGGTGGACCTGGCGGCGGCGGAAGTGGCGGCAGGCAGGCACGATGCGCAGTTTCCGATCGACGTGTTTCAGACCGGCTCGGGAACCAGTTCCAACATGAACGCCAATGAGGTGATTGCAGCGCTTGCCAGCCGCCGCGCCGGCAGCCCCGTGCACCCCAACGACCANNGGCGTGAGCTGGTGCCGGCGCTCACGCATCTCGCCGAGGTACTGCAGGCGAAGGAGCGCGAGGTCGGCGCTGTAGTCAAGACCGGCCGCACGCACCTGATGGACGCGATGCCGGTGACGCTGGCGCAGGAGCTGTCCGGTTGGCGTACCCAGATCGAGAACGGGCTGCAGCGCCTCGCCGCGGTGGAGCCGCGCCTGTTGCAACTCGCCCAGGGCGGTACGGCGGTCGGCACCGGTATCAACGCCCATCCGGATTTCGGGCGGCGCTTCAGCGAGGAACTCGCGAGTCTCACCGGCGTGCCCTTCGTCCCGGCGCGCAACTATTTTGAGGCGCTGTCGGCGCAGGACACCGCCGTCGAGCTCTCCGGTCAGCTGAAAGTGATCGCCGTGAGTCTCATGAAGATCGCCAACGACCTGCGCTGGATGAACAGCGGACC
>PLEC01000099.1:5573-6189 GCA_003136935.1 Gammaproteobacteria bacterium
CCTCGCGGAGGCGCTCGAGCGCAATCCCATCCTGGTGACGGCGCTGAACCCGGTGATCGGCTACGAGAAGGGCGCCGCCATTGCCAAGAAGGCCTACGCACAGGGCCGGCCGATTCGCGAGGTCGCGCTGGAGGACACCACGCTGTCGCGCGATGAGCTGGCGAAGCTGCTGGATCCCGCGGAGCTCACGCAGGGTGGCATCAAGGGCGGTGGCGGGAGCGGGGGCTGAAGGCGGGCAAAAAAATCGACTGGGCGCAGGTCATTCGCGCGCGTCTGGCCGGCTCGCAGCCGCGGCACGAAGACGCCGAATGGCTGGTGCCGGGGGCCTGGAACCGGGCGGCCGCGACCNNTTTCCGGGCGGGCGCATCGAGCCTGGCGATGCCGGTCCGGCAGCTGCCGCTTTGCGTGAAGCGCGCGAGGAGATCGGGCTCGAGGCCAGCTTCGTAGCGGTGATCGGCTATCTGCCTGATCACCTGGTGCTCACGGGCTTTCGCGTGACCCCGGTGGTGGCGTTCGTGCGGCCAGGCTTTACCCTTAAACCCGACCCGCGTGAAGTGAAGGACACGTTCGAAGTGCCGCTTAACCATATTTTCGATCCCGCGAATCATCGGCCGCA
>PLEC01000074.1 GCA_003136935.1 Gammaproteobacteria bacterium
GGCATGGGCGGCTACATCTGTATCGGCAAGCACGGCCTCACCGATACGCCCGCCGCCGGCACCGACTTTGTCAGCCAGGAAGATCGCATGCGCCACGTCATCGAGCTGTGCGCGGAAGGCTTGTACCGCCCGGACATCGCCACGCTCGACTGCGGCACGCTCAACTTCGGCGACGGCAATCGCGCTTATATCTCCACTCCCGATTATGTGCGTGAGGGCGCGGGCATTTTGCGCGATCTGGGCGTGAAGGCGGAACTGGAAGTGTTCGACACGGGAAATCTCTGGTTCGTGAAGCAGCTGATCAAGGAGGGACTGATCCCGGCCCCCGCGATGATCCAGCTGTGCACCGGCATCGCCTACGGGGTGCCCGCGGACACCGGCCACCTGCTTGCCATGGTGAACACGCTGCCGCCCGAATGCGTGTGGAGTTCGTTCGCCGTCAGCCGCATGCAGATGCCGTGGGTGGCCCAGTCGGTACTGCTCGGGGGCAACGTGCGCGTGGGGCTTGAGGACAATCTGTACTTGAGCCGCCGGGTATATGCGAGCAACGCGCAGCTGGTTGAAAAGGCGCGCACCATCGTTGAAGCCATGGGAGCACGGATTGTCTCTCCCGCGCAGGTGCGGGAGCGGCTGCAGCTGCACTGACGTGGCGGGCATGCCCCTCTATCAGACCGCGATCCGGCCGGAGTGGATCGACTACAACGGTCACCTGCGGGATGCCTACTACGGGTTGATCGTGAGTCACGCCATCGATGCGCTCATGGAGCGCATCGGGGTGGACGCGGCTTACCAGCAGCGCACTGGCTGCACGCTGTACACCGTGGAAACGCACCTGCACTACCTGCACGAGGTGAAGCAGGCCGACACGGCCGTGGTCACTGTGCGCATCCCCGGCGCCGACGCCAGGCGCATCCATGCCGCTTTTGAGTTGCTGCGCGCCGGCCACAGCGGTGTGGCAGCCAGCGCCGAAGCCATGCTGCTGCACGTGCGCCAGCAGAGTGAGTCGGTGCTCAGCACGCCCTTTCCTCCGGCCATCGCCGCAGCCATCGCGCAACTGCAGGCGCAGAGCGCGGGCATGCAGCCGGATGCCCCCGGCTCACGGCGGATGCAGCTGCCCACACCCGCGCGGATCGCATGAGGGAACGCTCCCTGCAGCGCCTGCTCGCACCGCGCAGCATCGCACTGATCGGCGGCGCCTGGGCGGATGCGGCGGCGACTGCCAGCCGCGTCATCGGCTACACAGGCCAGGTGTGGCGCGTACATCCCAGCCGCCCGTCATCCCCGGCGCAGCAGTATTTTCGATCGGTCGAGGAGTTGCCGGAGACGCCGGATGCGGCGTTCATCGCCGCCCCCAACCACGAAGTCCCGGCCATCGCGGCGGCGCTCGCACGGCGTGGCGCGGGCGGATTTGTGTGCTTTGCTGCCGGCTTCTCGGAAACCGCCTCGGCCGACGGCGCGCGCCTCACGCGTGAGCTGCTCGCTAGCGCGGCCGACCTGCCGTTCTTCGGTCCCAACTGCTACGGCTTCGTCAACTTCTTTGACGGCGTAGCCCTGTGGCCGGACCAGGTGGTCGGCAAGCGGCGCGAGCGCGGCGTCGCCCTCATCTGCCAGAGCGGCACGCTGGCGCTCGACCTGCTGTTCAACGAGCGCTCGCTCCCCATCGGCTGCGTGCTGACGCTCGGCAATCAGACGCGGCTCGCGGCCGAGGACCTGATTGAACTGTTGTGCGACGATCCGCGCGTCACGGCCTTTGGGCTGTACCTGGAGGGGGTGCGGGACGCGACCCGGTTTGCGCAAGCCGCCGCCGGGGCTCGCGCCGCCGGTAAACCCATCGCGCTCATCAAGAGCGGGCGCACCGCGGCGGCCGCGCGCACCGTACACAGCCATACCGGCGCGCTCGCCGGTGCCGACGCGGCGTTTGACGCGTTTTGCGCGCAGGCGGGTATCGCGCGCTGCGAGTCACTCGCAACCTTGTGCGAGACGCTGAAGATCTTTCACCTCGGCGGTCCCCTGCCCGGCCGGCGCGTGCTCGCCATGGGCGCCTCGGGCGGCGACATGGCGATGAGCGCGGATGCCGCGCGTGACCTGGGGCTTAACTTCGCGGCCATTCCCGCCCCCACAGCCGCGAGCCTGCGCGAGATCCTCTCCGAGCGCGTGCACATCTCCAACCCATTCGATTTTCACACTCACGTGTGGTTCGACTACCCGCGGCAGCGCACCATGTTCAGCCTCGCGCAGCGCGCCGGATTCGACGCGGTCGCACTCATGCTCGACTGCCCACCCGCGGGCGCGGATGCCACCGCCTATGTCCGGGTGATCGAGGAGTTCGCGGCGGCGCTGCCGGGAGCCCAGACGCGCGCGGCCGTGATTTCCTCACTCCCCGAGTCCCTGCCGCGGGCCACGCGCGAGAGCTGCCTCGCTGCGGGCATCGTGCCCCTGCAAGGCCAACGCGAAGCACTCGAAGCGCTCGATCTGGCTGGCGCGGTTGGCGAGACCTGGCTGCGCGCAGCTACACGCGTGGAGCTGCGTGTGCCGCGCGCCATCGGCGCCGCGGTGCGAACCCTTACGGAGCACGAGGGCAAGAGCGCGCTCGCAGCGTTCGGGGTGCCGGTGCCGCGCGGGCGACTCGTAAGCGCCCACGATGCCGCCGACGCTGCCAGGCAGCTGGGTTTCCCAGTGGTGATCAAGGCGGCGGGCGATGCCCTCGCACACAAGTCCGACGTCGGCGCAGTGGTTCTCAACGTGCGCAGCGCCGCCGAGGCCGCCGCCGCCGCGCAACGCCTCGCGAGCCTCTCGGCCACGCTGCTGGTAGAAGAGATGGTGACCGACGGTGTTGCGGAGATCCTGGTCGGCATAACGGTCGACCCGCAGTTTGGCCAGCTGCTGGTGCTCGGCGCAGGCGGCGTCCTGACTGAACTGCTGCACGACAGCGTGAGCCTGCTGCCACCCTTCAACGCCGGCTCGATCGAGGCAGCGCTCCGCAGGCTGCGTGTGGGGGCATTGCTCGCCGGTTACCGCGGCCGACCCGCCGCGGATGTCACGGCGCTCATCGAGACCGTGCTCGCCTGCACGCGCTATGCTGCCGAGAACCTCGAGCGGCTCGTGGAACTCGACATGAATCCCGTCATTGTGCGCCCGGCAGGAAGCGGCGCGGTGGCGGTCGACGCATTGATCCGCCTGGTGGAGGAACACTGACATGTCCGACGGCATCAACACCACAACCAACGGGGCGGTTCTGGAGGTGACCATCAATCGCCCGAAGGCGAACGCCATCGATCTGGCGGCCAGCCGGCGCCTGAACGACGTGTTCACCGCATTCCGCGACGACCCGGCGCTGCGTGTGGCCATCGTGACGGGGGCCGGTGAGCGCTTCTTTTGCCCTGGCTGGGATCTGAAGGCGGCAGCCGCCGGTGAGCAGTCGGACGAGGACTGGGGAGCCGGTGGCTTCGGTGGCCTGAATCATCCGCGCAATCTCGACAAGCCCCTCATTGCTGCGGTCAACGGCATCGCCTGCGGTGGCGGCTTCGAGATCGTGCTCGGTACCGACATCATCGTCATGGAGGAGCACGCGAAATTTGCGCTTCCCGAGATCAACGTCGGGGTGCTCGCGGACGCCGGAACGATCAAGCTGCGGCGCCGTATCCCCTATCACATCGCCGTCGAGTTCCTGATGACCGGACGCTGGATGGACGCGCACGAAGCCAAGCACTGGGGCCTCGCCAACCACGTGGTGCCGAAGGGTCAGGGGCTCGCAAAGGCGCGCGAGATCGCCGGCCAGCTCGCCGACGGTCCGCCACTGTTGTTCCCGGCGATCAAGCAGCTGCTGCGCCACACCGAAATGGTCGCCGAGCACCCGGCGTTTGAGCTGCACGACAGCTTAAGCGGCGTGCAAAAGGTGATTCGCTCCGAAGACCTCAAAGAGGGAACGAGCGCCTTTGCTGCCAAGAGGAAGCCCGTGTGGAAGGGCAAGTGAGCCATTAGTCCATCGGCCTAACCGCCCAGGGGCCGCAGCAGGGCACGCGAGATAATGTGCCGCTGCACCTCGCTGGTGCCATCCCAGATGCGCTCGATACGCGCATCCCGCCAGATGCGCTCCAGCGGCATCTCGGTCATGAGCCCCATCCCGCCGTGAATCTGCAGCGCCTCGTCGGCGACCATCGCCAGCATCTCGGTCGCCTTGAGCTTGGCGATCGCCATATCCGCGTCGGTTGCGATTTTCTGCTGCAGCTTCCACGCCGCTTCCAGTGTCAGCAGCTCTGCGGCGCGCAGCTCCACCGCCATGTCGGCGAGTTTGAAGGACACGCCCTGGAACTTGCCGATCTGCTGCCCGAACTGCTGGCGATCCACCGCCCACTGCTTCGCACACTCAAACGCCCGCTCCGCGCGGCCCAGGCAATTCGCCGCCACCTGCAGGCGCGTCGCCCCCAACCAGGTGTTGGCGACCTCAAATCCCTGATGCACCTGGCCCAGCACCGCGGCCTTTGGCAAACGGCAGTCGGTGAACTGAAGAATGCTGTTGGTATAGCCGCGGTGTGAGACGTTCTGATAACCGGGCCGCACCTCAAAGCCCGGGGTACCCATGTCGACCAGAAACGCGCTGATCAGCCGGCGTTTGCCGCGCGGCGTGTCCTCCTCGCCCGTGGCCGCGAACAGGATCACAAAGTCCGCGTGCTCGGCATGGCTGATGAAGTGCTTGGTGCCGTTGACCACGAAATCACCGCCGACCTGCCGCGCGCTGGTCTTCATGCCGCGCAGATCCGAGCCGGCCTGCGGTTCGCTCATGGCGAGGCATTCGCTGCGTTCGCCGCGCACTGCCGGCAGCAGGTAGCGTTCACGCTGTGCACCCTCGCAGGCGAGGAGGATGTTCGAGGGACGTGCGACGCAGGCGCTGTGCAGGACATAACTCGTGCGCCCGAGCTCCTTCTCGTACAGCACCCAGCTCACGGCATCCAGACCCGCCCCGCCAACCTCGGTCGGCATATTGGCGGCGTACAGGCCGGCGGAAATCGCCTTCGCCTTCAGTTCGCGCCACAGGTCCTCACGCAACTTGCCGGTGTCCTCCACCTCGCGTTCGTGAGGCGCGAGTTCCTGGCGGACGAATGCGCGCGTGGTGCTGATGATCAGCTGCTGTTCTTCAGTGAGCGCAAAGTCCATCAATTTCTCCTCATGCGGATGCCCTGCGGCTGGCCCGTAGCGCCGCCGGGCTGGCGCTGCGCATCGCCCAGTCATGCAACAGCTGCAGCTGCAGGCGCAGCTGTGCGATCTGGCGGGCGGCGGGCCAATCGCCGCGGCTGGTCACAGTGCTGGCGGTGATGCCGTTGATGAAGGTCATCACGGAGCGCAGCACCTGCTCGCGTGTCGCGGCCGGCCACTGCTGCCACTCGCTCCAGCCGCGCGCGAGGCAACGCTCGAACAGTCGCAGATACTCGCGATGCAACCAGCCATTGATGCGCTTCAGGCGCTTGTCGGCCGGCACCTGTCCCCAGAATGCAATCCAGAACGCGCACTCGATGTAGCGCGTCTCATCGACGGGGAGCGCCTCGGTCAGCACGGCGAGCAGTTGCGCTTGCCCGTCGGCGCCACCCGGAGTCAGGCGTTCCTCGATGCGGCGCAGGATGAGCCGCAAGGCGGCGATGACGATGTCCTGCTTGGTGTCGAAGTAGTGCGCCACCATACCGGTGGTGTAGCCCGCCGCGCGCGCGATGCGCACGAAAGTCGCCTGCTCGAAGCCGTACTGCGCCACCACCCGGCAGGCAACCAGTGCAATCTCCTCGCGGCGCTGCTCATGATCGACGATCTTAGGCATGGTCCATCCTTTAAATAATGGCCGCTGTGTCAGCCCGCCAGCTTGCCGGCGAGCCGTCCGGCCTCGGGCGGTAGCGGCAGGCGCGCGTGCGCGGCCTGGAGGCTCGCCAGACGCGCGCGCGCATCGTTATCCATGGACGAGGCTTTCCCCGGCGGCGCGCTCACGTGCAGATACAACTGCTCGGCGGTGGCGACGAGCGCGTCATCACGCCGCCGGTGAAGGGCGTGGAAGAGCCGCACGCGTTTGTCGGCGACTTCCAGCACCCGCGTCGTCACATACAGCGCCTCGAGGGCGAGCACTTCGCAGCGGTGCGTGAGGTGTGCTTCGACGCTGTATAGCGCGCGCCCGGACTTGCGATAGGCGTCGTCGATGCCGGCGAATCTGAAAACCGCGTCGGTCGCATCGCCAAACACCTGCAGGTAGCGCGAATCGGTCATGTGGCCGTTGTAGTCGATCCACTCCGGCCGAACCTGGGTCTCAAAGAGGGGCAGCGGCCCGGCTCCAGACCCTGCCGCATCTGCGGCCACGCTGAGCTGCGCGCGCGCACTGGCGGCGGCGGTCTCGTACAGGCGCTCCTCGAGCGCGCGCAGCGTGGCGCCCGCACCGATGTTGAATTCCTTCAGCACCTGCTGGATCGCGACCAGGCAGTCGTCCCGCAGGCGCTCCAGTTCACGGATCGAGCGGCCGGCGGCCTGCGCCTGCGTTCCGGCAACCATCGCATCGATCAGTGATTCGGTGAGTTCGGGGGCTTCAAGCTTGGTCCAGGGCCACTTCAGACACGGTCCGAACTGTTTGAGCATGTGCCGCATGCCCGTGTCGCCGCCGGCCAGGTGGTAGATCAGGTTAGTACCCATGGCCGCCCAGCGCAGGCCCGGTCCGTACACGATGGCGTCATCCAGTTCGCCCGTCGTCGCCACGCCTTCGTTAACCATGTGCAGGATCTCGCGCCAGATCGCCTCCTGCAGTCGATCGGTGAGATGGCCGGGCACTTCGCGGCGCACGCGCAGCGGGTGCATGCCGATGTAGGTCATGAAAGTGCTGGCGGCATCCAGGGCGGCCGCGGAGGTCTGTTTGCCGCCGACCAGCTCCACCAGCGGCAGCAGGTACACCGGATTGAACGGATGTGCGACCAGGAAGCGCTCCGGCGCATGCATGTCACGTTGCAGGTCCGAGGGCAGCAGCCCCGAGGTGCTGGAGGCAATCACAACATCAGGCGGCGCGTGAGCGCTGACGGCGGCCAGCACGCGCTGCTTGAGCTCGAGCTGTTCGGGGATGTTTTCCTGGATAAAGTCCGCCTGCCGCGCCATCGCGTTCAGGTCGGTCGTGAAGGACAGCGTCCCCTTGCGCGGCAGCGGCGCAAACGTCAGCCGCGCCAGCGCCCCTTCGGCGTTGGCAACCGCGCCCCGGATCCACTCCTCCATCTGCGGATTGAGGTCCGCGGCGACCACGTCGATCCCGAAATGCAGCGCGCGGGCGGCCCAGCCACCGCCGATGACCCCGGTACCCAGAAGACCCAGCGTCCTGACTTGTCTCATGATCGCGCACCGTTCCTAACCACACGCACCAGCGCCTGCAGGCTCGCGGCCCCGGCCGCAGCGCGGCCCGCTGCGCGTTTTTAATGTCGTCGTAATAATATAATAAAGCGCCGCGCCGCGCACCACTGCGAGAGCTACCCGCCGCCTGTGCGCCGCGATGAATCAGCGGGTGAATCCCGCATGACCTGCGCGCGGCACGGCCGTGAGGGCCTTGAGGCGCGGCTTCACTTTGCAGCACAATGCCGCGACGGATCGTGTTGGATAGTTTGATAGGTGGCGTGGTCGGCGCCGAAATGGTGATGGTGACTGGGAGACCACACACTGCACGCCACCGTGCTGCTGAATGAGGGAACTCACGCTCGAGAGCCAGGGACTCGGCCTAATCAGCCCATTTCACCCGCGCAGGTGAGCCAGGTGTTCGGCAGCGGCATGATCGGCCAGCTGGCGGCGAAGGCGGGCGTGAACCCGCAGGATCTGGCGACCAAGCTGTCGCAGATGCTGCCGACGGCGATCGACAAGCTGACTCCGACCGGCTCCATTGCGACTCCGACCAAGCCCGCCTGAGATCCCGCAGGGTGAAGGTCTGCCCTACTGCATGTGCTGGCCGCCGTTGATGGCGATGTTGGCACCGGTCACGAACGCGGCCTCTTCGCTGGCGAGATAGGCCACCAACCCCGCCACCTCTTCGGGCTTACCAAGCCTTCCCATGGGGATCTGCGGGATGATCTTGGTGTCGAGCACCTCGCGGGGAATGGCCATGACCATCTTGGTGCCGATATAGCCCGGCGAGATGGTATTCACGGTGATGCCCTTGCGCGCCACCTCCAGCGACAGCGCCTTGCTGAAGCCGTGCATGCCGGCCTTGGCGGCCGAGTAGTTGGTCTGGCCGAAGGCGCCCTTCTGACCATTGACCGAGGAAATGTTGATAATCCGGCCCCAGCCGCGCTCCAGCATGCCCTCGCATACCTGCTTGGTCATGTTGAAGCACGAGTCCAGGTTGGTGTGCATTACCGCATCCCAGTTGATCCGGTCCATCTTGCGGAAGGTCATATCGCGGGTGACGCCGGCATTGTTGATCAGCACGTCGATCGGGCCGACCTCGGCGGTCACGCGGGCGATACAGGCGACGCAGGAATCCCACTCGGTAACGTCGCACGGAAAGGCATGAAAATTATAGCCGCGCTCCCTCATGTCCCCGAGCCACTGCTGCGACTTGGTGTTGGTTGGCGAATAGGTCGTGACGACCGTGTGACCGAGCATGGCGAGCTTGATACAGATCGCCTCACCCAGTCCGCCCATGCCCCCGGTGACCAGAGCAATACGTTTCTTGGATTCCACGCCGATCCCCTTTTATTTTGTCCAGGCGCCTAACGCTCTACCGCCAGCGCCACTCCCATTCCGCCCCCGATACACAGGCTGGCGAGCCCTTTCCTCGCATCCCGCCGCACCATCTCATGCAGCAGCGTCACCAGGATCCGGCAGCCGGAGGCCCCGATCGGATGACCGATGGCGATCGCTCCGCCATTGACGTTGATCCGGGATGTGTCCCAGCCCATCTCGCGATTCACCCCGATGGCCTGCGCCGCGAAGGCTTCGTTGATCTCCATCAGATCCAGATCGTCAGCCTTCCAGCCCGCCTTGCGCAAGCACAGCTGGCTCGCCGGCACCGGGCCCATCCCCATAATGCTCGGATCCACGCCCGCCGAGGCGTAGGCGCGAACCCGCGCAAGCGGCTTTAAGCCCAGTTCATCCGCCCTGGCGGCCGACATCATCATCACCGCCGCTGCGCCGTCGTTGATCCCCGAGGCGTTGCCGGCCGTGACCGTGCCGTCCGGGCTGAACGCGGGCTTGAGGTTAGCTAGCATGTCGGCAGTCACGCCGTGGCGGATAAACTCATCGGTATCAAAGCGGGTCGTGTTCTTTCCGCTGACCGCCTCGATGGGCGTGATCTCGGCCGTAAACTTTCCAGCTTTCTGGGCGGCTGCCGCTTTACCCTGCGAGGCGGCTGCGAATTCGTCCTGCTCGCGACGCGAAATGCCGAACTTGCGGGCGACGTTCTCGGCGGTGACGCCCATGTGGTAGTGGTTATACGCATCCACGAGGCCGTCGCTGAGCATGCTGTCGGTGAGCTTGCCGTCCCCCATGCGAATGCCGTCGCGGCAGCCGTTCAGTACATGGGGCGCGGCGCTCATGTTTTCCTGACCCCCGGCGATCACGATCTGTGCGTCGCCACAGCGGATCGCCTGTGCCGCCAGGTGCGTGGCCTTAAGGCCGCTGCCGCATACCTTGCCCACCGTCATGCCGGGCACGGCGCTCGGGAGCCCCGCCCTGATCAGCGCCTGCCGCGCCGGGTTCTGGCCACAGCCCGCGGTAAGCACCTGGCCGAGAATAACCTCGGAGATCTGCTCGGGCTTCACGCCGCTGGCGCTGAGCAATGCCCTGAGGACCTGGGCCCCGAGCTCTGTGGCGGGCACCTTCGCGAGGGACCCGCCGAACTTGCCCACCGCCGTACGCAGTGCAGCTGTAATGACCACCTCGTCCATATCGTCCCCGCTGGTTCTGGTGTCGTGACGATTATCGCTCGCATCATGAACCAGCCGCGAGACCCCTGCTACACGTGTGCCGGGTTGCCGATGAGCCGAACTTCATGCCGCGCAACCGGGGTGGCAATGCCGTTCCCACTCCGGTCAGAAGAAAAAAGACCGGCGCGCAGATATGCGTAATCCAGCCGGTAAAGAACAGCGCCGGTGTAGTCGTGGCCAAATCAGTCGGGCTGGCGGCGAAATCCCCGAAGAAATCGCGGCTATGGTCCAGCGCCATGACAATGATGATGAGGCCGCGAAGCAGATCGATTGAGTCGATGCGCGGCCCCCGGCTCACCTCGGTGGACATCGGGGCTGCGCGGCTGGCCACCATGCGTGAAAGGTATGCTGACCTGCGTGCGCGTGGCAACTCGCCAGACGCAGCCTACAGCCACTGGCGGGGCGGTCCGACGTCATAACGGGGGCCGCGGGCGCACCATGCGGGCGGGCCCTACACCCCGACACCAATGGCTACCATGCTGCGCCCGCTATTGATCCTGTGCGCACTAGCGGCTGCCGGATGCGCGAATCTGCCCGGCCGGGACTTCCCACGGCCCGCTCCCGTGGACCTCGTCCACGGGCCCAATACGGCGCTCACGCAGCCCTTCGCCGCCGCCGCCCGGGAACACAACGGCGCCTCGGGATTTCGGATGTACTCGGCGGGTGTCGATGGGCTACTGCTGCGTCTTGAGTTGATCGCGCAGGCCAGGAGCTCTCTTGACCTGCAGTACTACATTTTTCACGGCGATGAATCCGGGCGCCTGATCACAGAAGCCCTGCAGCACGCCGCGGAGCGCGGTGTGCGTGTGCGGATCCTCGTTGATGACGCGGAAAGTGTCGCTGGGGATGAGCAGTTGTTCGCGCTCGCGGGCCAGCCACAGGTGCAAATCCGCGTCTTCAATCCCTGGCGCTATCGCGGCCATAGCGGCCTCATTCGCGGCCTCGAGTTCGCATTCAGTAAGACGCGTCTTGACTATCGGATGCACAACAAGCTGTTTGTTGCGGACGGCGTGGTCGCGCTCATCGGCGGCCGCAACATTGGCGACCAGTATTTTCAGGTCGACCCGGAGTTCCAGTTCGCCGACGACGATGTGTTCGTCACCGGACCGGTGGTGCCTAAGCTTGCCGGCACTTTCGAGCAGTACTGGGACAGCGAGTTTTCCATTCCTTCTCAGGCGCTGACGTCGCGTCATAAGGGCGATACAGCGCGCGCCGCGAAACTCGCTCAGCGCGTGACCCCGGCGCAGAAGGCCAGCACTGCCGGCATGAATTACCAGGACAAACTGGCGAGCGGCGAGCCGTTGGCGAGTCTACTCACCAACGCCGCGCCGCTGAGCTGGGCGGCCGCTGAACTGGCTTGCGACAGCCCGGACAAAAAGCGCGTCGCAGAAGGCGAACGCACCGGCAGCCTGATGTTTGGGGCGGTGGCAAAGGCAATCCGGGCAACCAATACCGAGTTGCTGATGGTGACACCGTACCTCGTCCCGAGCCCGGCAGAACTGCGGCTGCTGAGCGAGCGCGGTGCACCGCAGCGGCGGGTGCGGATCCTGACGACCTCCCTTGAGGCCACCAACGATCCGCTGGCTGAGGCGGGTTACACCCACCACCGTGTCGCACTGCTCGAGTCCGGGGTGGAGCTCTTTGAGGTGCGTACGCACCCGCAGAGCGGGCATGGCACGGGTCAGTCCGCCAAGATGACTCGTAACGGCACCTACGGCCTGCACGCCAAGCTACTGGTATTTGACCGCTCCGGCACGTTCGTGGGATCGATGAACTATGACGAGCGCTCGCGCTGGCTCAACACCGAGCTGGGTCTGATCATTCACAGCCCCGAACTGGCCGCGCAGATCGCGCTGCGCTTCCAGGCGATGACCCAACCGGCGAGTGCCTACAGTGTCACCCTGCAACGCGCCGATCCGCAGGCATCCCCACGGCTCGTGTGGAGTACGACGGAGCAAGGGCAGCCCGTCAGCTTCCACACGGAGCCGGCTCGCAACCCCTGGCAGAAATTCGAAGTGCGCTTGCTCTCGCTGTTATCAGTGGATCGCGAGCTGTGAGTGTAGGACATGTCCGATCATCGGTGGACTCATTTGCTGACACGCGTATCGGCGCTGTCCGATTGCCGCGCCGCCTGATACGCGTGCAAATACAACCTGCTTTAACACTAGGCGTCTCTCCAAGAGGTATACCCATGAAGATGAAAATTTTAGCCACCAGTGTGCTGCTGGTCGGGGTTCTGGCCGGCCCGCTTGCCGTCGCCCAGGACGCCGATACCGATCGTGCGCACCCCAAGGCATTTGTTAAGGACTCGGTCATCACCACCAAGATCAAGTCCAAACTGGCTGCCCACCACATCACCAGTGTCGGACGCATCCACGTTGATACGGACGAAAATGGCGTGGTGTGGCTGAGCGGCAGCGCCCGTAGCCAGGAGGCGATCGACCGCGCCATAGCCATCGCGCGCGAAACCGAAGGGGTGAAGGACGTGAAGAGCACGCTCAAGGTACGGCACGACGACTAGGATTTGATCCCAGGTACCCCGGTGCGCGCGGCTCGCGGCACGCGCGCCGGGTCCTCGCAATCAAACAGGGGAGTCTTTTATGTCAATCATTGCCTGGATTGTTCTTGGTCTCATCGCTGGATTCATCGCCAGCAAACTCGTTAACAAGAGCGGCGATGGGCTGATTCTGGACATCATCCTGGGAGTTGTCGGCGCCGTCGTTGGTGGCTGGCTATTCAGTGTGTTCGGAATGTCCGGGGTCAGTGGGATTAACCTCTACAGTCTTATCGTCGCGGTGATTGGCGCCGTGGTGGTGCTGGTCATTTACCACGCGCTCATGGGAAGAAAGTCACCCAGTTAGTGGCATCTCCAACGGTGGGGCGCATGTCAGACGGGTCCTACGCGCATTTCAGGCCGGTGCCGCCTGATTCAGGCGCACGTAACGGTCATGTTAGCCAACACCATGAACAGCGAACCTCGCGCGAGCGAGCAGTCTGATGCACCCTCTTCCGGCATCGAACCGGCGGTGCTGAGCTACGCGCAGTTTCGCAATCGTGAATGTCTGCTGGCCTGGCGTCGGCGGCACCGTGAACATGAGGTGCGCATTCGCAGCCGTGCCAGCCGCCCGGACGCGAACAACCTTGCCCGCGAACTCTGACGCGGTGGCCGCAGGCTCAGGGACGAGCCTGCGGCCGGAGAAGCGACAGCGGCCGCGCAGTTCAATTGCGCTGTTATTGCTCGTCTGCGGACTCGCGGGGGCGCTTCTCTACTTTGCACGCGTTGCGTTTATCCCGGTTGGTCTGGCGCTGCTGTTCGCACTCCTGCTCTCAAGTCCGGTTGAGGCCCTGCACCGCAGGGGATTGCCGCGCAGTGTCAGCGCGCTGCTGATACTCGCGATTTTTCTTGGGCTGGTGGGCGGTACGGTCAATCTCCTGTGGGACCCGGCCCAGAACTGGCTGGCGGCTGCACCGCACACGTCGCTGACCATTCAAAGAAAGCTCGGGCCGGTCGCCCGGGTGATGCACCGCATCGATGTGGCCACTAATCGCGCCGGACACCTGACCGACGCGGGCGCGAACGCTGGCTCTCCTGTGCTTAGCGTGGCGGCCGCACCGAACGACTCTGATGGACTGCTCGCCGAGACCCGCGCGGCCCTGATCGCCGCGACGACGGTGGTCATACTGGCTTTGTTCCTGCTGGCTGCGGGCCCTCCGGTCCTGGCGAGAATGTCCGCGGCGTTCGCCAGCGACGCGCACGCGAGCCACGCGCTGCGGGTGATCGAGGCGGTACGCAGTGAAGTCGGCCGCTACTACGCCACCCTCGCGCTGATAAACCTCGGGCTGGGCGCGGCGACCTTTGGGGCAATGCTGGCGCTCGGCATGCCCAATCCGCTCCTCTGGGGCGTCCTTGCGGGTATGCTGAATTTCATCCCCTACGTCGGGTCTGCCACGACCCTGCTCATCCTGGCCATCGTTGCCCTGGTCTCCTTCGACGGCGTCGAACGTGTCCTGGCCGTCACCGGCACCTACCTCGCCATTGCCACGATCGAGGGGCAGATCTTGCAACCGCTTTTCGTCGGTCAGCGACTCAAACTCAGTCCGATCATTGTCTTTCTGGCGCTGTGGTTTGGTGGCTGGTTCTGGGGCACCGCCGGCGTCGTGCTGGCAATCCCCGGCCTGGTCGCCCTGAAGGTCGCCGCGGAGCACAGCCAACACGGAGCGCCGCTGGTCGCGTTCCTGAGTCCCGGCAGGGCGAAGCGCCTCCTGCTGGGGGCCGCCGGACTGAAGGGCCGCCCGGCAGTAAAGGCAGCGTAGTCAGAGACCCGGCTGCCTGAGCGCCCTGCGGCTCAAATGAAACGCAAAAAAAAGCGGGTCACGATGAAACAGGCGATGAAACGCACCTGGAAGCACCTCGCCAGGGAGCGCATCGAGGATATCAAACCCACCATTCCACTTGGCGAGCGGTTCTGGCCATTGGCCGCCGCTGAAAAGAAGAAAATCACGGCCCTGTTCAAGACTAAGGAGGCACGCCGTCTCATTGGGGCTCTGAAGTCCCGAAAGGACGACGCGCCGTGTGGAACAATCGACTGACCATATGCTGCACTGACGTGCTGTCATTCGCCGTCCCCGCAGGCCATTAGCTCTCGTAGGCTGCGCCCTACCGCTCGCAAAGTGGCGCGGCGGCCCGGCCGACCGCCCTTGCAACCCCGTTCGTAGGACTTTGTAGGAGCAAGCCTACGGCCAGTCCGCTGAAAGGCGTACGCTGCGCAATACGCGAAACCGGTACTGTCACGCCCGCTCGCCGCAGCGTATGGAGGCCCTAATGCCAAGCGTTCTCATTGCAGACGATCACGCCATGGTCCGCACGGGGCTCAGACACTATCTGGAGCAGGACCGCTCGATCGAAGCGATCGGCGAAACCGCTACCGGCGCGGAGACCCTGCAGCAGCTGCGCGAGGGCAGTTGGGATCTCGTGATACTCGATATCAACATGCCCGACCGCAGCGGCATCGACATTCTGCGGCACATCCGCTCGGGCCACCCGAACACGCGGGTGCTGGTGCTGAGCGGATTTGCCGAGAAGCAGTATGCGATCAATGTGCTGCGCGGCGGTGCCTCTGGCTTCCTGTCCAAGGACCAGGCACCCGAGGAGCTCATGCGCGCGGTCCATACGGTACTTGCAGGACGTCGCTTCATCAGCGCGGCCTTAAGCGAGATGCTGGTCAGCGCGCTGGATGAGCCGACCGACCAGCCCTTGCATGCAGCCCTGTCGCAGCGCGAATTTCAGATCCTGTGCAAGCTGGCCGTCGGACGCTCGGTTTCGGAGATTGCCGCGGAACTGTTCATCAGCGTTAAGACCGTCAGCACCTACCGCGCCCGCGTGCTGGAAAAAATGAACCTCGACACCAACGCGGATCTTACGACCTACGCGCTGCGCAACGGCCTTGTTCAATAACTGTGATGCGTGTCGGTCAGCAGTCGCTGACAGGCCCACAGGTTCAGGACCGACATTAACGACCAGTCGGCCAGCTACACTTGCATGGCGGCGGGGTGACGTGAGGCGCCCCGGGATGTGCGATTGTATGGACGCATCCGCTCTATTAGTTATGCTGAACAACCCGTCATTACGCGTTCTGTTGGTCGAGGATTCTTCGCTGCTTGCAGCGCGGCTGTCCGAACTGATCCGGCGCCTTCCCGATGTGGATTTGATCGATACCGTCGAGTCCGAGGCCGATGCGGTCAATCGGATCACGACCTCCCTGCCCCACGTGCTGATACTCGACCTGCATCTGCGCAGCGGTTCGGGTTTCGGCGTCCTGCGCTCGCTGGCGCGCGCCAACGCCGCCCAGCGGCCCAAGATCGTCATCCTCACCAACTTCGGACTGCCGGAATACCGCCGCGAGGCGGAGTCCTTTGGCGTCGAGGCGTTCCTCGATAAGTCGCGCGACTATTTCCGCATACCGGCCCTGTTGCGCGATTTTGCGAAAGAGCGCATCGAGAGCAACGCGCCCTAGGCGAACATCAGAATTGGCCGCCGCCAGGCGGACCTGCCGCAGCAATGCGCTCGAGCGGCAGGCGCACCTCGATCTGCGTCCCGCCGGTCGCCGGGCGCGCGATACGAAACTGGCCGCCAAGCGCGGTGGCACGATGGCGCATCGCGGCCAATCCGTGGGACCTCAGTGCCTCGCGGCGGCTCTCCGGCAATCCCACGCCATCGTCGCGCACAGTGACGACCAACGATTCGCCCTTGGTTTCGATCGACACCACAACGTTGTGAGCGTTCGCATGCCTGAGAATGTTCGTCAGTGATTCCTGGACAATCCTGAATATCGCAATCGAGGCTTCTGGAACCAGATTGAGTTCCTCTTTCGGGTAGTGCTCGACGCAGCTGAGCTCCGCCCGTCCGCACGAGTCCGCAACCTGCCAGCGCAGCGCCGGCACGAGCCCCAGGTTATCAAGCAGCGTCGGTCGAAGATTCTCGACAACGCGGCGCTTCAGATCGACGCCTTCCAATAAAGCATCCTGCAAGCGTTTGAAATGCGCCAGCAGTTCCGGGTCACTTCCACCCACGCGTTCCTCAATCCAGGACACGTCCATCCGTGCGGCCACCAGCAAGCCTCCGAGCTCGTCATGCAGTTCGCGAGACAGCGCCGAGCGCTCTTTCTCCGCCAGCGATTGCAAATGGGTCGAGAGCTCCGACAAATCCTCGGTGCGCCTTTTTACGAGTCGCTCCAGCTTCGCTTGCCGCTGCGCTGCGCGCTCGGCTTCACGCTCTTGCGAGGAAATATAGCGCAGCACCAGCCGACGCAGCAGCAGTACCAGAAACAAGCTGGCCGCAAGCGCGGAGGTCGTAATTCCCAGGTTTAGCCACCGATCGGAGCGCCAGGAGCGGCTCGCTTCCAGCATGTCATCGGTCTCGGCCTTCTGAATCTGCCTGACGCGATCGGTGATCTGTGACATGGTCCGCTGACCGAAGTCGGTGCGGATCAGCGTAACCGCGGCACCGCGTCCACGCTCCCGGTAAAGATCAAGCGTTGCACCCATCTCTGTGAACTTCGAGCGACTGAGACGTCCGATCTCCGCAACGTGTGACCGAATCTTCCAATCCGCGGTACCGAAGGCTGCGTCAAGGTCATTCAGATCGACAGGCAGCTTTGCCAGCCCTTCCTGATACGGCGTCAGGTAGGTCGGGTCACCGAGTAATATGTAGCCGCGTTGCGCACTTTCGGCCTGCCTTAGGACCTGCAGCACCTCCGCCAGTGCGTTCTCGCGCCGCGCGGCTTGCGCGATTCGCAGGCTTGTTGCTTGCAGTTGCCGCTGCCCTGACTCCGCGGCTACGAACAAGCCGATGACGGTGGCGAGCAGTAACCCTACCAACACCAGTTGGCGAGCGGCTGATCTCATGAGTGGCCGAGTGCTGTGGCCCATCGCGGGGACGGCACTCTGTTTTTCGTTGGCACGTCATCTCCCCAGCCCAGCCGCAGACCCGCACAGACTACGACATCATAGCCCGGTCGCCTTCCAGCGCTTGGTCCACCGCGCCCGCATTGCCATCTGCGGAACGGGCCCTGCCTCCCTCATTGTCCCAGCGCTCCGTCGCGGCGTTCGAGTATTCGCGAGCGCGGCGGAGCCGCTTACGCTGCACGCCGTACCAGACGGCGAACGCGGTCACCAACAGGCTCACCATCACCACGCGCATGTCGGCATCCCGGCATACTCACAAAGAAAAGGCAGAAGCGTCGCGGGCGCGATCGTGGGGACGATCTCACCCATGGGTGGTAACGCGTCTGCTGGCGTCAGTTGCGCCAAAATCAGCGTGCCAGCCGTTCGCTCTGACTTCGCGGCTTCACCTCAGCCAGCATGCTGGAAAGGTCCTCGGCGTGTTCCTCCTCCTTCGCCAGGATCTCCTCCAACATCCGCTTGGTTGTCGGATCGCGTGGGCCGATATAGGTAATCATCTCCTTATAGGAATCGATCGCTACCCGCTCGGCCACCAGATCCTCACGAATCATGTCATCGAGTGAGTTGCCGGCGACGTACTCGGCATGACTGCGCTCGGCCAGGCCGCGAGGATCGAAGTTGGGCTCACCCTCCAGCTGCACGATTCGCGCCGCGATCAGATCAGCGTGCCCCTGTTCCTCCAGCGCGTGAGTCAGAAACTCTTCCTTGACCGCCTCGGCCTGCACGCCGTCCGCCATGAAGTAATGCCGCCGGTAGCGCAGGGTGCAGACGATTTCTGTCGCCAGAGCCTCGTTCAGCAGGCGCAGTACCGTGTCACGATCGGCCGCGTACGCCTCGGTAACGGCGCCGCTTTCGATATGTTTGCGGGCGCGCGCGCGCAGTGTCGCAATGCTGCTGAGTTCCCCACCGTTGTCGCTCCTCTTGTCCTTCATCACTATCTCCGGGTTTTGCTAAAGACAATCCTGGCAAGCAGCTGAATCACCGACGGCCGAAACAGTGCGGCCGTCAGTGCCGTCGAGACGAGTGAGCGCGCGCTCATATGCGTTATCAGCCAGCGAAAGGTCGCGCTGCGTGGAAACCCGCCGGCCGCAGATGCAGCGGACGGGCCAAGCGCGGCAAGCAACTCCTCACGGTTACGGTGCAATGCCAGCAAGGCAGCCTGCGCCCTCGGATCCGGGGATTGCGTACTCAAGACGCCTGCGCTCGCTCGCGCTCGAAGAGCTCTTCGAGCATTCGCCGGTCTTTCGACCACTCACGCGCCGTCTGCGGCAGGACCCCTGGCGCGGCGGCGCTGAGCGCTTTGAGTCTCCAGAGCGCCACTGCCGCGATGCCCAGGAACAGCCCAAGCAGACCCCCGATCACCCAGTTGCGCGCCGCCGTATCCCATGCAGCCGCGATCACCCACACACACCCGATTGCGACGGCGAACACACTCGCGCACGCCATGACCGAGGCGGCGATTGCGCGGCGGCGCAGCGCGGTGGAAGCTACATCAAGATCGCTCAGGATCAGCTCCGTATACGCGTCCGCATGGCGCACGGCGATTGCAGCGACGGCGGACAGCTCGATCATGGGGTCGGGGGGGGNNGCGCGCCACCAGAAAACCGACCACAAGACCCGCAAGCGCGGCGATCCCGATGGCTTCCCAGGGCTGGTTGCGCACGTACTGATCGCTGGCATCAATGGCCTGCTTGGCCTGCCCCTGCACGTGCTCGACGCCCTCGGCGATCGATTTCTTGGTGGTGGCGAGGGCGGCCGCAACCTTGGAGCGCAGGCGGCGTATCTCCGGATCCGCGGCGTCGCCGACGCGATCGATGAGATCCTCCACGTCCGCAATCAGGTTTTGCACTTCTTCGCCGGCAGCGGCGCCGGCCTCCTGTGCCGCCGCGCGCGCCGCACCCTTGATGGTGTGCGGATCGGCACGCTTAATGAATTCATTCGCTGTCTTTTCCACGGCTGGGTTCTCCTCAATGATTCAGCGCAGTGTCCGGGGCGCACGCGACTATCCTCCCGGGCAGGCGCCCTGTCGGTCGGGGGTGGGGCCAAAAAAATGTAGGACTTGGGCTACAGAGGCAGGCGGCTGCGGGCGTGACCGTGCCAATGTGTAGGAAACGTCTTACCGGGACCTGGCCGCGGTGCGGTTCAATGATGAGAGGGCTGTGGCTGTTTGTTACCAGGACGGGGTCGCTTCGCAGCCTTTAAGATCGTAGCCT
The DNA here is from genome assembly GCA_003136935.1 of Gammaproteobacteria bacterium. GTDB lineage: Bacteria > Pseudomonadota > Gammaproteobacteria > Steroidobacterales > Steroidobacteraceae > 13-2-20CM-66-19. The sequence goes on from PLEC01000074.1 coordinate 19,598, forward strand.
TGTTCGGCGGCGGCACGTCCGCCGGACTCTCTGGCTGCGAGCACTCCACGCTCGGTGAGCTGGCGGGCATCGGAATCGTCATAAGAATCTGTGTGCCCGCGTGATCCGAGCTGATCGCCAACGTCCCGTCAAACTGACGCAGCCGTTCGTGCATACCCGCGATACCGACGCCGGACCCGCCTGCCTGCAGCCGTATTAATTTCGCGCGGGGAATTCCACAGCCGGAGTCCTTCACAGCCACGGTAACCCGCTCTGGCTCGCGAACAATACGCACAGACGCGGTCTTACTGCCGGAATGACGCAGAATGTTGGTCAGGCACTCCTGCACGATCCGAAACACCACCAGCTCCATCCCACGCGGCAGTCGCGCAAAGTCCTCCGCAATGTCCAGAGTCACCCTCAGCGGGGTGCGTTCAGCAAGCCCGCCCACATACCAGCTAAGAGCGGACGGCAGGCCGATGTCATCCAGCAGCGGCGGATGCAACAGGTAGGAGGTGGTGCGTATCTCCTGCTGCAACTGCCTGAGTGTTTTTTCGACACCTTCGACGTCGGCGACCAGCGCGGGCGCCACCAGCCCAACCTTGTCGATGAGCTGTGCCAGATCCATCCCCATGACAGTCATTGTCTGTCCAGCGCTATCGTGCAATTCGCGCGCAATGTGCCGGCGTTCGTCCTCCTGCATCTGCAGCAACCGCCAGGAAAGCGCGCGCAGCTGCGCCGACTGCTTCACGATTTCCGCATTGCGCGCCGCCACCTCGCGTGTTCGTGCCTGCACCTCCGATTCGAGCGTCTCCGCGAGACTGCGGTAGCGTTCCTCAGCGTTCTTCAGGTCGGTGATGTCGACGCCGGTGGGATGCAGGAAGCAGACGCGTCCCGTGTCATCCAGGATGGGATGCAGCGAAAATTCCACCAGCCGTTGTGTGCCGTCCGCCCACGAATAGCGAAGGGTTTCCCGATATGGCGTACCCCGTGCAGCCAGCGGTGTTGCCGCACGGATCCTGTCGCGCGACTCCTTGAATTCCCGCCACCAGGGTGTGTCCCAGAATGCCAGTCCCAGCACCTCGTCCTCCCGGTAGCCGCATGCATCCAGGGCCTGTCTGTTCACCTCAACGAGGATTCCATCGTTGCTCATGATCCCGGCGAATAACGAGGTCTGCTCGAACACCGCCTGGAATTTCGCGATAGCCGCCACGCTTTGCGCCAGGAGCAGACGCTCCCGCTCCTCCGCGCGCCTGCTCTCGGAAACATCACGCGTCACCGCAAGATGCACTACCGTGCCGTCGGCATTGCGTAGCGGCGCCGCATGGCTTTCCATCTGCCGCCGCTGGCCGTCGAAGCCAATGACCTCAAACTCCAGCGAGCCCTTCTCGCCGGCACAGACGCTTTCATTAAAGGCGCGGAATCTTTCCCGGTCCTCGGGGGAAATCAGCTCGTACACGCACTTGCCGATCACCGTCTCGTCGCAGTCCGCGGCAAGCATCCGCAGCCCGCTTGCATTCATGTGCAGTAACGTGCCATCCGGCGCCACCAGCTTGACGCACTCCGGAGTGGTTTCCACAATCGCGCGAAAGCGCTCCTCGCTCTCCCGCAGTTCCTGCACATAGCGTCTCTGCGCCGTGACGTCGCGCGCAACTTTCGAGGCACCAACGACGCGCCCCGCGGCATCCCGTACCGGAGAAATGGTCAGGGACACGCTTATTCTCGAGCCGTCCTTGGCCGTGCGGATGGTCTGGAAGTGATTGACGCGCTCGCCCCGGCGGAGGCGCGCAAGAATCCCTGCCTCCTCGTTGCGGCGATCCGCTGGGACGATCAGCATGATGTGCTGGCCGAGAGCTTCGGCGGCGGTATAGCCGAAGATCCGTTCCGCGCTCCTGTTCCAGCTGGTGATAATGCCATCGAGATTCTTGCTGATGATCGCGTCATCCGATGAATCAACGATGGCGGCGAGCAGACCGATCGCTCGCTCACCGGGCCCCGACCCTGGTGCGAGATCCTGTGGCGCCTTGATGCCAGTGGAGCTGTCTGGCGCGGGTCGCCGCGGCGCCGCGGCCTCTGCGGCGTGCGCCTCGATGCCGTTTCCCGCACGCTTCGCGCTGTGTTGACGGTCGTGCGTCGCGTGAACGGCCACGACCTTGTCAATGGTGCGCAGGAGGTTGCGTCCGAGGTCTGACTTCGAAATATGCGCACGCGCGCCGACCTCGGCTGCTTGTCGTGCAAGCAGCTTTGGATCATTCTGGCTGACGATGATGACAGCGGTTTCCGGCCTGTCTCGCCGGATGATTCGCGCCGCCTCCACTCCACCCATGTGGGGCAAGGACACGTCCATAAGCACGAGAGCAGGTTGAAGCGACTTGGCCTTCTCGACCGCCTCGAGGCCATCTGCCGCCTCGCCACAGACTGTCCACTCGGAGCGCGACGCCAGCAACGAGCGAATACGCCTGCGAATCGCCTCATGATCATCNNGAATATGGGGCGTGACGGGATCGAACCGTCGACCAGCGGATTAAAAGTCCGCGCCGTACACCAACACACACAACCCATCACCTGCTGGCACAAGCACTTAGTGGTGCGGCGTTGTGCCACTTGGTGCCGTTTTGGCGCAGCAAGTGTGCCAAAGCGCCGCCCGTTATAGGCTGCCCCAGTGGTTAACCTTCACCCATGAAATTCGAGCCAGGAGTATTTGCGGAA
>PLEC01000008.1 GCA_003136935.1 Gammaproteobacteria bacterium
CTGCATCGTGCCGTACACGCGCGGCGAGGAAGTCAGCCGCGGCTTTGACTCGGTGCTGGACGAAGTACGCGCACTCGCAGCCCAGGGGGTTGCCGAGATCACCCTGCTGGGTCAGAACGTCAACGCGTATCTCGGGCCGATGGCCGACGGCGTGCAGGCGGATCTCGCCACGCTCATCCACCACGTCGCGCGCGTGCCAGGAATCGAGCGCATCCGCTTCACTACCTCGCACCCGCTGGAGTTCGGCGACAGCCTGATCGAGGCGTTCGCGAACGTGGCGCAGCTCGCCAATCACCTGCATCTGCCGGTGCAAAGCGGCTCCGACCGCGTGCTCGCGCTCATGAAGCGCGGCTACACCACTCTCGAATTCAAGGACAAGGTGCGACGCCTGCGCGCCGTGCGTCCCGACATCGCCATTTCAACGGACTTTATCGTCGGGTTTCCTGGTGAGACCGAACGCGACTTCGGCGCGACGCTCGCGCTGGCGCGCGACATGGACTGCGATCAGTCGTTCAGCTTTCTCTACAGCCGCCGTCCCGGCACCCCCGCCGCCTCGCTCCCTGATGAGCTTGGCAACGAGGTGAAGCTCGAGCGGCTTGCCCGGCTGCAGGCGCAGATCGAATCCCAGGCGCGCGTGATCAGCGAGGCGATGGTTGGCACGCGCCAGCGGGTGCTCATCCAACGGCCGGCGAAGAAGGATGCGCGCGAGCTCGCCGGCCGTACCGCCAACAATCGCTGGGTGAATTTCGCCGGGCCCGTGACGCTCATCAACCGCTTCGTCGACGTCGAGGTCACCGAGGCGCGCGCCCACAGCCTGCGCGGACGGCTGGTCGACACGCTCCCGCGCGCCCACGCGGCGCACGCCCACCCGGCCCCGCGTGCCGCGGTCAGCGGCTGAAATGCCTGTGGCCGCACCAGCGCCCGAGTCGCAGCGCGAGTTCGTTCTGGAGCCGGCGGACAACGCGCGCCTCGCCAACCTCTGCGGGCCGCTCGATGCGAACCTGCACCTGCTGGAATCGCGCCTGGACGTGCGCATCCAGCGCCGGGGCGACAACTTCCGCGTCAGCGGCGCACGGGCCGCCAACGCGCAGGAGCTGCTGCGGGAGCTGTTTCTCCTCACGGCGACTGATGAAGTCACTCCCGAGCGTGTGCATCTGGCACTGCACGAACGCGAGTCCGGTCCGCCGGTCGCCGCGGCGGACTCGCGCGACCATGGTGTGCGGCTGCCCAGCGGCGGTATCCGCGCGCGCGGCGCGCACCAGCGCGACTACCTGGAGCACATCCGCACCCGCGATCTGACTTTCGGCATCGGGCCTGCGGGCACGGGTAAGACGTATCTGGCGGTGGCGTGCGCGGTGGAGGCCCTGCAGGCCGAGCGCGTGCGGCGGCTGATCCTGGTGCGGCCGGCCGTGGAGGCGGGCGAGCGCCTGGGGTTCCTGCCCGGCGACCTGACACAGAAAGTCGATCCATACCTGCGGCCGATGTACGACGCGCTGTACGAGATGATGGGCTTTGACCGCGTGGCGCGCTTCATCGAGCGCAGCGTCATCGAGGTGGCGCCGCTCGCCTTCATGCGTGGGCGCACGCTAGCCAACGCCGTGGTCATCCTCGATGAGGCCCAAAACACCACGTCGATGCAGATGAAGATGTTCCTCACTCGTCTTGGCGAGAACTCGCGCATGATCGTCACCGGCGATCCCAGCCAGATCGATCTTCCGCCTGGACAGACCTCCGGACTGGTCGAGGCGGTGCGCCTGCTCGAAGGTGTCTCAGGCATCGCGCAGGTGCGCTTTACCGCCGCCGATGTCGTTCGTCATCCTTTGGTCGGACGAATCGTCGAGGCCTACGACGCCGCCGACCGCGCGAGGATCGCCACCCCGCCGCGATGATGTCGTTGTCGCAATCGGTCCGCGCTCCCATGATCGACATCCTGGTCGAGGCTGGCCAATGGCCGGCGCGCGCGAAACTGCGCGCGCTGATCGAACGCGCGGTGGAGGCCGCTCTAGCCGTGGCCAAGCCGCCGCTTGCCCCAGGAAGCGAACTTAGCCTGCTGTTTACCGACGACGCCCATTTGCGGCGGCTTAACCATCGCTATCGCGACAAAGACTCCGCCACGAACGTCTTGTCGTTTCCGGCCCCGCCGGCGACGGCCGGGATGTTCGGCCCGCTTCTCGGCGATCTCGTTCTGGCCGAGGAAACGATTGCCCGCGAAGCGGCGGCTGGCGGGCTGGCATTCGACGATCATCTTGCCCATCTCGTCGTCCACGGCCTGCTGCATCTGCTGGACTACGAACATGACGACGATGCGGAAGCTTCAGTGATGGAGGGGCTGGAAATCGATATACTCGGCCGCCTCGGCATAGCCGATCCCTACGGTGGAGGGGCGGGATGAGCGACAGCGACAAACCGGCCTCCGGCACGGATGCCCCTAGCAGCCAGGAAAACTGGATCGATCGCCTGCGCGCCGCAGTCGGCCTGAAGGGATCCGGCTCCATCCGCGAGGAACTTGCCAACGCGCTGGCCACCGAAGACGTGGCCGCCGGCTTCTCACCAGAAGAGCGCGCGATGCTGTCCAGCATCCTGCGCCTGCGCGATGTGCGCGTCGACGACATCATGGTGCCCCGCGCCGACATCGAGGCGGTCAACATCGACATCCGCCTTGGCGATCTCTTCTCAAGCTTCCTCGCCTCAGGCCACTCGCGCATGCCGGTGTACCGCGAATCGCTCGACGATCCCGTCGGCCTCGTCCACATCAAGGATCTGATGGGCTACGTTACGCAGGGCGCTGAAGTGCCGCCCGCCGGCGTGGTCGAAGAAAACGCAACCGCGCATCCAAAGCAATTCGACCTCAGCCGGCTCGACCTTTCCAAACCGCTCGCCGATACCAGTCTCGTTCGCAACATTCTGTTTGTGCCGCCGTCCATGCCCGTCGCAGTATTGCTCGCCAACATGCAGGCTAGCCGCATGCAGCTCGCATTGGTCATCGACGAATATGGCGGCACCGACGGCCTGGT
>PLEC01000104.1 GCA_003136935.1 Gammaproteobacteria bacterium
TGGCGGAGAGGGTGGGATTCGAACCCACGAACACCCGTTAAGATGTTACTGGAATTCCAGTCCAGCGCCTTCGACCGCTCGGCCACCTCTCCAATCAAATACTTACGATACTTTCATCGAGCTAATTCGCATATCGCGAAGCCCCAAGAAAAACGGGCGCGAATGATAAGGCATGCGGGAGTGGCCTGCATCGCGCGCCGCCCGGGCAGAAAGCCTGCTTAAGCCTGCGGTGCCTTCTGGACCTTGAAGGACGGCGGTTCATCGAGGCAGCGGGCCGAACGCGGGCGCGGCGGCGGCGCCGGCTCATTCAGCTGCGGCAGGCGCAGGCCGTTGGCGGTATCAGGCGCGTCCACTCCGGACGGGACCTGCAGCGGCGGGACGCTGCGTTGGTTCGCGTAAATCTGGGTTTCATTGCAGGCGCGTTGGTCGAGCTTACTGCGCACCATGTGACAGCCGCTCACACTCAGCAGCAGCGTGAGACACAACAACCCCGTAACCATCTTCAATCCCGGCACTTCAGCTCCTTCGCTTAAAACCCTGGCGACACCTGCGCGCTGCGCGCCGCGGCGCGCACGACCTCGTGGTACTGCGGCGCCAGCGGTAACAGCGGCAATCTTAACCCAGGACCGATGAGTCCCATCTGCATAAGGGCCCATTTCACCGGAATCGGATTGCTCTCGGCGAACAGGTCCCGGTGCAGAGCCGCGAGCGGCGCGTCCAACCGCCCTGCCCGTGCGCCGTCCCCGGCGAGCGCCGCGGACACCATAGCCTTCATCGCCCCTGGCGCGAGGTTCGCCGTCACCGAAATGACCCCGCGCGCACCCGCCGCGATGGTAGCGCGCGCGCTGGCGTCATCCCCGCTCAGCACCACGAAATCCGCGCTGCAGACACGCAGCAGCTCGCGCACCCGTGCGACTTCGGGCACCGCCTCCTTGATCCCGACGATGCCTGCGACCCGCGACAGCCGTCCGACTGCCTCCGGTTGCATATCCACGGCAGTGCGGCCCGGAACGTTGTAGAGGAGCAGCGGCTTACCGGCGGCCGCGGCCGCCGCCGAGAAATGCCGGAACAGGCCCTCCTGGCTGGGCCGGTTGTAGGCCGGCGTGACGACCAGCAGCGCGTCGATGGGCAACTCCGACAGCCACCTCACGCGCGCCACCGTGGTCGCGGTGCTGCTGGTACCGGCGCCCACCAGCACGGCGGCGCGCCCGCGTGCCTGAGCGCAGGCGCGCACCGTCAGCTCGCGCAGTTCTGCATCCTGCAGCGTGGCCGATTCCCCGGTGGTGCCACCGACGACGATGCCGTCGGTGCCGTTGGCGAGATGAAAATCAAGCAGTCGCGCCCAGGCCGCGAAGTCGACGGCGCCGTCCGCACCCATGGGGGTGACTATGGCGACCAGGCTGCCTGAAAACATGCAACTCTCACGCGCTCGCGGGGAAGCCCGTGATGTTACGAGCCGCCCGCGCGCCGAGGCAAGCCTTCCTTGCGACGCCCCACGCTGCCGGTCGCAACCCGCCGCCGCTCCCGGTACACTCCGCCGCAGCGACAAGCAAGCAGACTTACCTCCACCACGCACAGATGAAGCAGCACCTCGCCGTTTCGGCGATCGGCAGCGACCGCACAGGGATGGTCCACGAACTGACCCGCGTCATCAGCGAGTCGGGCGGCAACATCAGTGAAAGTCGCATGGCGAACCTCGGCACCGAGTTCGCGATGCTGCTGCTGGTATCCGGCAACTGGCACGCACTCGCGAAGCTGGAAACCGAGCTCAATCGCCTCGCCGAAACCAGCAGCCTCAGCATTCAGGTGAAGCGCACCGAGCCGCGCGCGCCGCGCACGGACATGCTGCCCTATTCGATTGACGTGGTATGCCTCGACCAGACCGGCATCGTCTCGGGACTGGCCGGTTTTTTTGCCACCCGCGGCATCGATATCGCGGAAGCCTCCACCCGCAGCTACCCGGCGGCGCACACCGGCGCCCCGATGTTCGCCGTGCAGATGATCGTCAACGTGCCGAGCCGCATCCACGTGGCGCACCTGCGTGAGGAGTTCATGGAGTTCTGCGATTCGCTGAACCTCGACGCCATCCTCGAACCGGTCAAATCCTGAACGTAGATGGCAACGATCAAAGCTGGTGCGAAAGTACCCCAATTCTCCGTGCCCATGACGGGCGGCGGCACCTGGAGCCTCAAGGATGCGGCCGGCAAAAAACTGGTGCTCTATTTCTATCCGCGGGACATGACCTCCGGGTGCACCCGCGAATCACAGGACTTTCGCGATCTGCATGCAGCTTTCAGGAAGGCGGGCACGCAGGTGGTGGGTGTATCGCGCGACAGCGTCGCCTCGCACGACAAGTTCGCGGCCAAGGAGTCACTGCCCTTTGCACTGCTCGCCGATACGGACGAGAGAGTCTGCAAGCTGTTCGATGTCATCAAACAGAAAAGCCTGTACGGCAGAAAGTACCTTGGAGTGGAGCGCAGCACGTTCCTGCTGGATGGCAGCGGCCGCCTGCAGCAGCAGTGGCGCAAAGTGAAGGTTCCCGGTCACGCGGAGGAAGTACTTGAAGCAGCGCAGCGTCTCTGATCCTGGTCCCACGGCAGCCTCGGGAGAATCCCGCGAGACCAAGGGCCGCGCGCGCACCGGCCGGCGGCTGTTCGTGCTCGACACCAACGTGCTGATGCACGATCCGACCGCGATTTTTCGCTTCGAAGAGCACGACGTGTACCTGCCCATGGTGGTGCTCGAAGAGCTCGATGCCCACAAGAAGGGCCTCTCCGAGGCCTCGCGCAACGCGCGCCAGGTGAGTCGCAATCTTGACGAGATGATGCGCGATGCCAGCAAGGAGCAGATCGACCGTGGCCTGCAGCTGCCGAGTGGCTACTCCGGCAACCACGGCAAGAAGCCCTCCACGGGACGGCTGTTCTTTCAGACCCGACAACTTTCGAGCGTACTGCCCGAAGGCCTGCCTGGACACGGCGGCGACAACGCCATCCTCGCGCAGACGCTGGCGCTGCAGAACGAGCAAAAGGACGCGCGCGTCATCCTGGTGTCCAAGGACATCAACCTGCGTATCAAGGCGGCCGTCCTCGGTGTGCACGCCGAGGACTACTACAGCGACAAGACCCTCGAGGATGCCGACGTCCTCTACAGCGGCATGACCGCGCTGCCAACGGACTTCTGGGAGCGGCACGGCAAGGACATGCGCTCATGGAAAGAAGCCGACCGCACTTTCTACGAAATCACNNTCGAGGGCATCGTGCGCAGGATCAGCGCCGACACGGCCACCATCGAACTGACGCGCGACTATCGCAATGAGCGGCACAATATCTGGGGCATCACGGCGCGCAACCGCGAGCAGAACTTCGCCCTCAACCTCCTCATGGATCCGCAGATCGACTTCGTCACGGTGCTCGGACCGGCCGGCACGGGCAAGACGCTGCTGGCGCTCGCCGCGGGCCTCATGCAGACGCTCGAGACCAACCGCTTTGCGGAAATCATCATGACGCGGGTGACCATTCCGCTCGGCGAGGACATCGGCTTCCTGCCCGGCACGGAAGAGGAAAAGATGGAGCCCTGGATGGGGGCGCTCATGGACAATCTTGAGGTGCTCACCGGATCGCAGGAAGGCGGCAACTGGGGGCGCGCGGCGACCAACGACCTCTTGCGCAACCGCATCAAGATCCGCTCGCTCAACTTCATGCGCGGGCGCACGTTCCTCAACCGCTTTCTGATCCTCGATGAGGCGCAGAACCTGAGCCCCAAGCAGATGAGGGCCCTGGTCACCCGCGCCGGTCCCGGTACCAAGGTTGCCTGCATCGGCAACATCGCCCAGATCGACACCCCGTACCTCTCGGAGATGACCTCCGGACTCACCTATGTCGTGAACCGCTTCCGCGGCTGGCCGCACTCCGGACACATCACGCTGGTTCGGGGGGAGCGCTCGCGGCTGGCGGACTATGCCTCCGATACGCTGTAGGCTTGAGGCTGTGGCGCGCCCCGTCTGAGGCTCGCTTGTAAGCGGCTGTAAATGTAAGGAAACTTCGCGACCCCCGTGGCGGTCGAACTTCGGATGATGCGACGACTCCTTCTGATCCTGCTCACCGCCTTCGCCATGCTCGCAGGCAGTGCCTTCGCGCAGGACGTGCCGGGCACGCCCGTGGATCTGCAGCCCCCGGCTGCCGGCTCAGACCTGCCCGACCTCGGCAGCCCCGCTGAAGCCATGCTGTCGCACACCGACGAGTACCGCCTGGGCGCGATGATCGCGCGCGAACTGCGCGATCAGAACGCGCTGCTCGAGGACCCGGAGGTCTGCGAGTACATACAGTCGGTGGGCCAGCGGCTCGCCTCGCAGAGCGCCATGGGCGGCCAGTTCTTCCACTACTTGGTGGTCAAAGACCCGTCCATCAACTCGTTCGCCGTGTCGGGCGGCTACGTGTTCATGTTCACCGGGCTGATACTCGTCAGCTCGACCGAATCGGAGCTCGCGGCGGTGATGGCGCACGAGACCGCGCACATCACGCAGCATCACATCGCGCGCCAGCTCCGCAACCAGAGCCAGCAGAGCCTCACCACCGCCGCGGCGATCCTCGGAGCCATCCTGCTGGGAGCGATCGGCGGCGGCCAGGCGGCCGAGGGCGGCATCGCCGCTGCCACCGGACTTGCCGCGCAGCAGCAGATCAACTTCACGCGTGACAACGAGGCGGAGGCCGATCGCGTCGGCATCGGCTACCTCGCCGGCGCGGGCTACGAACCCAACGCCATGGCGAACATGTTCGAAACCATGAGCCGCCACCAGGGCCTATACGAAACCTACATTCCGGCGATGCTCATTGATCACCCCGTCACCAGCGACCGCCTCGGCGAGGCGCGAGCCCGCGCTGCGCAGTTCCCGCCGCGCAAGGGCAAGGATTCCCAGAGCTTCCTGCTCATCCGCGAACGGGTGCGCGTGCTCACCGCAACCGGGGATGTAAACCTCGCGCCGACCTACGAGCAGAAGATCGCCCGCGGCGAAGATACCCTCGAGAACCGCTACGGCGAGGCGCTGGCGCTTCTCAACAGCAACCACGCGGATGAGGCAGTGAAAATCCTCACGCCCCTGGTGCAGCAGCACGAGGGGCTCACACTCCTGCACGCGGCGCTCGGCCAGGCTCAGGCCAAGGCGGGCCGCGTCGATGAGGCCCTGACAACCTTCCGTCACGCGCTCACCCTCTTCCCGCGCAACGTCCCCATCACCGTGCGCTACGCCGAGACGCTGATGACCGCCGGCCGGCCCGGGGATGCTCATAACGTGCTGCTCGATCTGTTCAACAACGTCGAGCCCACGCCCGACCAGATCCGCCTTACGGCACTCGCAGCGAGTGCCGCCGGCGACGCCGGGGATGCGTACTTCTATATGGGCGAGTACCAGATCGAGGGCGGCGACCTGAATCTCGCCGCCCAGCAGCTGCAGCTGGCACTGGCCGCTCCCCACATCAGCCAGATTCAAAAAGAGCGCTATCAGGCGCGTCTCGACGAAGTGCGCGAATACCTCAGAAGTCTGCGAAAGAACCAGCTGACCGACAACAACGACGACCACCCCTCTTCGGGGCGGCGCGGCGGCCGCTGACGCTGGCACTGCCGCTGGCACTGCTGTCCCGTTGCTTAAGCTGTACCGTGTCTGCGCCTGCTAGAATGCGCGCCCTATGACTGCATCCGTGCGCCGCATCTTCTTGCCGCTGTGCCTGCTGTTGCTGGCTGGTTGCGCCACACAGCCGGGCGTGCGGAGCGATCCGCGCGACCCATGGGAGCGCATGAACCGGGGCACCTACCGATTCAATGATGCGTTCGACCGGGCGATCGCCAAGCCCGTGGCCCGTGGCTATCGCAAGGTCACGCCGCAATTCGTACAGAAAGGCATCGGCAATTTCCTCGACAACCTCGAGTACCCGGTGGTCATGGTCAATGACCTGCTGCAGGGGCAGTTCAAAGCCTTCGGCTCCGACACCGGGCGACTGCTGCTGAACACGACAGTTGGGATCGGAGGATTGCTGGATCCTGCAACCGCCGCGGGCCTCGAAAAGAACGACCGCGATTTCGGCCAGACGCTCGGCAAGTGGGGGCTCAGGACCGGGCCATACCTGGTCATCCCGTTCCTCGGACCCTCGGACATCCGCGACGCGGTCGGGCGCGTCGGGGATGTGTACAGCGATCCGCGCCACTACATCCGCAACAACTGGGTCAGCTGGGGCCTGTGGGGCCTGGGGGCGGTGAACACGCGTGCCCGGTTCCTCGACGCGGACGCTGCGATTTCGGGCGCCTATGACCCGTATGCATTCATCCGCAGCGCCTACCTGCAGCACCGCGACTACAAGGTGCACGGCGGCCAATCAGCGGGCGAAGAGGATCAGGAAGAGAAGATGATGGAGGAAGCGGGTGAGGATCAGGCAGCTCCCGCCGCCGCAGCACCGAAGCCGTCCCCCGAATCGCCGTCATCGCCGACGCCATCGCCACCCGCGCAGTCACCACAGCAACCGCCGCCGCAGACCGCGCCGCCGCACTAGTTCATCGGCCCCTACACGCCTCGCGCCAGCAGCTCGTCGACCTCGCTGATGCGGGCGAGCGCCACGACATCCTCCGGCAGGTGCGTGTACCGCAGGGTCTGGCCGGCACCCTTGGCTGCGCTGAGCCAGTCAAGCAGCACCGCAAGCCCGGCACTGTCCGCCAGGCTCACCGCCCCGCAGTCGATTTCCACAGGTCCCGTGCCCGCGCCGCCCAGGGCCGTCAGCCCCTGCTGCCGCGCGCCGCGTGCGGTTGCGAAGGTAAGTTGGCCCTGCGCAGCGCAGCGGCCCGCCGCCGTGGGCGTAAGGGTAAATGTAGCGGTGGCGCCAGGCGCAGCCGGGCTCGCCACCGCTGCGGGTGTGCTCACGGACTACTTGCCGCCGTTCGCGTGGCCATTGGCCTGTTTGCTGATGGCGCCCGGCTTTTCGCCGGACGCCAGGCGCTTGATCACCGCGTCGATGCCCTGAGCGTCGATCTGCGCACCGAAGTCCTCGCGATAGCTGTTGACGTAGCTGATGCCGTCGATCACGACGTCCCAGGCTTTCCAGCCCTCGGGCGTCTTGTGCAGGTAGTAGTTCACCGAGACCCGATCGCCGTTGCTGCGTTTGACCTCGGTGCGCACCGTGGCGCGGGTGGCGTCCGGATCAACCTTGGTCGGGAAGATCTTTAACCGGTCCGCAGTAAAGTCGGTCAGCGCGTTGCCGTAGTTGGTGAGCAGCGAATGGTAGAACGCATCGACGAATTGCTTACGTTGCTCAGGCGTGGCGGTGCGCCAGTGCTGGCCCAGTACCAGGCGCGCTGAATACTCGGTGTCGAAATGCGGCAGCAGGTACTTGTCGACCAGGTGCCCGACTTTCGACGGATCACGCCGGTAGGCATCGCGATCCTTGTCGAGATCGCCGAGCATTCCCTGCGCCGCGGCCTGCACGACCTCCGTGGGTCCGTCGCCGGCCGGTGTGCTCGCGGCCGCGGGCGCCGCTGCCGGTGCGGCTGGCGCCGCCTGTGCCTGTGCAACACCCAGGCCGCATGTCAGCCACAGCCCGCTCAATACAACAATTGCTCGTATCATTTCTTGGGCTCCACTTTGGTCTGCTTGTCAGTGCTCTGGCTATCGCTGCCCTTGCTGGTGTAGTTGGCAAAGAACTTGTTGATCAGGTTCTCGAGCACGATGGCCGACTGAGTCTGATCGATGCGGCTGCCGTTCTTCAAGTAAGTGTCCTGACCGCCGGGGCTGATACCGATGTACTTGCCGCCGAGCAGGCCCTGCGTCTCGATACTGGCGAAGCTGTCTTCGGGAATCTGGCTGTACTGCGGGTCGACGCGCATGCTGACTACGGCTTTGTAGTCCTTGGAGTCGAAGCGGATGTTGGTGACATCGCCCACACGCACGCCCGACATGCTCACAGGCGACCCCACCTTGAGGTCACCGATGTTGTCGAACTCGGCCGTCACTTTATAGCCCGCCTTGGCGCCGCCGAACTTCATGCCGCTCGCGGGCAGCTGCGTCGTCAGGAACAACAGCGCCGCAAAGCCCAGCAGCATAAAAAATCCGGTTCCAATTTCGAGGGTTCGATTGGCACGCATGATTGTAGGTTACCCCTGTAAAAAAGCCGCGGTCAGCACGTAGTCGAGGAGCAGAACCACCACCGATGAGGCCACTACCGTGCGGGTGGTGGCAAGTCCGACTCCGGCTGCCGTCGGTTCGGCGTGGTAGCCCTCGTTCACCGCGATGAGGCTGCAGGCGACGCCGAACACCAGGCTCTTCACCAGCCCTTCCATCACGTCCCGCAGGCCGACCGCGCCTTGCATCTGCGACCAGAATACGCCCCGGTCCACGCGCATCAGCACCACACCGATCAACTGCGCGCCGTAGAGGCCGATGACGCTGAAGATCCCCGCCAGGAGGGGCATGGCGATCACCCCGCCCAAAAAGCGCGGCGCGGCCACGTAACGCAACGGATCCACCGCCATGATCTCCATGGCCGTGAGCTGATCGGTCGCGCGCATGAGGCCGATTTCAGAAGTGAGCGCGGTACCGGCGCGGCCGGCGAACAGCAGCGCCGTCACCACCGGACCGAGTTCCTTGAGCAACCCGAGCGCCGCAGCCGTGCCGAGCGCCTCCTCGGAGCCGAAGCGCTGCAACAATTGGAAACCCTGCAGGCCGAGCACCATGCCTACGAAAAGACCCGACAGCATGATGATGATGAGCGAACGGGCTCCGGCGTTGTAGATCTGGTGCACCAGCAGTCGCGGGCGCCCCAGCGAGGGTAGACACTGAGCGAGAAGCTGCCCGAGAAAGATGGTGACGGCCCCCAGGCGGCGCACGCCCTCGAACACAATACTGTTGCCGCCGCCGTTACTCATTCATTCATCCGCCGCGAGCAGCTGGGTGGCGTAGTCGGGGGCCGGATAGTGGAACGCCACCGGGCCTTCGGCGGCTCCCGTCATGAATTGCCGCACGGCCGCCGAATCACTTGCACGCAGCTCCGCGGGAGTGCCGGAAGCGGCGATGCGTCCCGCCGACAGCAGATAGCTATCGTCGGCAATGGCCGCGAGCTCCTGCACGTCATGGGAGACAACAATGCTCGTGATACTCAGCGCCGCGTTCATGTGCTTGATGAGCCGCTGGATCACGCCGAGGGAAATCGGATCGAGCCCCGCGAATGGCTCGTCGTAAATGAGCACTTCCGGGTCCATGACGATGGCGCGGGCCAGCGCCACCCGCCGCGCCATGCCACCGGAGAGTTCCCCCGGCATGAGATCCGCCGCTCCGCGCAGACCCACCGCCTGGAGCTTCGTGAGCACCAGGCGCCGGATCAGCGGCTCGGGAAGATCCGTGTGCTCGCGCACCGGAAAGGCGACGTTTTCGAACACGTCGAGGTCGGTGAGCAGAGCGCCGTTCTGGAACAGCATCCCCACGCGGCGCCGCAGCGCGTACACCTCGCCACGGCTTAACGTGGCCAGATCCCGGCCGAAGACCATCGCCTGGCCACGGTCGGCGGTGATCTGCGCCGTGATCAGCTTCAGGAGCGTGGTCTTGCCGGTGCCGCTCGGTCCCATGATGGCCGTGATGCGCCCACGCCGTGCCTTCAGATCGAGCCCCGAAAAAATCGCCCGGTCGCCGACGGAGTAGTAAGCGTCACGCACGTCGACCACCACGTCGGACGCGGCGGCCGCTCCGGCGGGCTGTGGGGATGCAGCGCTGCTCAAGCCGCCTGGGTTTCCATGTCAGCCGTGTAGCGACCGGTGGTCGCCAGTCCGTTCAACTTCGCGCGCCTGGCGAACTCCTTCTGTCCGGCGGCGAAATTCGCGGTCGTGCCGCCCCACGCCTTGAGCGCCGTGTCCTGGAGCGCGCGGCCGTAGCTGAAGGTCAGCGACCACGGCAGCGGCCCAAGCTTGTGCATGAGCGACAGGTGCAGGGTGGCCTCGGTCGGGGACTGGCCGCCGGAAAGAAATGCAATCCCGGGCACCGCGGGCGGCACGTGGCGCTTGAGCACCCTCACCGTCGCCTCGGCAACGGTCTGCGGTGGAGCGCGATTGGCCGCCTTCTTGCCCGAGATCACCATGTTGGGCTTCAACACCATGCCCTCCAGGTACACCCGGTGCTCAAACAGCTCGCGAAACACGGTGCTGAGGACCTCGTCGGTCACCTGCTCGCAGCGCTCGATGGAGTGCGCGCCATCCATGAGCACTTC